>NZ_NRRN01000064.1 GCF_016583625.1 Halorhodospira abdelmalekii | reverse complement strand
TGCTAGCACGGTTGTTTGACCCGGATATTGAGCGGTTCACTCCGTTCAAGCGGGTCAAGGCGATCTTGCTGGAACGGACTGAGCGCCTCCGGTTGGGACTGCTCAACCAGGACTCCAGTTGCTCGCCTGGTCAAACCCGGGCGCTATCAACGGAGAGCGAATTACCGAATGAGCACTTTCGAGTATGAAATTCGGAGCAGAGCCACCCATGAAATTTTCGCAAACGTTCAGAGGGCAGGAGCAGGACATCATTGATCTGTTCCATGCGACCTTTGCCCGCGCCGAGGGCGCGGAGGAGGGCGCATTGATCGGCAATCTGGTCCGCCTCAGTCGCGGGTCATACGGGGCGTGCCTCCGCGAGCACCTTGGCCCGGAAGTTTTCGGGCAAGGCGTTGGGGGTCAAAACGTCCACAGGAACACCGAGTAGCTTGCCGAGTTCGTGGCGGATTGCGCCGATGTCGAGCAGCGTCGTTTCAGGCGTCGGATCAATCAGGATATCCAGGTCGCTGCCATCCGTGTCCTGGCCGCGCAGGACAGATCCAAACACCCGCGCATTGCAGGCGCGGTGAGACTCGACCACATGCCGGATCGCGGTACGATTCGAGTTCAAGGCTTCAGAGGGCTTCATGTGATGGAACTCAGTGCCTGGGCGCCTCGCTCAGCAAGGCCTCCAGCGTCTCTGCCTCCAGGATGGCGTCAGCCCAGGTTTCCAGTCGTCGGTCACATAGGAGCCGCTGACCTTCTCCAGACTGGTGAAATCGAGTTGTTCCACCCAGGCTTCCTTGACAAAACCGGTCAGCAGGTCGCGAACCATGCGTGGCTTGCATTGCATTCCGGTAGAGTTCGTTCATGCTACAAGAAGACGAAAGTGCCATGGAGGTGGGTAGTGGGTGTGTTTCTCGGACTCAAGATATTTCCAGACCGAATTCATCCGGACGACTGGGGTGACTTCTACGACGATTCGCTCCGATTACTCGTCTCCTTCTCCGAGCCCCTTATCAGCCCTAACCGGAGAATCATCCAGGGGTTCGAGTGCGTCAGCTACTCTCGTGACATTGAGAGAGATCGGGACGATCCGATGTCACGCCATTGGCATGTCTCGGGTTCGATGCGGGACATCAGCGTCATGGAGGCGGCCAAGGACCAGCAATACCTGGCCACAGCTCAATCATTCCGGATGTTCCGAGCGTTGCAGAGGTACAGGAGTCCGGGGGAAGGTTCCAAAGCCGCTGGGATCGTCGACGCGGTGGATGATGAGGCGGGTGAGGCGGAATCCTGCCTGGTCTTTTTTGCCAAGACTCAGGGCCTTGCCTTCCATATTCCCTTGCTCGCAGTTGCCATGCTCGCTGAGCACCGCTTCCCTGACTGCGCCATCACATTTGGCGATATTGATGCGTCGCAGGCTGATCAATCACAGAGCATTGTATTCAGGCACTTGGGCGAAAGGATCCCTCATCCCTTGCTCACCGATCCCTCGCGCCTTCTGGAGAAGGTTCTGGGCCGACAGGAAGACATCAATGGTTTGGAGCAATTCATTCGCGTGTACAGTCCACCCCGGGAAGCAGCATCGCAACTGTTGAAGGCTCTTGTGGACCACAATCAATGGGGGCTGGCCCGGGAATGGTTCCTGAAGCACTTCAGGGTGTTATCACCGGGTTCCATCGGTGCCGGGAAGTCCTGCCTCAGCTGGATTCAGGCCACGTCAGATCTGCAGGGGCTGTTTGTGATGGCCTGTAAGTCTCCTGCGGGGCCCCAATTCAAGCCCGAAGACATCCTGAAATCCCTTGCTGAGGCGGGGATAGGCAGCACCGACGAGGAGATGCGCTGGGTGGTGGAAGCGAACCAGCGCCTGGAGAACGCGGACTCGCTCAGTGCCCTCATGGTCAGAAGGGTTCTGAGTCAGTCATCCTTCGCTACTGACCCGCGGCCTCCGGTTGTGGAAGTCGGGGCCCTGAAAGATGCCCTGGTGACCGTTTTTGGTACCGCTGAAGGAGAGCGCCTGATGGTCCGGTTTGAAGACCAGAAGAGAGCTTTCCTGGATGCGCTGACTGCCCTCGAAGGGTCCATCGACTCCATCATGGACGAGTCTGATGGCTCCCTTGCAGAAGAGCTCTCCTATGAAGAGGAATTTAAGCGCGACGAGGACATCCTTGGCATTTTTGCTCAAAGCCTGCATCCAGCCTGGTGTTCGGTCAAAGAGTCGACCGATGAGCAAGCCCGTTCCAGCGGTGGGTCTGTGGTCTCGGTCACCCGCCGCTTGTTGTTCAGGGAGTGTGCCTCCCGGCATTTGCCGCTGACGGAGACCGCCTGGGACTGGATCGAAAATGAGCAGGACCGGGACGTGCTGACGCTGCTCCTCACGCTGGTACTCGTCAAGAACCCCGAAATCCACTTCTGCGCAGTCAGAGACTGCGTCATGAACAACAGACACCGCTGCCAGATCCTGGTCAGTGCCCTCAAGGCGCTATCCTCAAGCGACAGCTGAATCCATGCATGGCGCCAGGGACGTGAACGACACCACCCATTACTACAACCAGCACGCCGGCCAGTTCATCGCCGACACCCTGCACGTGGACATGGAGCCCCTGTACCAGCGCTTTCTGCGCCACTTGCCGGCCGGCGCACGGGTGCTGGATGCCGGTTGCGGTGCCGGGCGCGACGCCCTGGCCTTCCAGCAGCGGGGCTATCAGGTCAGTGCCTTTGATGCCAGCCAGGCGCTGGCGGATCATGCCTCACGACTGCTTGGCCAGACGGTGCCCGTGCAGCGGTTCGATGAGGTGGACGAGGTCGAACGGTATGACGGCATCTGGGCCTGCGCCAGCCTGCTGCATGTGCCCGCCGCCGAGATGCCCTGCAACTTGCAGGCACTGTGGCAGGCCCTGAAGGCCGGTGGCGTCCTCTACTGCAGCTTCAAGCGGGGCACGGGTGAACGTGATCGCAACGGCCGACACTTCACCGATGCCAATGAAGACCAGATCCGCGTCTGGACTCGGGAACTCCCCGGACTGGCCGATCTGGAATGCTGGATCACCGAGGATCAACGCCCGGATCGGGAGGAACAGTGGCTGAACTGTCTGCTGCACAAGGCCACCCGCCAACTCATTACCGGTGGTGACGACAACCCCTTCCTGCCCCATCTGTGCAGCAGCATTCACCGGGCCGATGCCATCGACATGGCAGTGGCCTTCATCAAGCACACCGGCCTGCGCCTGTTGCTGCCTGATCTACAGGCGGCGCTGGACCGCGAGGCAGCTGGCCGACGTCCTGCGCGTATCCGCATCCTCACCAGCGATTACCTGGACATCACCGATCCCCAGGCGCTGCGGGCCCTCATGCTGCTTCAGGAGCAGGGGGCTCAGGTGCGGGTTTACCAGAGCCGGGGCGGCAGTTTTCACCTGAAGGCCTACCTGTTTGCCGGCTCGAAGGATAGCGATGCCCAATGGGGATGCGCCTTCATCGGCTCCAGCAACATCAGCCGCCAGGCCCTGCAGCAGGGACTGGAATGGAACTACCGGATCAACTATCCGGGGGACAAGGGCTTTCTGGAAACCCGGGCGCGTTTTAAGGCCCTGTTCAGTGATCCGGCCACCGTGCCGTTGTCGGACGAGTGGATCGACGCCTACGAAGCCCGCCGCATCCCGCCGGAGCGTTCATGGGAGCCGGGCAGCACCGAGTCGGACCCGCCGCCCATGCCCACGCACATTCAGTCGCAGGCCCTGGAGGCACTCGGGCAGACACGCCTGGACGGCTACCGGCGTGGTCTGGTGGTCATGGCCACCGGCCTGGGCAAGACCTGGCTCGCCGCCTTCGACACGCAGCAGACGGGCGCCCGCCGGATCCTGTTCGTGGCCCATCGGGAAGAGATCCTCAACCAGGCCGCCGCCACCTTTGCCCGCATCCGCCCCAGCGCCCGGATCGGCTTCTATCACGGCCGCCAGCGGGACGCCCGGGTGGATATCCTCTGCGCCTCCATCCAGACCCTGGGCCGGGTCGATCACCTGGAACGCTTTGAGCCGGGGCATTTCGATTACATCGTCGTGGATGAATTCCACCACGCCGCCGCGCCCACCTATCACCGCCTGCTGAACCACTTTGCGCCCGCCTTCCTGCTGGGCCTCACCGCCACCCCCGACCGCACCGACAACGCCAGCATTCTCTCCTTGTGCGATGACAATCTGGTGTTCGAGAGTGATCTGTTCACCGGGGTGAATGAGGATCTGCTGGTGCCGTTCCACTACTACGGCGTTTTCGACGAGGACGTGGACTATCAGAGCATCCCCTGGCGCAACGGCCGGTTCGACCCGGATCTGCTGGGCAACCGGCTGGCGACCCTGGCTCGTGCCCGTCATGCCCTGAACACCTGGCGGGAACGGGCTCAGCGGCGCACCCTGGCCTTTTGCATCTCCATCCGCCATGCCGATTACATGGCCGATCAATTTGCTCGGCAGGGTGTGAGGGCGGCGGCGGTCTATGCCGATTCCAGGCTGTCCCGGGGTGAGGCGCTGGAACAATTGGCCAACGGCCAGTTGCAGGTGCTGTTCTGCGTGGACCTGTTCAACGAGGGGGTGGACCTGCCGGCCATCGACACCGTGATGATGCTGCGCCCCACCGAATCCCGCATCCTGTTCCTGCAGCAACTGGGTCGGGGCCTGCGCAAGGCCGAAGCGAAGGAGCAACTGGTGGTGCTGGATTTCGTGGCCAATCACCAGAGTTTTCTGCACAAGCCCATGGCGCTGATGAACCGGACCATGACCCATCAGGATCTGGCCCGGTTTGCCCGCGATCTGGAAAACCAGAGCCTGGATCTGCCCGCGGGCTGTTACGTCAATTACGACCTGCGGTTCATCGATTTTCTCAAATCCCTGGGCGGCAGTGATCTGCAGGATCAGTACCTCACCCTGCGCGACACCCTCGGCCGTCGGCCGACCCTGACCGAGTTCTACCGCGCTGGTGCCAGCCTGCAGGCCGTGCGTCGCCAGTATGGTCACTGGTTCGGGCTGATCGCCGCCCTGGAGCCCGACCTTCAGGCCGAGGAGCGGACGGTGATCGAGCGGCAGGCGGATCTGCTCCGGGAACTGCAGACCACCGCCATGACCAAGAGCTACAAGATGGTCCTGCTGGAGGCTTTCCAGGAGCTGGATGGCTGGCGGGAGGGGCCCACGCTGACGGATCTTGCTGCCCGATCATGGCAGGTGTTGCAGCGTCGACGCCCGCTGCTGGCCGACCTGCCGGACGCCTATCAGGGCCTCACCGAACCACCGGATGACAAGCTGGAACAGCGGAAGGCCGCGCCATTTACCTATTACGGGCCGGTTCGGTATCTCAAGCACCAGGGCAGTGGGCCGATGAGTGTGGATTTTGAGGTGATCCAGCACCCCGGAGGACGTTGAATCATGGGCCCGAGGTCAATATCCCGTTGCCCTCAGTTCAATGATGTGGGTGATCTTTTCGCCATCCCATCGATATTGCAGGTGCCTGCCCTGCCGGGTTGGCCCAAGGGCGGGTGGCCTCAGGACACCCGCACACAGACCGCCCTCGGTATCCCTTACGCTGGGATAGATGAATCCGTAACGACCGGCCTGTCGGGCCTGAAGTCCCAGATGCTGCGAAGGCCGCCAATCGTGGGGGTCAAGGTAGGGAGCGCCAGTGGGGATGCGGAGGTCGAGCAGCGGTGCCCGCAATTCTGCCAGATAAACCCGCATTTCCAGGTTGATAGAGGGTTCCGACGATTCACGGAGGAAATGCTCGCGATGATGACGGGTTTCGGCCACCGCGGTGTGCTCATCTCGGGCGCAGTAATACACGCCGTAGGCCCCATCGGAAAAACTGCTCTCGGCCGGGTAGGTAAAGGCGGCCATGACCGGCGTGTAGCCGGGTCCGAATCGGCGATCCTGTTCGGGTACCAGATGGATCTCGCCGGCCGCCTCGCGCAGGCGATTCGAGGTCAGGCCCTCAAGCTCACTGAGGGCCACCAGATCGCCGGCTTGTCCGGCAATGCCTTCGAAGAGGTCTATGGGGGGGAAACGGGAAGGTACGATCCGGTAGCTCTTGGGCCAATGCACCTCCACCTCTGAAAACCGGGCGAGAAGATCAGCCTCGGGCGGCATCCAGATGCTCCCGCACAGCCACCAGGTCGGCGACGTGCCCCCCAAGCATGCGTTCAAGGGGTGGATGTCCGCCAAAGCGAGGATTGGTGTTCGGTCGTCTCACCCAGCCATGGGCGGACTCGGGCCTTGGCAGCAGGATATGGAGTGCCTTGTAGATGCCGAGAATCAAGGAGAGACGCTCCAGCAGGTTCACATCCGCCTGCACCCGGTTCGGATCACGTTTCCAGCGGCGATAGGTTGGGCCGGAGACCCCCAGCAGTCGTGCTGCCTCCTGTTCCTTGAGACCCCATGCCCGGGCAATGTTTGGATAAGCCCGCAACCCGGCGGCAGCCAGTGTCTGGCGTTGCTCCATCGTCATTGTTTGCATGGGGCACCTCTCGTGCAATGGCCTGTTTCGTCATGGATCATTTGATTGGTCTTTCGATTATAGCGCTCAAGTGATTCATCTTCCTCCCTGCTTCGCCGGACGCACCCGCAGGTTTGGCGTGGCCGCCGCTGCATTGCCCATCTCGACATGGATACGTTCTACGCTTCCGTGGAATTGCTGCGCTACCCGCAACTGCGGGGGCGGCCCCTCGTGGTCGGTGGGCGGCGCGCCACGGCCCCGATGGCCGGCGACGATGGTGTCCTTCAGTTCACCCAACTGCGTGACTACCGTGGCCGAGGCGTGGTGACCACCGCGAGGCCCATGCCCGCAAGCTGCTGGAAGCCACCGAGGAACTGGTGGCCCTGATCCAGCAGGAGATCGCCATCCCCCGACTTCTGGAAACCCTCCCATATCCCGGACCAGGAAGCCCTGCGCCAGCACCTGTTCACCACGTTGATGATCAAGGGCGTGGTCTCGTTCTGCACAGCAACTGGATGGGTGAAGTGCTCGGATCCGCAGTCGTCACATAGACGCAGGCGCTGGCATCACCGCTGGCTTGTCAGCGACGCCGGGCTGGGGATTTCAGTAGCCCATATCCAGACCCTGGGCCTGGTCAACCAGGGCCTGCATCGCGGCCTCGCGGGAGATGGGATGGCCGGGCTCTTCTCCCCACAGCATGCCGATCGGCACTGCGAAGCAGCCCGGCACCTGCAGCTTGAGACAGTGGCGGCCGGTGTAGATGAGCATGCCCCCGCGGAAGCCCTTGCCGGCCTGTTCGGCGAGCCTGGCGAGCCCGGCGGCATCCTTGGCTTGCACACTGGCGGCACGTTTGACCTCCACGCCCCAGAGTTCCTGGCCACGCTCGATGACAAGGTCGACCTCTACCTGGTCCTTGTCCCGATAGTGGGAAAATCGTAGCTCCGGATCGACCCAGGAGGCCTGAGCGACCAGCTGCTCGACCACATGACTTTCCAGCAGGGCGCCGAAGCGTTCTGCCTCGGTCAGCCACTGTTCCGGCCCCAGGCGACCCAGGGCCGCGGCAAGCCCGGTATCCACCAGATGCATCTTGGGACTCTTGATCAGCCGTTTGGCGTGGTTACGGTGCCAGGCGGGGAGTTGATGGACCAGAAACAGGCGCTCCAGGATGCCAAGGTACTTGGAGACGGTGGCACGCTCTATCCCCAGTTCCTTGCTCAGATTGCTGACGTTGAGCAGGCCGGCAGTGCGGTAGGCCAGCAACTCCACCAGGCGCATCATCCCATCTTCGTCCTGAATGGCAGCGATATCCCGCACGTCGCGCTGCACGATGGCGTTCAGGTACTGGCGATACCACTGACGTGCCCGATGGGGCGGACGGCGGTTGGGTTCGGGATACCCACCCTGACACAGTACCTCTGGCGCTGGGGCCAGTGGCACGCTGTCCGGCACCATTCTGGGTGTTAGCTGACCCTCCACCAGTACGCCGAGCAGGGTCGAGGTGCTGACACGTTTCTCCTGTTCGGTCAGTGGATGCAGGTAGATGACTTCCATGCGGCCGGCCAGGGACTCCTGAGCCTTGGGTAACAACAGCAGGTTGGCGGAGCCTGTGAGCAGGAAGCGGCCTGGCTGGCGATCACGGTCTACCACCGACTTGATCGCCAGCAGCAGTTCCGGCACCCGCTGTACCTCGTCCAGAATGACGCGCTCAGGCAGGCCCTCCACGAAGCCGAGCGGATCCTGCCGAGCTGCTTCCAGCAGCGTCGGGTCATCCAGATTCAGATAGGTGCGCTTCGGGTCGATGCGCTGCGCGAGTGTCGTCTTGCCTGCCTGACGTGGCCCCAGCAGGCAGACCACCGGCGTATCAGCGAGGGACTCAAGCACTCGACCACGAATCAAGCGCGGGAGATAGGGGGATAGCATGTCGCACCTCTGCCAGCGTCCAGTTGCTGGCTAGGTTAGCGTCTAAATGATGTTTGGTAAATCGTCCAATTGCTGCCTTATGGGTCATCCAGTTGTTGGATTGTGATCCGTCCAACTGTGCTTTTTGACCCGAGGATTATGGGCGCAATCCAGGAAATTTTCTGTCTGGTGTTGCTTTCGCAACCATCGAAGGTACTCACTGAGCTTTGGAGTCGTGGCAAGGCAGGGGCAGGGTATAGGGACGGTGGAAAAGCTCTTTATCGACCAACTGATGGGGCGGGGCTGGCGGTCAGCAGTCTGGTATCCTTATAATCACGACGTAGGACAGGCGGACACTTTATGGTGGTCCTGCGCTGGCACGGGATACTCGAGGCGTTATGTGAATGAGCCTTTTCCACCGCCCTCCTGGCCTCCCTTGGAGCACTTCCAAGCCTGCCCGCCAAGGCATCCAGTTCTTCGACAGCCAGGCCCTGCGGACGAGGCCTGGTCCGTATGTCGCGGGGGGGGGGGAGTCGTCATCGCTGCGTCATCCTCCAACACTACCCTACCCCGACCAATTGGACCACGTCATGACGCCGACCGGTTGCTGGCACAATTTCTGGAAACCGACCGTCGTCATCAAAAGCCCGGTAGGTGACCACTTTGCATGGTAATCAGCGTGATTGACCTCGACTCGTCATTCTGGGTCTAGTCCGGTACCCGATAAGGTGGCGGACTACCGTGTCCCGGTGGATGAGTTTGCCGACGTGATCATCGGTTCCTCCGGGATGCTCCGTCGGGGGCTTCCGACATCGATACCTACTGGCCGGATGCCATGCGGTTCTTGCCAAATTTTGCCAATGAACCTACGCCTGTCCCATGAGCACGATGAACATCTCTCTCCCGGACAGTCTGAAGTCCTTCGTGGACGAACAGGTCAGCCAGCGCGGCTATGGCACCAGCAGCGAGTACGTGCGTGAATTGATCCGCAAGGATCAGGAGCGCTTGCATCTGCGCAAGCTGCTGTTGGCAGGAGCAGCCTCGGCCCCGGCGGGAGCAGCCGATGCCCGTTACTTTGAAGGCCTGCGTGACCGGGTGCGCAAGAGCGGCAAAGCCGGCGCTCACGAGTGAAAGCCAAGGCGGTCATCCCGCGTGAGCAGGCCCGCGGCTCCCCCAGAATGGTGTCGCAGTCCCGGATTTCCGGGGAGCGTGCCAGCGCCGAGCAGGGGTTGGGCCACCGGACAGATACGTCCAGAAACGGTTGATCTGCGCTTGTTGGCATCGTTTTGATGTTACAATCGCCTCATATTGATGCGGGGTGAGCTATGATCAGTCAGGCGGAGAAAGAAGAAAGTCGCGTCAGCGTCGCTGGCCGGAAGGCCAGGGCCTATCGCCCATCCGTGGATGCCACTCGTGATGTGGTCAGAAAAAAGCTGGGGGACATTCCGGAAGAGGTATTCTCCAGTCGCAAGATGTTTATCGATGTCTCTCGCAAGGGCATTCCTGGTGAGTGGGTTAAAAGTGTGGTGGAGGCCACGGGGCTGAGAGAAGCATTTCTGGGGATTCTGAACATCGATTCTGGCAATCTCAGTCGCGTTTACCGTAGAAAAGCCCTGCCCAAAGAGACTTCTGAGGAGGTGCTGGATGCCGTCCGGTTGCTCCGCCAGGCAGCAGATGTCTGGGAGTCGTATGACCTCGCGATGCAGTGGTTCAAGAGTCCGGTACCGGCTCTGGGTGACGAGCGCCCCCTTGACCTGATCGACACCTTCGAGGGTCGTCGCTGGATTTCGCAGGTATTGAACAAAATCGAGTATGGGGAATTCAGCTGATGCGGATTTTCCGCATCACGAAGGAAAAGTACCTGGAGGTCTATACCGGGTTGGGTGGCAGCTACAAAGACGGGGCTCGCTGGAATCTCCCTGGTACGCTGGTGCTTTATTTTGCATTGTCGGCGCCGGTCGCCATGCTGGAGATGGCGAATTACACCGTAACCCCGAGAATGGTGCCTCCGTCTTATCGCCTTGGAGTGTACGAGATTCCTGACGATACTCTCATTGAGTATCTGGCGCAGGAACATTGGCCTGAGGATTGGGCCCGCTTTCCTCATCCCGAATCCACGCAGAGGCTCGGCGATGAGTGGCTGAGAGAGGGAACGGGCCTGGGCTTGATTGTCCCGAGCTGCGCTGTGTCGGCAGGCCTCGGTGAAATCATGGTTGTCAATCCGCGGCATGAGTTGACCAAGCAGATCAAGCTCGTTGAAGCGCGGAGGGATATTTTCAATCCCAGAGCGTTTCCAGGCCTTGGCGATTAGCGACCCTGAGCTGCCCGTCAACGGGAACGGATGTGTGGCCGTAGGGGGAGTTCCCCCGCGAGGCCATCAAGCAGTTCCTATTGCCAGTGTGCCTCGGCATCCAGATGCCGCGCGAGTTCCATGGCGTCGTGCAGAACCCGGCCGACGACAATTCGATCATGCTCCACCCGGTAAGTTAAAAAATGCCTTGGGCGGCGCACAATGCCGGTTTCCGTTCGGGCGCGATCCCGGCTCAGATGCAGGTGCCAGGATCGCACGCCGTTCTCAAGCTCCGGCCGTTCGACGCTGCCGTTCCGATCAGGTTGGCTGGAGATGTCACGCAGCGCCGTGACCAGCAGGGTTTCGTACCGTTTGCGGGCCGCTTCTCCGAACTGACGCTGTGTCCAGGCGAGGATGTCGATGAGATCCGCCTGCGCGGTGGTGGAGAGTCGATAGCGCCCCATCAACCTGCCAACTTAACCCGGTCGGCAGCCTGCTCCCCCAGTTGGCCGATGAAATCCTCGAGATGGTCCTCGACGATATCGACATAGCGCCCAGCGGTGATATCGGCCAGCCCGTTTCGGCGGCTTGCTGCAGCGCTTGAAGCTTGGCCGCTTCGAGCCGCTCGCGCTGCTCGATCAGGCGCAGCCCCTCGCGCAGCACCTCGCTAGCGTTCTGGTACCGCCCCGATCGCACCAGGGTTTCGACAAGCTCTTGCTGATGGTCGCTCAACACCACGTTGCGGGTCGGCATGGCGGATTGACTCCCAGGATGAAAACATCCCGAGCATAGCACCATTGGCATATTATGCCACTAGACGCGCTCAGCGCAGACTCGATCACCAGTCCCGACCGCGCTCGTTTTGGCCCTGGCGGTTCACCGCGAACGCAATGACGGTGTTTATCAGAAGCAGCCTCGACGTTCCCTGTCCCAGCTTTGGAAAAGTGTGAAGATCAAGGACAGTGACGGGTCTTCGTGATGGTCTGGATGAGCATCCACATGCTTGTGGACGGGGGTCCCTGTGCGTATTCCGGAGCAAGGTTGCCACTGATTCCACGGCAAGCCTGCCACCCATTCCAGGGGAAAGCTGCCACTGATTCCACGGCAAGGCTGCCACCCAGGCAGAGGCGCTGAGTCGACTCATCGAAGTGTCCAGACGCGGGATAACTTACCGGTAGGCTGGTCCTTTCCATCCGGGGAAGGTCAGATGCCAGCGAAGAGGTTATCCATGCGGAAGATCAAAGAAGTCCTACGCCTCAAATGGGAGCGAGGGCTGAGCAACCGCCAGGTTGCACTGGCCTGCGGTATCAGTCGTCCCACCGTGAGGGAGTATCTTCGGCGTTTTGCCGAGGCGGGTTTGAGTTGGCCATTGCCAGAGAACCTGGGCGAAAGTCGCCTGGAGCAGTTGTTATTTCCGCCCCCTCCAGACCTGCCAGCCCATGCCCGGGTCGTACCGGACTGGCATCGGGTCAAAGAGGAGTTGAGGGGCAAGCACGTCACCCTTTTCCTGATCTGGCAGGAGTACCGGGAAGCCCACCCAGAGGGGTATCAGTACAGCTGGTTTTGCGAGAACTATCGGGCCTGGCAGGGCAAGCTGGACATGGTGATGCGTCAGGACCACCGGGCTGGAGAGAAGCTGTTTGTGGACTATGCCGGCCAGACTGTGCCAGTCATTGATCGCAATCCTCGAGCTGCGGAGGGTTACGACCACTTGGTCTTCGACACAGCACCGACCGGGCACACGTTGCGGCTGCTCTCTCTGCCTAGCGCCTGGACCGGGTATATCGAGACTAACACCTCCGGGACCTCCTGCCTCGGCCCCCTAGAAGGGCTCGCAGCTCAGAAGGAGACTTACGCCGGTGCCGTTGCCGCCTTGGCCGATGGCGCACGCACCACACTCGTCCTGGTCAGCCGCCCCG
>NZ_NRRN01000063.1 GCF_016583625.1 Halorhodospira abdelmalekii | reverse complement strand
CCGTCACACCGAAGAAACCGACGTAAAACGGCCCGACCCAGAAATCAAACAGGTCACCGCCGAGGAGAGTGCCCCCTCTTACTCGGTATTTTCGCTCAAAATCTAACAACGCCATGGCTGAAGTCCCCTTGTCTTGCTATGGCATCTATTTTTCAGGCCCCTGACCCTGAGAAGGGGACCGCCCCGGATGCTGCTTCGCGCAACCGAAACGACCCCCTTGCTCGAAGGGCCACTGTTGAGCCCTGTCGCGAGGGCTGCCCGATTCGGTGTGATGCTGAGCACCTCCCCTAGCCGGGCTCCCCCGCCACCGCACAACTCAACCGAAGGCGATTAGCCGTCGTAAGAGGTGCGGGCCCAGATGCCGGGATTCTCGTCCATGTAGTACTCGGCAGCCGGCGCACCCTCGAGCCAGTTGAAGCGCTCGGAGCTGATGCAGGCGAAGTGAACGGCAAACGCCAGCAGCGCAAAGAACAGGTGGAAGCCCACCGCCGTCATGCGAAAGTCAACAAATTTCCACAGTTTCCACATGGTCTAGTCTCCTTAACTCTGATCCAACCTGATTCGGCCGCTCGTCGCTGCGTGCTTAGCCGATCACCGGGGTTTGCTGAACGGCAGCCGCGACCGAGCCCGCTTGCTCTTGGACCGAGGTCAGAGCGGAACGGACGTAGTCAGGGGCGTGGTCCTCAAGGCGGTTACCCGCGCGACCCGGGTGGAACGGACGCCACGCATAGGCCAGGGCGTTGGCGATCAGGCCGATCGACCAGTACGCGTGCATGCCCAGCATGTTCATCTCGTGGATCTCTTGGCACTCTTCATCGGTGAGGCCGGTGCGAATATCGGTCATAGCTCTCTACCTCCATTTCAATTTGGACCATCCGCTGCCGCACTTGCCTGTGCCGTACGGCTCTGGATATCGTCAACGTCCTTCGTTGGCTCTCGATCCCGGTCGAGGACTATGGCCTCCGACCGAAGCGTCTCTTTGAGTCTCGTACCAAGCTCGTCCCTGCCTGCCGGTGCCGTTGGCGTCCGGATCCCCTCCTTGGCGTCGACTATAGGATGTGACGGTTGGGGGGTGAGATACAACAGGCGGCGCGCTTTCGCCGCACCACCCCCGGGGTTGCGCGGCGGGCTCGCGCGCTTTTCTGTGGGGTGCGATAGGCTGGGGGTGCTGTGGCTGCATTGTATTGGTATAAATCAAAATGGCGACGGTTTGGCCGAAACAGGTATAGTATGTGGGGTCTTAGGTCATCTGGTGGGGTGATCGGGCGTGCTGTAGTGGCGAGGGGGAGGGGAGCGATATGGGCGATGAAAAAAAGGGCCGCAGTGGTGCTCCGATGCGGGACTGGCAAGCGGTCGAGAAGTGGGATTGGCAAGCGGCCGGGCAGCGGTGGCGGGATCGCGGAGGTTGCTCTGGAAGTTATACCGTCGAAGCGGTAGCCGTGAGGGAGCAGGCGGCCTGGGTGGGTTTTGACTGGAAGGCGGTGATTGACGCCGTCAAGGCCCTAGTCTTCATCCACGATGCCGAGTATCGCCTCTTGGAGGTCAACCAGGCCTACCTGGAGCGGGCCGGTATGACGCGCGACCAGGTCCTTGGGCGCCCCTACTGGGAGGTCTTTCCGCAGCGCCACGGTCCGCTGCCCGGCTGTCAGCACGTTGTCGAGGGGGGCATTGATCCTGTTGCCCGTTCCGGCACCGATCGTGCCGGCGCTGGTTTTAGCTACAGCGCTGGTGCTGCCGGAGCGGTCGAGGAGTGTACGGTGGCCAGTGGCGAGTCGCTGATCTCGCGCTCCTTCCCAGTCTACGGGACGGATGGCGTCTATCGTCACTCGCTGCATATCCTGGAGGACGTCACGGCGCAGCGGCAGAGCGAACAGGCGCGCTGCGCTGCCGAGGCCAAGGCGTGGGCCTTCGCGGCCGCCGCTCAAGACGCCATTTTGCTCAGCGACGAACAACAGCGCGTGGTCTTTTGCAACCCAGCGGCCGAGCGTCTTCTTGGCTACCGCGAAGCGGAGTTACTGACCCTTTCGTTGACCGAGGGGCTGGGTCTGTGCAAGACAGCGCCCGGCAATGGCTGGGGACGAGGGCGCGAAGCGATGGTGCGCCATTGCAACGGCGGGCAAATTCCGGTCGCGGTATCGATGGCCTCGCTGGTGCTCGAAGGGCGGCGGCATGAGGTGCGCATCCTGCACGACTTGCGTGAGCGCGAGGCGGCAGCACGTGTGCTCTGCGAGCGTGAACGCCAGCTCGACTACCTGCTGGCGAACACCACAGAGGGGATCCTGGTCATCAATCGGGCGGGTCTGGTGCTCTATGCCAATGCCACCGCTGGGGTGCTGTTTGACTGTTCGGCCGAGGAGCTGTTGGGGCTGCTCTTTGGCATTCCAGTTGCCCGAGATACGCCACAGGAGATCGAACTCTACAACTCCGGGCGAGGGGTGCGCACGGTCGAGATGCGGGTGCGCGAGCTGCAATGGGAGGGGCAGGAGGCGCAGCTACTCAATCTGCACGATGTGACTGAGCGTAAACGGGTCGAGGTGCAGTTGCGGCAGGCGGCGATCTTCTTCGATGAGGCCGCCGAAGGGATCATGATTACCGATGCGCAGCAGCGTATCGTTGTGGTTAACCGGGCGTTTACGGAGATTACCGGCTACTCTGCAGAGGAGGTCCGCGGGCAGACTCCGGCGATCTTGCGCTCCGGGGTGCACGGCCCAGAGTTCTACGCGGCACTGTGGGAAGCGCTAGAGACGCACGGCTCGTGGAGCGGGGAGGTGTGGAATCGGCGTCGCAACGGGGATACCTACGCGCAGCAGCTGAATATCCGTGAGGTCCGCGATGAGAGCGGTCACCGGAGCCACTTCATGGCGGTTTTCTCGGATATCTCCAGGGTTAAGGAGTATCAGCATCAGCTTGAACGCATGATGCACCTCGACCCGCTAACCGGGCTGCCGAATCGTATGCTCTTTCACGACCGTCTCGAACAGGCACTGGTGAGCAGCCAGCGCACGGGTTGCTTGCTGGCTGTGCTGATTGTTGATGTCAGCGACTTTAAGTTGATCAACGATAGTTTTGGCCACGCCGTCGGTGATGAGACCTTAGAGCAGTTGGCCGAGCGTCTCAGCGAGGTGGTCCGTACCGAGGATACGGTCGCGCGGCTCGGCGGCGATGAGTTTGGGGTCTTGATGCCCGACCTGGAGTTGGTCGACGAGGTCGTGACGTTGACCGAGGCGTTAATGGAGCGGCTTCATTGCCCCTTTACCATCCGTGGCGTTGAGATGCCGGTCTCCACGCGCATCGGTCTGGCGGTCTACCCGGATCAGGCCTCCAGTGCCGCCGAGTTGATTCAACAAGCCGATGCGGCGATGTATCAAGCCAAGCGCGAAGAGGTCCCTTACCGTTTCTTTAGTCAGGAGCTGACCGAGCGGGCGCGCGAGCGCGTTGAGCTGGCTGCCGAGTTGCGCCAAGCGCTGGCTAACGATCAGCTGATCGTTTACTACCAGCCGCAGGTCGGTTTGCACGATGGGCGCTGGAATGGGGTCGAGGCGCTGGTGCGCTGGTCGCATCCGCGGTTGGGGTGGGTCTCGCCGGCGCGCTTCGTGCCGGTGGCTGAGAGCTCCGGGTTGATTGTGCAACTCGGCGATTGGGTGTTGGCGCAGGCGGCACGCCAGTTTCGGCAGTGGCTCGATTGCGGGCTTGATCTCGGTCTTTTGGGCGTTAACTTTGCGGCACCACAGCTCAACGCTACAGATGTAGTCACGAAGACCCTGGCGACCCTAGAACGTGTGGGGTTGCCGCCCGATCGCCTGGAGATTGAGGTCACCGAACGTCTGCTGGTCGATCCCGATGGGGATATCACCCAGCGGCTACAGCAGCTGCGCGCACACGGAGTGCGCGTAGCGATCGACGACTTTGGCACCGGCTACTCGTCGCTGAGCTATTTAAAGGATCTACCGGTCGATCTACTCAAGATCGATCGCTCCTTCGTCGATGGTCTGCCGGAAGATCCGCACCAGAGCGCAATCGTGCGCGCCATTATCGCCCTAGGGCGCAGTTTGGGGTTCGATGTCTTAGCCGAGGGGATTGAGAGCGAAGCGCAGCGGGCCGCGCTATTGGCTGAAGGGTGTGAACGTGGGCAGGGGTTCTACTTTGCCCGCCCGGCAGACTCCGGGCAGCTGATGGCAACGCATCGGGAGCGGGTTAGGACTTAGATGTAGCGCCTTCGCTCGGCTAGGGTGCCGATGGCGAAGAAAACGACGAAGGTCAGCAGACCGATCCAGCGCGCCTCAATCATGAGGATCCCTTGAGCGATTAGAGGGGTCACCAGCACGGTGATGGCGCCGTACCCGAAGGCACACATCAGGACAAAGGCGATCACACGCACCAGCCACGGGTAGGGGCGGACCGTGCGTGCAAAGGTGCGGTTGATATGATCGCCGTAGAGCACCAGCAGGGTCGCGACCAGGGCAAGGGCGACCTCTGATGCGTGGCCATTAACCCACGAGCCGGTGCGCCATAACAGCGCATCGAACCACGCCCAGACCGACGCCACGATTTCGTTTACCGCTCCACCTTCATTCACCGGCCCCACCCACCTGTCTCGTGCCTGTTGCCAGGGCGCCCTCGGAACCCTTCCTCCACGCAAGGTGATTGCGCCGTTATCGCGCCCCTATCCCCTCCATGTGCCATCTTGGCCCCTGTGGGTCTCTATCCTCTCCGTCCCCCCATCATGGGGGGGTCAGAGTAGCACTTTATGCAGCACGCCGTCGCGCAGTTCGGTCAGGAAGCGCTCTTGCCAGCCCGCCCCGAGGAGCCCTTCGGCCAGTTCGACGACGATGTACTCCGGGTGCACGCCGGTCTCTTCCCGGTAGCGCGAAAGCCCCTGCAGGCAGGCTGGACAGGAGGTCAGCATGCGCATGCTGTCGGGCTCTGCGACCATTTGCCCCTGTTCCGCGGTGACGGCAGCGCTGATCTCGGCCTCTTTACGGTAGCGCACCTGAGCGGCGATATCGGGCCGCGAGACGGCGAACGATCCGGCCTCGCCGCAGCAGCGATCCGACAGCGTGACCGTCTGCCCCATGAGCTTCGAAGCCGTCGCCGTCGGGTTGTAGGTGCGCATCGGCGAGTGGCACGGGTCGTGGTAGAGGTAGCTCACTGCCTCGTTGCCCGGCAGCGCGAAGCCCTTTTCCGCTAAGAGTTCATGGATATCGAGCAGGCGGCTGCCGGGGAAGATCTTCTGCAGCTCGTACTTGAGCAGCTGATCCATGCAGGTGCCACACGAGACGACGACGGTCTCGATATCGACGTAGTTCAGCGTGGTGGCGACGCGGTGGAGCAGCACTCGATTGGCGGTGCTGATCGCTTGGCTGCGCCCCTTCGCCCCACTGGCGTGCTGCGGAAAGCCGCAGCAGAGATAGCCGGGCGGCAGGACGATCTCGGTCCCGGCGTGGTGGAGCATGGCGAGCGTGGCGAGGCCAACGTCGCTAAAGAGGCGCTCGGAGCCGCAGCCTGGGAAGTAGAAGATCGTCTCAGCGTCGGCCTGTGAGAGCTTTGGATCGCGCACAATCGGGATGTGGTCGCGCTCCTCGGCACCGATCAAGGCGCGCAGCGTCTGCGGCGGCAGGGTGCTCGGCATCGGTTTATCGACGAAGTGGATCGCCTGGGTAACCGGGTTCGCGCGTCCTGTGGTCGCCGCCGGGCGGCGCCTTAAGGGCAGAGCACCGATGCGGCGCAGCCCTTGTGACAGCCGCGCTTGGGTTGCGAAGGCCATCCTGCCCAAGATGAGGCGCATGCCGCGCACCAAGCGCGGATCTTGGGTGTTTAAGAAGGCCATCGAGAGTTTCGAGGTCAGGCGCTTGCGCCGCTGCCCCCGGGCCTCGAGAATCTGGCGCAGCAGCACCGTGACATCGCCGAAGTCGATGTTGACCGGGCACGGCTGCAGACACTTGTGGCAGATCGTGCAGTGATCGGCGAGATCGTTCAGCGCCTCGAAGTGGCGCAGCGAGAGCCCGCGGCGAGTCTGCTCCTCGTAGAGGAAGGCCTCAGTCAGCAGACCAGCGGCGAGGATCTTGTTGCGCGGTGAGTAGAGCAGGCTCGCGCGCGGGACGTGCGTCGTGCACTTCGGTTTGCACTTGCCGCAGCGTAGGCAGTCTTTGATCTCGTGGTTCAGCTCGCCGAGGGCGCTCGCCTCAAGGAGCAGCGCTTCCTGCTCGACGAGGCGCAGCGACGGGGTGTAGGCGTTCTCCAGGCCCGAGCCGGGCAGAAGCTTGCCGCGATTGAAGTGCCCTTCGGGGTCGACGCGGGCGTTGTACTCGGCAAACTGGGCGACCTGCTCCGGGTCGAGGTACTGCATCTTGGTCAAGCCGACGCCGTGCTCACCGGTGATCACCCCGCCGAGCGCGCGGGCAAGATCCATGATGTGCTCGACGATCCCCTCGGCCTGACGCATCATCTCGTAGTCGTTCGAGTTGACCGGGATGTTGGTGTGGACGTTGCCGTCACCGGCGTGCATGTGCAGGGCGACGAAGAGGCGGCTGCGCAGCACTCGGTCGTGGATCTGCTTAAAACGAACCCGCACCGGTTGTAGGTCGCGGCCGTTGAAGATCTCGTCGATGGGCCGCTCGGCCTCGCTGCGGAACGAGACCCGCAGGCTACGACGCAATAGCAGATCGAGGACACGGTCGCTCGGGCGCAGATCGCCCTGTGCCGTCTCATCGAGCAGGTCGGCACAGGCGCTCGCCGGCTCGTCCATGGTTGCGAGCAGCCGCTGCCAGCGCACCTGCACTCGCCGCAGATGGTCGCGGGCCGACGCCTGCTTATCGGCGATAATCCGCTCGCCCTCTTCGCTCTCCTCGAAATCGGGCGCCTGGCGCAGTTCCGGCAGCGGGCCGGCGAGGTAGTCGAGGATCTCGTCGACCATCGCCAGCTTGTTGCGGATCGAGTGCTCGATATTGATCCGCTCGATCCCCTCGGTGTACTCCGCTAGACGCTCCAGCGGAATGACCACATCTTCGTTGATCTTAAAGGCGTTGGTGTGGGCTGCGATCGCCGCGGTGCGCGAGCGCTCCGACCAGAAGCGGCGGCGGGCTTCCGGGGAGACGGCGATAAAGCCCTCGCCGTCGCGCTGCTGTGCCAGTGCTACAGCCCGGTCAGCGGCGGCCGCTACGGCGTCGGGGTCATCACCGGCGAGATCGGCGAGCAGCAGCATCTTCGGCAGCTCGCGCCGGTTGGCCTTCGGGCTGTAGTCGACTGCCTGGATATAGCGCTCATCGAGGTGTTCGAGACCGGCGAGTGCCACTTGCTCATCGGCGAGCAGGTCGTCGCGGATCTCAGTGATCGCCGGTACCGCTTGGTGCAGATCGGTGCCGTAGAACTCCAGGCAGACCGTGCGCATGTGAGTCGGCATCCGATGCAGGACAAAGCGCGCCGAGGTGATCAGCCCGTCACAGCCCTCCTTCTGCACGCCGGGCAGGCCGCCGAGGTGCTTATCGGTGACATCTTTGCCCAGCCCCGTCTTGCGAAAGTCCGAGCCGCGGAAGGTGAGGATCTCGGGCTCGCCGACCGGGGTGCGGGCGTCGCTTGCAAAGCGCGTTATGCGAAAGCGCACCTGTGGTTGTTCGTTGAGCTTGCCGAGATTGTGCGCTAGGCGCTCGACGAAGAGCCACTGCGCCTCCGGTGTCACCATCCAGTAGGAGGCGACGTTATCGAGCGTAGTGCCCCAGAGTACCGCCTTCTTACCGCCGGCGTTCATCGCGATGTTGCCGCCGATCGTCGAGGCCTCCTGAGAGGTCGGATCGACAGCGAAGACCAGATCGGCCGCCTCGGCCCGCTCGCCGACGCGCCGTGTCACCGCACCGGCGCCGACTTGTACGGTCGCCACCGGTTCGTCGACCTCGGGCAGCTCGACCCACTCGACCTCAGAGATCTGATCGAGCTTTTCCGTGTTCAGGACCGCTGAGCGGTTATCGAGCGGCACCGCACCGCCGGTGTAGCCGGTGCCACCGCCCCGCGGGATGACGGTCAACCCCTCGGCGATACACGTTGCGACTAAGGGGGCGATCTCCTCTTCGTAGTCGGGGGTGAGCACCACGAAGGGGATCTCGACCCGCCAGTCGGTCGCATCGGTGGCATGAGAGACCCGCGAGAGGCCGTCGAAGCAGATGTTATCGCGGCGGGTATGGCGCGCTAAGCGACCGCGAATGCGCTCGCGTAGCCGTTTAACCTGCTGATAGTGGGCGTCGAACTCGCGCACTGCGGTGCGCGCCTTCTCGGCTAAGCGCAGTGCCTTCTCGTTGCCGCCGGCGCGGGCAACGATCTCATCGACCCGATGGTGCATCGCCTGCGCCAATGCGCGCAGTCGTTTCGGGTTGTTAATCAGGTCATCCTGGATGTACGGGTTGCGCGAGACGACCCAGAGATCGCCGAGCACCTCGAAGAGCATGCGCGCTGAGATGCCGGTGCGGCGCTCGCCGCGCAGCTCGTTGAGCAGCGCCCAGGTCTCCTCGCCGAGGAAGCGGTGCACGATCTCGCGATCGGAGAACGAGGTGTAGTTGTAGGGGATCTCCCGAATACGCGGGGGTTCGGCGCCTTGCCCTTGGGTCTTTTCTGCGATATCTGCCATGCTCTACATGTGGTTGCGAACGAGTCGGCCTATCATAACAGTCTCTGGAGGCTGACTCGACCGTCACCTTGCAGGGCGATCGCACAAGGGCACGACAAGGGCACAACAAGGGCGGAATAATAGCGACACCGGACAGAGGAGGGGAGCAGGTGGCAGAAGAGCTGAGCACGCTACAGGCACTCATTCGTCAATTGGCCCGTCACGGCGAGCGCGAGGCGATCTGCGCCCTGACCCGTGATGGGGTGGTGCGCTGCTCGTACAGCGAGCTCGCCGATCGCGCGCGTGCCCTCGGGGCCGGCTTGGCGGCACGGGGGATCGAGCGGGGCGAGCCGGTCGGGCTGCTGGCGCCGAACTCGGCCGAGTGGATCGTTGCCTGTCTCGGTATCATCGAGGCCGGGGCGGTGGTGACCCCGTACGACACCCAGATGCCGAGTGCGGAGCTGACGCACGCCATCGCCGATAGCGAAGTGCGCTATATCTTCACCGCCGGTGAGGCGGCGCGCCGCTTCGCCGAGCTGGAGCTGGAGCAGCCGCCGCAGCTGATCCACCTCGACGCCGCCGCCGATGCCGCCGACGGTTGGCAGGCGTGGTGCCGTGACACTGCGCCAGAGCCGCCGCGAGTTGGCCCCGACGAGATGGTGACCCTCTTCTACACCTCGGGGACGACCGGGGCGCCGAAGGGGGTGCCGCTCAATCACGGCAACATCGCCTCGAATGTCGCCGCGTTGCTGGAGCAGGAACTCGCCTATCCCGACGATCGCGTCTTTGTGCCGCTGCCCTATCACCACGTCTACCCCTTCTCGATCGGGCTCTTTACCCCGCTGGCACTCGGTGCCACGGTCGTGCTGCCGTACTCGGTGCTCGGTCCACAGATCGTGCGCGCTCTGCGCGAGGGCGAGGCGACCATCATGCTCGGGGTGCCGCGTCTCTACGAAGCACTCGATAGTGCAATCCGCACCCGGGTCGCTGAGCGCGGGGCGCGGGCGGAGCGGATCTTCGCGGCGATGATGGCGCTGTCGCAGGCGGCGCGAGCACGCTACGGCTGGCGCATCGGCAAGCACCTCTTTCGCGGCTTGCAACGGCGCATGGCGCCGCAGGTGCGGATGGTCGTCTCAGGTGGGGCGCCGCTCGATCCGCAGCTCGGTGAGCGGCTGCGCGGTCTCGGCTGGGAGGTGGCGACCGGCTACGGGCTGACCGAGACCTCGCCGATCTTGACCTACAATCCGCCCGATCGCGTCAAGCTCGAGAGCGCCGGGTTGCCGCTTTCGGGCCTGAAGTTGCGCATCGGCGAGGTGGCGAGCCCCCGGGGAGAGACCGGAGAGAGCGGAGAGGCCGAGGAAGGCGCAGAGGAGGAGGCCATGCCGCAGCACGGCGAGGTCCAAGTGCGCGGCCCGAACGTCTTCTCCGGTTATCATGCGCTGCCCGAGAAGACGGCCGCCGCCTTCACCGCTGACGGCTACTTTCGCACCGGCGATCTAGGCTGGTTCGACGAGGCCGGTTACCTCCACTTGGCTGGACGGGCCTCGGAGATGATCGTCCTCGCCGGCGGTGAGAATATCGACCCCGAGCGCGTCGAGCGGGCCTTGAGCGGGACGCGAGCCATCCGCGATGCCGGTGTTCTGGAGCATAAGGGGCGGCTGGTGGCGCTGCTCTTCGCCGATCCCGATGCCCTACGTGGGCTCTCGCCGGAGAGTGCGCGGCAGCAGGTGAACGCGGCGCTGCAGGAGGCGCAGGCAGCGCTGCCGAGCCACCATCAGCTTAGCGATTACCGGATCAGCCCCGATCCGTTGCCGCGCACCCGCTTAGGGAAGATGCGCCGACATAAGCTGCGTGAGCAGTACGAACAGGTCCTCGCCGATGAGGCTGCCGGTGCTGGGCAGGAGGCGGCGGCTACACCGGTCGCGATCGAGCGTATGGCGGTCGAAGATCAGCAACTGCTGCAGATCGCTGCCGCGCGCCGGGTCTGGGACGCCCTAACACGGCGCTTTGCCAAGGTGCGTTTGACGCCCGATACCGATCTGCACCTCGATTTGGGGATCGACTCGCTGGGTTGGATCGATCTGACCTTGGAGCTACGCGAACACAGTGGTGTGGCCCTCGATGAAGCGGCGATTGGCCGCGTGGCGACGGTGCGCGATCTCTTGCGCGAGGCGGCAGAATCAGGCGAGGCCGAGGCGGCTGATGGGGCCGCGGGGGGTGGCGGTGCGCTGCCGCTGATCGAGCAGCTGCGCGATCCCGATACCCTCCTGACCGAGCAGCAGCGGCGCTGGTTGGCGCCCCGAGGTCTGAGTGAGCGCGCTGGCGGGCACGTCGCACGCGCTTTCGCGAAGGTTTTTTTCCGCTGGTATGCACCGCTAGAGGTCGAGCAAATTGGCGAGGTGCCGATCTTCGAGCCGGTGGTCCTGGTACCGAACCACCGCAGTGTCCTCGATTCGCCGGTGATCGGCTCAGTGTTGCCCTACGAGCGTCTTCTACGGCTCTACTGGGGCGGCTTTACGGGGCTGCTCTTCGGCAATCGGCTGGTGCGCTTTTTCAGCCGCAGTACCCAGATCCTGCCGGTCGACCCGCACGCCGGACCGCGCACCAGTTTAGCCCTCGGCGCTGCGGCGCTGCAGCGCGGCTATGCACTGGTCTGGTTCCCGGAGGGGCGGCGAGCGCCGACGACCGAGCTGTTGCCGTTCCAGCCCGGTGTCGGCTTGCTGCTGGAGGCGCATCCGGTGCCGGCGGTGCCGGTCTGGATCGAGGGGACCGAGCAGGCGATGCCGATCGGGCGGCGCTGGCCGCGGCCGAGGCCGGTGCGAATCCGCTTCGGCGTCCCCGCGATGCCCGAAGTCTTGGCCGAGGAGGGCGAGGGCGAGACGCGGGCGCAGTGCATCGCCGATGCGCTCCGTCGCCGTCTGCTCGATCTTGGTGAAGAGAGCGGTGGAGGGCAAAGTGGGGAGGGCGCTGAAGAGCGTCCTGCGGGGCGGGACAAAGGAGAGTGAGGCGGTGGCAGCTACGTGACGGTCTGGCCTGGCTTGGCCTGGCTTGTCTTGCCTCCCGGGTAGCCGTAAAATCGGGCCCTATGGCAGAGTACAAGCGTGATGATAACCCCGATCGCCATGAGGGTCCTGACCACAGTTCGCCCTATCCGGTCAGTCGCCTCGCCGCCCCGATCGATCTAGTCGATACGGCGCGCGAGATCCAGGAGGCTGATCAAGCCGTCGGCAACCGCACCAGTGCCAAGCTGTCGGTGATTGCCGAGCAGATTCGGGCGCTGCAGGAGCAGGCCCGCGAGGTGCTAGCCGAGAGCCAGCGCGACATGGATCTGCACCGAGCGCGCTGCAACTTCAAACGGCGCCCGGGCCATATCTACCACCTCTACGAGCGCCCCGACGGCGATCTCTACTTCTCCATGCTTGCCCCGGAGGAGTGGCGTGATGGGCCGCCGCACCTCTACAGGGGCTCCTATCGGCTCGAGGTCGATTTCTCCTGGACGCCGTTGGAGCAACTCGATCAGCCGGATGAGACTCGTGACTTGGTGCAGCGTTTGATCGCCGATTACCGTGGCGGTTGAGCCTTGTCGGCCGAGGCTGTTGAGCGGTTCAGCTGCTGTGGACCTCGAGCAACTGCCAACTACAGTTTCTGCTATTAAGGGCTTATTCAGTTTCGCAAAGGTGAAGCCAGTCCCTATGTAGCGCCATAAGCGCACAAGCTAGTTCATGCGACTGGCTTTACTTACGCAAAGATTAGCTGCAGGCTTAAGGACGCTGGATTCTTCGAGCTGCTCTGCTGTTTCGCGGTGAGTGGGTCGCGCGCGTAGGCTGATGCGGTCCGATCAGAAACCTCGGAGACCTTGGAAATGCCTTTTATTTTAGCGATTTAGAGCGTGGTCTCAAGCTTTTCGGGGTGCTTAGTGTCCTGGTTTAAAAATGACGCTCGTACTTTGACGGCCTTGGAGGTTCTCATATCAACTAGTAAAACTCTCTGCTATAAAAGCATACTTATGAACCAGTGCGCTATTCACATCTCCCGCTGTCAGTGGCTTGGCGGACTTAGCGGATAGGGAACGGTCCTTTTTGAGGTGCCGAGTGGTCTGGGTCATAGGCGCCAAACTAAGACTGTAGAGGGTTGATATATTTAAAAAAAGATGGCAGGTTCCGGCGTGCACAAGAGTGACGTCGACCACTCACACCAAAGGAACCTGCCATCACCGTGAGAGATAACGCATTTGCTGAGTTGATACAAGCCCTGCCGGTCGATCTTGAGTCGCACGCTCGGGAGCACGGCGCCTTGCGACGCGCCCGTAAGCTGGGCTCGGCGGCGCAGTTGTTGCGCTTGATCCTGGGCTATTGCGGGCTTGACTGGACG
>NZ_NRRN01000062.1 GCF_016583625.1 Halorhodospira abdelmalekii | reverse complement strand
ACCGAACCCGCTCTACACAACCCCAAGGGCTTTGCCTCTCAAGGGCGCGGCGTATCGCCGCTAAGAGCTGCGCATTCTCTCTCAACCTCCCTGGCTTGTCAACCCCCGCGAGCACCGCTTACATCCAACCTCGCGTCCGATCAACCCCAGCTCCCTGCCAGGCCAGCAGCGTCACTAAAGTGCAACACCGCCGTCGAAGAAGCGCGCATTCTACACCCCTCAAACACAGCGTCAAGCCTTTTTAGCGCAACTTTATCCGACAACTACGCGAGCGAACTTCCGTTTGCCCACCTGCAGCAGGTATTTTTGCCCACTCTCCAGACGGATACGCGGATCCTCCACCCGCTCACCATCAACCCGCACACCACCTTGGCGGATCATGCGCAACCCCTCCGAGGTCGAGCCTAGAAGGCCGGCCTCTTTGAGCGCTGAAGCCACTCCGATGCCGCCGGCTCCATCGGCCGTTAGCCGCACCTCTTCGATCTGCTCAGGCAGCCCACCGTGGCGGAACCGGGCGACGAACTCATCCCGAGCCCGTTGCGCCTCGCGCTCGCCGTGGAAGCGCGCGGTCAACTCCATAGCTAAAGCCTCCTTAACATCTCGCGGATTCATCCCTTCCTCCTTGATGGCTCGCTGCAGCCCCTCAACTTCGCTCCAGGGGCGCAGGCTGAGCAGTTCGAAGTAGCGCCACATCAAGTCATCGGAGATCGACATCAGCTTGCCGAAGGCCTCGGCGGCTGGTTCGCGCACACCGACGTAGTTGTTGAGCGACTTCGACATCTTTTTAACGCCATCAAGCCCCACCAACAACGGTGTTGTGATCACCAGTTGCGGCACCTGTCCAAACTGGCGCTGTAATTCCCGGCCAACCAAAAGGTTAAAACGCTGATCGGTGCCCCCAAGCTCGACATCGGCTTGCAGCACCACTGAATCGTAACCCTGGATCAGCGGGTAGAGGAATTCGTGGATCGCAATCGGCGAGCCATCGCGATAGCGCTGCTGAAAATCATCGCGTTCCAGCATCCGCGCCACCGTGTAGCGTGAGGCCAACTGGATCATGTCCGCCGACTGCATCTTCCCCATCCACTCCGAGTTGAAGACCAGACGCGTCTTGTTTGGATCTAAAATGCAGTAGATCTGCTCCTCATACGTCCGCGCGTTAGCCACAACCTCCTCTCGCGTCAGCGGCGGGCGCGTTGCGCTCTTGCCGCTCGGGTCACCGATCGTCGCGGTGAAGTCCCCGATCAAGAACATGATTTCGTGCCCCAAATCTTGGAACTGCCGCAGCTTATTGATCAGTACGGTGTGCCCCAGATGGAGATCGGGCGCGGTTGGGTCGAAACCCGCCTTGATACGCAACGGCGCGGAAGAGGCGAGCCGTTCAGCGAGACCCTCATCGGGGATCGCCTCTTCAATACCACGCCGTATGAGTGCTGCCGCGTCTTCCATTGTCATTAAATAGATCCTTACGTTAGCTCTGTCTCTGGCTGCTTGGATGGCGGTGACAACTGCCGCTGCCTGTCGCCTTGCACCATTACACCACTCTCTTTGGGCTACTCCGATTGTATACGCCCTGACAAGCGGGCACATGCGCCTCGACCACAAGAGCGATCGCGCCCTTAGCCCGGAGAAACTGCGCTAAGGGTACCGCAGAGGCACCCCTAGGAGAGAGTGTGTCGAAAAGAGAGGCCGACAAACAACCGAAAAACCGAACAACCGAACAACCGAACAACCAAGACACAGCACGCAGCCATTCACCGCGCTCGACACTATTGACCTGGGCGTTGGCTGCGGGCAATCTGCCGTGAGCCGACGGAACGGACGGGCACTGCTTTGGCTTATCGCGACTTGACTGACATCGATCTAAAGACTTTCCGCCGACTGCAACACCGCCGTCGGCCTTCGCTGTGGCGCCGACGATTGGTCGTCGGCGGTGCCGGCCTGGCCACCGTAGCGGGCCTGACGCTTGCGGTCACACTAGGCGCCCAGTGGCTACTAAGCGGCGCGCAGCAGCCCGTTAGCAACGAGCGCGGGGAGCGCGCAGCCGCCCCCCCTGCAACGGTACCGATGTTAACCGCCGAAGAGGCTCACGCACTGTTGATTTTTCCCGAGGAGGTACAGACACCTCCGCAGCGGGGTGTGAATAACGGATTGATGAGCACTCTTGCCGGCGTGGCTGGCATGGACAGCTCCGCTGCGCTCATCGGCAGCGAGGCGACCTTAGCAGCGCAGACAAACCCGATCTCGCCGCTCCCCGCAGCCGCCATCGACCTGCAGCTTCACGGCTCACTAGACTCTCTCCCTATTGATCGTGATGCTCGACGCGGCGAAGCGCGATCACTACCCCTCGCCGAGGAGACTGGCTCGACGGCTGCCACCAACAAGGAGCCCCCGTTCGACACAGCGGGCGAGGAAGTTCAAGTGCGCCCAGGGGACAGCCTAGCACGCATCATGGCGCGCGCTGGCTACGGCGCTCGCTTGGTGCATGAGATCGTGGAGGCTGGTGAGGAGACGCACTATCTCAGTACAATGCACCCTGGCGAGACCCTCACTCTTTATCGCGACTCAGCCGGCGAGCTGACAGGCATCCGCTACGCCATCGACGGGCAGCGCGAGCTGCGCATCGTGCGCGACGGCGAAGAGACGACGGCACGCATCGCTGCCCGACCCGCCGAGCGGCAGCGCTTCTTTGTCGAAGAGACGATCGAAGGATCACTCTATCGCAGTGCCAACCGTGCCGGTCTCGGCAACCGCCTGACGATGCGCTTAGCCAATTTGCTCAGCGAGGAGATTGACCTCGGACGAACGCTGCGCAGCGGTGATCGCATCGCCGTGGTTTACGATCGCCTAGTCAGCCCAGAGGGCAAGACCCTCGACACCATCCTGCAAGCCGTTCGTTACGAAGGCCAACTGGCGAACCTAGAGGCCATACGCTACGAAAGCGACGATGGCTTGGTCGGCTATTTCGACCTAGACGGCAATAACGTTCGGCGCAAACTCGAACGCTACCCGGTTGAGTTTTCCCGGGTCAGCTCGCACTTCGATCTCAATCGCCGCCACCCCATCCTCGGGGTTCGCCGCCCCCACCTCGGGGTCGATCTAGCCGCCCCAGCTGGCTCACCGGTTCGCGCTGCAGGCGATGGTCGAGTGATTGAGCGAACCCGCAACGGCGGTTACGGACGCGTAATCACGATTGACCACGGCTCCGGCTACCGGACCCGCTATGCCCACCTGAACGGCTACGCCAGCGGCCTCCGGGAGGGCGACCGAGTTAAGCGGGGCCAGCTCATCGGGTATGTGGGCGCATCCGGGACGGCCACCGGCCCCCATCTGCACTACGAGGTCATCGTCAACGGCCAGCACCGTGACCCACTCAAAGTCAACCTCCCACGTGGGGAGTCGCTGCCGCAACGGCATCGTGCCGACTTCCTTGATCACGCCCGCCCCATCGCCCAAGCGCTGCGCGGGCTTGACGGCGGAGAGGACGAGATCCGGGTAGCAGCTTTCGACTAATGACCTCCCGCGGGGCGCTCTACATTGGGTTGATGTCGGGCACCAGCGTCGATGGCGTCGACGTCGCGCTGGCACGTTTTTCCGAGCACGGAGAGTTGACCGAGGTTTTACACACCGCGACTCACGCGATCGCCCCAAGCTTGCAAGCGGCCATCCTAGCTAGCGGGCCACACACGCCGCTAGGTGAGATCTGCCGCCTCGATCAGCGATTAACCGAGGCCTTTGTCGACGCTATCACCGCCATTCCGCCATCACACTTCGACAGCGCAGCTGTTGCCGCGATCGGCTGCCACGGCCAAACCGTATGGCACGCCAGCACGCCAGGAGAGCAAGCACAGGAGAGCGTGCAACTTGGCAATGGCAACCAAATCGCCGCGGCAACCGGGAGCGCGGTAGTTGCCGACTTTCGCCGTCGCGATATCGCCGAAGGTGGGCAAGGCGCCCCACTCACACCAGCCTTTCACGCCCATTGCCTAGCGGACTCCCAGCAGCCACGCGTGATTCTTAACCTCGGGGGGATCGCCAACCTAACCTTGCTAGCGATGGATGGCACCGTGACCGGTTTCGATACCGGCCCAGCCAACGGTCTGCTAGATCGCTGGATCGAGCGTCATTGTGATCGACGCTACGATGCAGACGGCGCCTGGGCGACCACCGGCACGGTCGACCGCCCGCTCCTAGAGCGCCTTCTCGGCGAACCCTACTTCGCGCACCCGCCGCCGAAGAGCACAGGACCGGAACTGTTTTCACTGGCTTGGCTCGAACGACACCTGCACGGCGATGAGCACCCAGCCGATGTCCAAGCAACCCTGAGCGAGCTGACCGCTGTGAGCGTCGCTGATGCGCTGCACCGCTGGGCCGCCCCACTGGCTAACGGGCAGCTCTTTGCCTGCGGCGGGGGATGCCACAACAGCGACCTTATGGCCAGACTGAGCACTCACTGCGCCCCACTACCGGTTAGCACCACTGCCGCGCTGGGCGTCGATCCGGATTACGTCGAGGCCCTCGCCTTCGCGTGGCTCGCCTGGGCACGGCTGCACCATCGGCCCGGTAATTTGCCGAGCGTTACTGGCGCAGACCGCTCAGCGGTCTTAGGTGCTCTGTACGCCCCGTCCTGCTCCACCCCCCCCACACACAGCGCCCCCTAACACATGCCGGCGGCGCCGCAACCACCACACGTCGTTGTCGTATTGGGGTTGCGAATTACAAACTGCTCCCCACTTTCAGCGGCCACGTAGTCGACCTCGGCACCGTGCAGATACATATTGCTGAATGGATCGGCGACAACCTGAACGCCGCGCCACTCGGCGATCAAATCCCCCTCTGCGACCTCTTCATCGAGCGTAAAACCGTACTGAAAGCCGGCACAGCCACCACCGGTGACGAAGACTCGCAATTTCAAGCCCGCGCAATCCTCCTCGGCAATGAGCTCCCGAAGTTTATCCGCCGCTGCATCACTGAATGTAAGCGGCACCCCCAGGGGTACATCTCCGGCGGCTGACATAGAACCTAATCTCATCGCTCACTCCCCTCTCTTGCAACAGGAAACAGGGCCTGCAATCCAGCACTGGCGACCCAACACACGCCCGACTCTCCGCGAAGAAACAAGGCCTACGGCAAAACAGCAGCCCCTTCCAGTCCTAACCTCTCATCGAGCCCAAACATCAAGTTGAGGTTCTGAATGGCCTGTCCCGCAGCGCCCTTGGTCAAGTTATCGATCACCGCAAGCACAATGACTCGATCCTCTCTTCCGGGGGGCTGGTGGAGCGCAATGTGACAGCGGTTCGTGCCTCGCACCCAGCGCGTCTCCGGATGGCTCCCCGCAGCCAAGACATCGACAAAGGGCTCCTCGGCGTACCGCGCTTGATAACACGCCGTGAGCTCGTCGCAGGTGGCCGTAACAGCAACGTGCAGGGTTGCCTGCATGCCGCGCGTCATCGGCACCAAATGCGGCACAAAGACGATATCGAGTGTCCTCCGGCTGACTTCGGTCAGTGTCTGCTCAATCTCCGGCAAGTGGCGATGGCCACTCGCTCCATACGCTTTAAAGCTTTCGTTAGCCTCGCACAGCAGGGTCGCCACCTTAGCTGCGCGCCCAGCCCCTGAGACACCCGACTTACAATCGGCCACAATCGCACCCAACGGATAGCCAGCCTCGAGCAGAGGCAGTAGCCCCAGCGTGATCGCCGTCGGATAGCACCCCGGATTAGCCACCAAGCGTGCCTTGCGAATCGCCCCCCGGTCGATCTCCGGTAGACCGTAGACCGCCTCGCTGAGCAGCTCCGGACATGCGTGTTCCACGCCGTACCACGTCTGCCACTGCCTGACATCGCGCAAACGGAAATCGGCCCCGAGATCGATCACGCGACAACCAGCAGCAAGCAACTCGGGCGCCGACTCCATTGCAATCCCATTTGGAGTGGCGAAAAAGACCACATCGCACTCACGCAAACGTGCTGCATCCGGCTCCTGAAACGACAGATCGGTCTGACCGCGCAGACTTGGCCACAGGGCATCGACACGGGTCCCGGCCTCCCCACGAGAAGTGATCTCGGCCAAGACCAGCTGTGGATGGCCAAGAATCAACCGCAGCAACTCCATGCCAGTGTAGCCGGTTCCGCCTACGACACCTACTCTGATCATAAAACACCCTCGCTCAACCGAACCTGACGGCCTACAATACAGGGCACGCGCTCACACGCCGAAGCGGTACGCCGCGACAGCGGCGCGCAGCGTGACCCACAGGGGGCACAGAGGCGGCGCGGGGCACACCCGACGCTGCGCTCCAGTAGCACCCTGAGCACGTTACCACTCAGAATCAACCAAGAACCGCTAAGAGGTCCCACCGTGTACCCTTGGATCGAAGCCTTTCACGTTATCACCGTTGTCACCTGGTTTGCCGCGCTCTTCTACCTGCCGCGCCTGTTCGTCTATCACGCCATGACCGAAGATCAGCCCGGCAACGAGCGCTTTAAGATCATGGAGCGGAAGCTCTATCGCGGCATCATGGTTCCGAGTGCGATTGCCGTGGTGGCACTCGGCCTCACCATGCTGTTTATGGCGCCCAGCTTGCTGAGCCAGGGCTGGATGATCGTCAAGCTCGTGCTCGTCGCTTTGCTGATCGGCTACCACGCCTACTGCCACTACTTAGTCCGGCTCTTCGCCCGGGACCAAAACCCCTATAGCCACGTCTGGTACCGTGTATTCAATGAGCTACCGGTGCTGGTGCTGATCCCAGTGGTGATCTTGGCGATTGTAAAGCCCTTCTGAAGAGGCAACCCCGGTGTCGCAATCGGAACAATTTGCTACACCGGGGGGCTACACCGGGGACGACACCGGGGATAACACTGCAACCAACCTGCTAGGCTCGAACAGACGGCCCACGGGCACCCCAGAAAACAGAAAGAGGCGCCCTGAAACCCGGTGGACTAAGCCCGAGTGATGTTGATGTAACTGCAGTTCTCCGCGACGCCCCAGCGCCGACGGGCTATTTCGCCGACTCACCCTCCGCCTCGCCATCGCCAACCAGCGACTGCAGGTAGTTCGCCTCACCGATTTGATCCATCAGCGAAAGCTGTGTCTCCAGCCAGTCGGCGTGCCCCTCTTCATCGCCAATCAGCTGGATGAACAACTCGCGCGAGACGTAATCCTTGACGGTGTCGCAGTATGCGGCCGCCTCGCGGTAGACCTCGAGACTTGCCCGCTCACCGGCCAAATCGGCCTCGTAGATCTCGCGCACGTTCTCACCGATATGCAACTTCTCGAGCTCTTGCAGGTTCGGCAGGCCGCCGAGAAAGAGGATCCGCTCAATGAACTGATCGGCGTGGCGCATCTCGTCCAGGGACTCCTCGTACTCCTTCGCACCCAGCTTCGGGTAGCCCCAATCGTAGGCTAAGCGGGAATGCAAGAAGTACTGACTGATCGCGGTCAGCTCCATCTTGAGACCGCGATTGAGATACTCGATCACCTTTGCATCGCCTTTCATGGTCAGCCCCTCTTGTATCAAGGTTGTTGTACGTTCTGCTATGGAACAAACAATGAATAAGACTTGGTTACCCTTCGACGAACCCCGTACAGTGCACCGCGACACGCTCAGCAACCAGCTCCTGCACCTCTTCCCTGCATTTGCCACACTGTGCGGTGACGCCGAGTTGCGCACAGAGCGCTGGTAGAGAGCCGTGGCCGTCGGCAATCGCCTCGCGAACCTGTTGCTCGGTCACCGCCTTACAGATACAGACGTACATGGCTCTGTCCTCGCTATGCACGCCTACAATACATCAGAAAAATAATAATCTGCAAACAGGGCGCTGCAACCCCGACTCTCTCCCCATCCACCTCGTCCGGTCGGCTGCCGTAACATCCACCACCCGCTGAGGCGCACCTAGCGCCTACTTGCCGGCCCGTATTAAACCACCCAGCTCATACTCCTCCAGGGTCCGGCGCAACATCCGCCGCACCTCATCGGGCGAGTCCATCTCGATGGCACGATTAACCAACTCGGCCGCACGCGAGACGGGCACCCGGCGCACCACCCATTTGATGCGCAGCAAGCTTGAGACACTCATCGACAACCCCTCGACGCCGAGCCCCATCAGCAGGATCGCCCCCGCCGGGTCACCCGCCATACCGCCGCACACCGTCAGTCGCTTACCGTGGCGGCGCGCCGCCCACACCACCTCACGCAGGGCGGCCAGCACCGCCGGGTGCAGTTCGTCGTACAGCCCCGCCACCCGGCTGTTGTTGCGATCGACGGCGAGCAGGTATTGGGTTAAGTCGTTTGAGCCGAGCGAGAGAAAGTCGGCCTGATCACAGTAGCGATCGATCTGATAGATCGTCGCCGGCACCTCAATCATCACCCCGAGCGGCGGAGTCCGCGTCTCGATACCGTCTTCGGCCAACTCTTCGCGAGCCCGGGCGACCAGGCGACGGACATCGCTGATCTCCTCGAGGCGGCTGACCATGGGCAGCAGAATCTGCAAATTGTTCAGGCCGACATCGGCGCGCAGCATGGCCCGCAACTGGGTCAGGAAGATCTCAGGGTGATCCAAGGTCAGGCGAATCCCACGCCAGCCGAGAAACGGGTTCTCCTCGACGATGGGGAAGTAAGGCAGGGACTTATCGCCGCCGACATCGAGCGTGCGCAACACCACAGGGCGCGGGTTAAACTGCTCAAGCACCTGTCGGTAGAGGGCGACCTGATCCTCCTCACCGGGAAAACGGTCGCGGATTAAGAAGGGGAACTCGGTACGGTGCAAACCGATCCCATCGCAGCCAGCGGCCAACGATAGATTGATATCGGAGATCAAACCGGTGTTGGCGTAGAGAGCAATGGGGCGCCCATCGGGGCTTACCGAGGGTTTATCGCGCACCGTCTCAAGGCCCTTGGCAAACTCAGCCTCATCGTCAAGCAGGCGCTGATACTCTTGCTCAACGGTCGGCGACGGATCGACGTAAAAACGGCCCGAGTAGCCGTCGACCACTGTCGGTCGCCCCTCAAGTTCACGCGTGCGCAAATCGTCGACACCCATCACAGCAGGAATCCCGAAGGCGCGCGCCAAGATCGAGACGTGGGAGTTGCGCGAACCGGTTGCGGCGACCACGGCGACGAGTGATTCGCGTGGGATCTCGGCCAGTTGCGAGGCACTCACCTCGTGGCCAACGAGCACAGCTTGATCCGGAACCTCGCGAACGCGCTCGCCCTCATCTCGCAACCGCGCCAAGATTCGCCGCCCAAGGTCGCGAATGTCGCTGGCTCGCTCACGCAGATAGGGGTCGTCCATGTCCTCGAAGACCTGGACGTGCTCACAGATCACGCGCCGCAGCGCCCCCGGGGCCCAGTTGCCCTCGCGAATGCGTTCGATGGTCTCGCGTACGAGGCTATCGCCATCCAGCATCCGCAGATAGACATCGAAAAGCGCCTGCTCATCCGGCGTGACCGAGTCAGCGATCTGCTCCCGCAGCGCCTCAAGCTCGTTGCGGACCCGCTCCACAGCCGCCTCAAACGCCGCAACCTCGGTCTCGACGTCGGCGGAGGCACGATCGGGAATGGCGTTCAGATCGGCCTGGGTGTAGGAGACCACCGCCGTTCCCATGGCCACCCCCGGCGCCCCCGGTAACCCTCTCAGGGTACGCCCAGCCGCCGGGGTGCCCGCGTCCAAACCATCGATACCACCACTGGCACGGGCGTGAGCGATAGCCCCGGCAAGCTGCGCCGCCAACGTCACCAGGAAGGCGACCTCGTTCTCCTCAAAGCGCCGCTGCTCGACTTGCTGCACCACGAGCACGCCGAGCACACGCCGGTAGTGAATAACCGGGACCCCGAGAAAGGAAGAGTAGCGCTCCTCGCCGGTCTCCGGAAAGTAACGAAAACGCGAGTGGGCCGGGGCATTCTCCAAGTTGATCGGCTCCTCACGCTCAGCAACCAAACCGACCAGGCCTTCAGCCGTAGCCAATCGCACCCGGCCGACGGCCTCGGGATTGAGCCCTCGGGTGTGCATGAGCACGAAGTCGCCTTGCACCGAGTCGCGCAGATAGACGGAACAGACATCGACGGACATGGAGTCGGCGACACGTTCGACAATGATACGCAGCGCCTGACTCAGCCCCGGAGCTGCATTAACCTCGCGCGTGACCCGATGGAGGATATCCAGCATACGATCGCCTTAGCGCACCCGGCGCCTTGCTGCAGCAGGGATGATCGCGCGCTGGCCTTCGGTTCCGGTGCCGACCCACTGCGCGCCCAGGTAGCCGGAGAGCTCCTCCAAAGCCTGCCGATAAACGCGACGCTTGAAGAAGATCACCTCATCAATGGGCTGCCAATAATCGACCCACCGCCAATAATCGAACTCGGGCCGAGGACAACCGTCGAGGCGAACCCGCTGCTCATCGGTCAGCAGGCGCAGTAAAAACCAAATCTGCTTCTGACCAATACAGCGCCCCCCTTTGCGCCGAATCATTCGCCGTGGCAAACGATAGCGCAACCACCGCCGTGTAGCACCGAGTATGGCAACATCGCTAGCCGCCAGACCGACCTCCTCGGCCAGCTCACGATAGAGGGCATCAAGCGGCGTCTCGTGCGCTTCGATCCCACCCTGGGGAAACTGCCAAGCATCCTGCCCACAACGGCGCGCCCACAGCACCTTACCGTCGCAATTGGCGACGATGATGCCAACATTGGGACGAAAGCCGTCGGAATCGACCACCCCAAGCACGCCTCCCTACGCAGAAAAAGCCAATGTTATTTTGGCATAACCGCAGGGACGGCGGCAACGCAGAACCGCAGCGACCATGCGCCGCTGGGCATGAAGTCTCACCGAGCTCAGCGGCCCAGCATCACACTCGAGCCGAGCCCGACCCAAATCTGCCGAGCCCGCCAACGGGGCGTGTACGCCCAAACTGAGCGCGCACTATTCGGTAGCCGGTGCGGTAGCGGTACATTCGACCGGCTGAGCCCCCTGGCGTAAGGTCAAGATCGGCCAGCCACGCTGCTGTGCCGCCGCGGCGAGCGTCGAATCGGGATCGATCGCCACCGGATGCGTGACATACTCGAGCAGCGGCAAGTCGTTCAGGGAGTCACTATAGAACCAACAGGTAGCCGACTCCAAACCGGCCGTTTGCAGCCACTGCTCCACCACCGCGACCTTGCCCTCCCGGAAAGTCGGTACGCCGGTATAGCGCCCTGTATAACCCGCGCTGGTGCGCTCGGGCTCGGTCGCCAACAGTGTTTCGACCCCGAGTCGCTCGGCGATCGGAGCAGTTACAAAACGGTTGGTAGCGGTGACGATGGCCAGATGACGGCCAGCCTGCCGGTGGGTAGCCAGCAACTGCTCAGCCGCCGGCAACAGGATCGGTTCGATGCAGCGCGTCATGAAGGCGCCACGCCACGCCAGCAGCGATGCTTCGTCGTGCTCGGCCAAAGGGCGCAGCGCAAAGTTTAAAAAAGCCTCGATATCGAGCTCGCCGCGCGTGTACTCTTCGTGGAAGCGTCGATGCGCAGCGGCGAAGGCCTCGCTTTCGACGGCTCCACAATCGACTAGAAATTCGCCCCACAGCGAATCGCTATCGCCGGCAATCAGCGTATTATCAAGATCGAATAGGGCGACTTCGGGCCTATCACTCCCCACTACCTCTTCTCCTCTGCTGCATCGACACCCGCGCCACTGCGGCGATGCGCCAGCAGCGCGACCCCACCGAGCACCGCCGCCAACACCATCAGCAGCGGTATATCACCGTAGGTGACATAGGGCGTCTGTCCGCTACGAAGCTCAACATCGGCCACCACACTGGTAGCAATAAACTGCGGGCCTACGGCAACCACGCGGCCATACGGGTCGATGACGGCGCTGATCCCGGTGTTCGTCGCCCTGAGCATCCAGCGCCGCGTCTCGGCGGCGCGCTGCCGCGCCTTCTGCAGGTGCTGATGCGGGGCCAATGAGTCACCAAACCACGCGTCGTTGCTAACATTAACTAGCAAATGAGCACCCTTCGCGCCCCGGGCAACCGCCCGCGGATAGGCCGCCTCGTAGCAGATCGTAACCCCCAAACGGAGTGCGTCGGTCGCCGGGATCGCCTCTGGCACCGGCCCTCGCCTATAGTCGGCCATCGGCGCACCAAGAAAGTCGAGGCTGCGCCCAAACAGATCACGAAACGGCACATACTCCCCGTACGGGACCAAATGGCGCTTACGATAAAAACTCGTCTCATCGCCAAAGACCGCCACGCTGTTGTACAGCGGCGCATCGGCCACCCCAGGCTCGCGATACGGGATGCCGGTTATGAGGAGCCCGCCGGCCTGCCGCACTCGCTGAGCCAACGGCTCTAAAAAATTCGGGGCCACCTGCTCGTAGAGCTCCGGGAGGGCCGTCTCTGGCCAGACGATCAAATCAGCCCCCAGGTGCGCCCAGGTCATCTGCGCATAGCCGCGCCGAATCACCTCTCGATAGGCCGGCTGCCACTTGATATCCTGCGGGTAATTGCCTTGCAGCAACGCCACCCGCAGCAGCCCATCGTCCGCTGTAGCCGTCGAATCGTTCGCGGTCGCTGCCGGTGGGGGAGCCAGCTCACTCCAAGGGCGATCGGCAGCCACCCCGATCAGCACTGCGATACTGCAACCGACAACGACCCCCCCCAGTGATAGCCAAGAGGGCCAGCGCACCGAGCAGGCAATCAGCCCAGCCAAGAGGGCCACAACGAACGACGTACCGAGAACGCCGACAAGCGGCGCCAAGCCGGCAAGCGGGGTATCCAGCGCGGCGTACCCGAGAAAGAGCCAAGGGAAACCGGTGAACAGCCAGGTCCGCACCCACTCAACCAAGACCCACGCCGCCGGTAGTGTCAACAGCAGCGTCGGCAGCGTGCGCGCGCGCCCCGCCCAACGCCCGAGCGCTACGGCGAGCAATGGAAAGAGAGCCAATAAAAGCACGAAGCCGACAGTAACCAAGCCGGCCACCAACCAGCCCCCACCGCCATACTCATTAATGCTGACAAAGACCCAAGAGACACCGACCCCAAACTGTCCTAGGCCGAAGGCGAAGGCCGCCTGTAGGGCTCGGCGCAGCGGCGCCACAGCGGCAATATAGAAGAGCACCGCTGGGGCCAGGAACACCAGCACCACCCAGTCGATGGGCGCAAAGGCCAGCGGCAACGCGGCACCGGCCACCGCGGCAACTACAACCACCAACCAGCTGTCGCTCTTACCGGCCAACCCGCTCTTCACCGCCACACCTCGATCACCTTCTCTGCCCCCCCCACCGTACCCCCCTTGCCACCTTGCT
>NZ_NRRN01000061.1 GCF_016583625.1 Halorhodospira abdelmalekii | reverse complement strand
CCTCTGCCTCTGCCGCAGCCGCCCCGCGCCCCCCGACCGATCCCTCGCCTGATGATCGCTTCGGGTCTCTTATTGCGCGTGCCGAGGGGCTCTTAGAACGCCTCGAGCCTCTGCTACCGCCGCACTCGCCCGCCCCCGACTGGGCCGCCTCCGACGCCTTTCGCTGGCGCCGCCGCGGCGGCACTGGCTATTTAGAGCCGATCCGCCGGCCTCACCGCATCGACCTTGAGGCCTTACACGGCATCGCGCCGCAGCGCCAAGTCCTAGAGCGCAACACCCAACAGCACCTCGCCGGCCTGCCGGCCAACAACGCCCTGCTCTGGGGCGCCCGCGGGACCGGTAAATCTTCGCTGATCAAGGCGCTGCACAGCACTTATCGAGCGCAGGGGGGGCGGATCATCGAGATCGAGCCCGAGCACTTGATCGATCTGCCCGATCTGCTCGATCTGCTCGCCGAGCGCCCCGAACGCTTTATCCTCTTCTGCGACGATCTCTCCTTCAATCATAGCGATCAGCACTACCGCGCCCTCAAGGCCGTACTCGATGGCTCGCTGAGTGCCAGCGCCGATAACGTACTCCTCTACGCCACCTCGAACCGTCGCCACTTGATCCCGGAGCAGCTGCGCGATAACGAGCAGAGCCACCTGCAGGGGGGCGAGATCCACCACAACGACAGCATCGAGGAGCGCATCTCGCTCGCCGAGCGCTTCGGCATCCGGCTCGCCTTCCACCCCTTCGATCAAGAGCGCTACCTGGCCATTTGCCGCAACTGGCTCCGTGAACTCGGCGACCCCGACCCCGATGCCGCGGAGGTGCACCGAGCTGCGCTGGCCTACGCCCTCGATCGTGGCTCGCGCAGCGGGCGGGTGGCTTGGCAGTTTGCCCGCGACTGGGCCGGACGCACACGGCTCGAATGCGCTAACATGGTGCAGCGTGAAGACTAGGAGCTATAAGGCGACAAACTATAAGACTCGAAGCGTTGAGACTACGAGCTACCAAACCAACAGACCCACAAACCCAGGAGCGTGAACGGATGTCGGCACGGCTCGATGAGAGACTAGAGCGGATCTATCAGGAAGTCACTCACCGCAATCCCGGCGAGAGTGAGTTCCATCAGGCGGTACACGAGGTGCTTGAGACCCTCGGCCCGGTCGTTGCGAAGTACCCAGAACTGGCCGAGCACAAGGTCATTCAACGCGTCTGTGAACCCGAACGTCAGATCATCTTCCGCGTCCCCTGGCAAGACGACCGCGGCGAGATCCACATCAACCGCGCCTTCCGTGTCGAGTTCAACAGCGCCCTCGGCCCCTATAAGGGGGGAATGCGTTTTCACCCCTCGGTCTACCTCGGCATCATCAAATTCCTCGGCTTCGAGCAGGTCTTTAAAAACGGCCTAACCGGTATGCCGATCGGCGGCGGTAAAGGCGGCAGCGACTTCGACCCGAAGGGACGCTCGGATGACGAGATCATGCGCTTCTGCCAAAGCTTGATGACCGAGCTCTATCGCTACTTAGGCGAGTACACCGACGTCCCCGCCGGCGATATCGGCGTCGGTGAGCGCGAGCTTGGCTTCCTCTTCGGGCAGTATAAGCGCATCACCAACCGCTACGAGTCCGGCGTACTGACCGGTAAAGGGCTCGCTTGGGGCGGCAGCTGCGCACGCAAGGAGGCGACCGGCTACGGTACGGTCTACTTCCTGCAGGAGATGCTCAAGGCGCGCGGTGACGATCTCGACGGCAAGACCTGCGTCATCTCCGGCTCCGGAAACGTTGCCATCTACGCCATGTCCAAAGCAATGCAGCACGGCGCTAAGGTCATCGCCTGCTCCGACTCCGCCGGCATCATCGTCGATGAGCAGGGGCTCGACCTAGCGCGCATCAAGCGCATCAAAGAGATCGAACGGCGGCGCATCTCCGCCTACGCCGACGAGGTCTCCAGTGCCCGCCACATCGCCGGCGGTAACCTGTGGGAGATCCCGTGCGATGTCGCTCTGCCCTGTGCCACCCAGAACGAACTAGACGGCAAAGACGCCAAGCGGCTGATCGAGAACGGCTGTATCGCCGTCGCCGAGGGCGCCAACATGCCGACGACCCCCGAGGGCGTGCGCCTCTTCCAAGAGGCGAAGATCGCTTACGGACCGGGCAAGGCGGCCAACGCTGGCGGCGTTGCCACCAGTGCTCTGGAGATGCAGCAAAATGCCAGCCGCGACTCGTGGACCTTCGAACACACCGAGCAGCGGCTGCGTGAGATCATGATCGACATCCATCGCAACTGCCACGAGACCGCCGAGGAGTTCGGCATGCCGGGAGACTACGTCTCGGGTGCGAACATCGCCGGTTTCCTTAAGGTTAGCAAGGCGATGATGGCGATGGGGGTGATCTAACGATCTAGCCTCACCGCTCACCCCCCTCCGGATCCCCGATCCTCTGCGGATCCTCGGACGACGGCGGCCGCCAGCAGAGTAGCCGCTGCTCGACGATGTCGCTGACGACCCGCAGCCCCGGCGCGGGGATGCGGAGGTACTCAATCGCGGCGGCGACCTGCGGGTCGTCGCTAGCGGTCGGGTCGTCTTCGCCGACCGCCTCAGTCGGTGTCGGTGTCGACGATTCCGATCGGGGCAGGCGGTGGATTGGCCGCCACTGCGCCAACCACTCGGGGTGGTAGCTGCACCCGGCCTCGCTCGGAAAGAGGGCGACGTAGGCGATCCGCGACTCGACCAGATCCTGAAAGAAGTGTGAGCCGTAGGAGAGATCCGGCACCATGCCGCCGCCGAGTTCGGCGACCTCGACGAGCACGGCAACGCGGTTGATATCGGCAAAGCGCACCGGTACGCCGAGCTCCGGCGAACTCGTCCCCCAGCGTCCTGGCCCAATCAGCATCGTACGACTCTGCTCACCGGCCGGCTGCTGGCGATTGATCGCCCCGACGATGCGCGCTACGGCGTACTTTTGCGCCTGATTGAGAGCGGCGTAGCGCTGCGGGTCGATGCGCACGATGCGCTCAATGGCCAGATCGACATTGCCGCCCATAAAGCTCCCCTGGGTCGCGAAGAGCACGCGATCTGCGGTGATCTCGGCAGCATCCGGCCACGGCTGCGGGCGCTCGCTGCCGAGGGTGGCCAGCGGGCGGCACTGGACAAGATTGAAGTCGGCGACCGCCCCGGTGCCGCTGCCCGAGTCGGCCGGATCTGTAGCACGGTCCGCACGCCCTACCGGCGTCGGCGCTGCAACACTGCCCGCATTGGCCGCACTGGCCGCAGCGCCGGGGTCAGCGGTGCTCAGGTGGAGCGTCAGCTCGATATCGACCGGGTGCCCGTAAGCCTGCTCAAGGGTATTGAGCAGGCCGCGCACCATCTCGACCCAGGCGGTGTTACGCAGCAGCGGGGCGAAGGTCAACCGCCATACCGGCGCCCGCTCACCGATCGCCCGGGCACGCGCACTCGCCTCACGATCGGTCTCGCCTAAGGCGGCCAGCGGCCACTGCGGGGCGTGCTGCTGGAGCTCGCGCAGCGGCAGCGTAGTGAGGCGGTTCTCGGCGATATCGAGCAGATCGACCTGGTGCTGCGTGTAGCGATAGAGCGCTTCGCGATCGGCGTAGGGCCGCTTGTGCGGTTGATCGAGGGCGACGACACAGGCGTGATCGCCGCCGATGCGATCGACCGCCCGGGTACCGAGACCGGCGACGAGGCGCAGCATCCCGGCAGCCGGGTCCATCTCCCGATCCCAGACAAAGGCGTTGCGCGAGACCCCGACCGCAGCCGCATCGGGGAAGTAGTAGCGGCCGTGGTAGCGGCCATTGACCCGCTGCAGCAGCAGCGCCATCGGCTCTTCGTGCTGTGCCAAGCCGCGTTGCTGGCGATAGACCAAGGCGTCCTCGCTCATCGTCGAGGCGTAGACCCGGCGAATCGCCTCTTCGAGCTCGGCCAGGCGCGCCTCGGGGCTGCCCTGATTGACGCAGAAGACGCTCTCGTACTTGCCGGCAAAGGCGCTATCGAAGCCGTCCTCATGGAGGCTGCTGGAGCGGACCAAGATCGGATACTGGCCAAAGTAGTCGAGCACCCGCTCGAGCTCCAGGCGCACCTCACCCGGCATCTCGCCGCTGCGCATCGACTCGGCGAGTGCCTCTCCCTCGGCGTAGTAGGCACCGCTCTCGCAGCGATGACGCATCAAACGCGGCCACCAACCGTTGTGCACCAAGTAGGCGTAGTAAACATCGGAGCCAACATAGAAGGAGTCGTGCGGCTCCATCCGCTCGACCCAGTGCCGCGGCGCCTCCCGCTCGACGATCTTGCGCGCCAGCAGCATCCCTACCGCCTTCCCACCGATGCTCCCGCTGCCAATCATCCGGGCGCGCACGGCGAGCAGATCCTCCAGTGTGAGGTAGCGGCGGGCAAGCGCCTGCATCCGCTCATCACGGCTGATTAAGATCTCCAAGATCTGCAGCCGCACCCGCTCGCAACGCTCACGCTGCTGCCGATCGGCGGCGACGTGCGCCGCTCGCCCCTGCCACTCGCGCTGTGCTGCCAGCGCCTCGGAGGCGGTCAAAAAGAGCCGATCCCAGTAGTCGAGCAGCCGCCGCTGAGCGCTGCGCTGGCGCTGCTGCGCACGCTCGAGCGCCGCCTGCAGGCGAATGGCGGCGTGGCTGTCGGTCACCGGGGTTAAGCGCTCACCCTCCCAGCGGTGCGGCAGGAACATCGTCGGTGAGGCGCGCTGCCAGACCTTGACCGGCTGGACGTGGGTCTGGCCGGTGGCACAGCGCACATCGATCAACACCTGGGTGGTCGAGCGAATCCGCGAGAGGGTGGTCGGCGAGTGGCGCTGTGGCAGTAGCGCGAAGTAGGCGACCGTATCGAGCTCGAAGAGGTAGGGGCAGACGACCCGAAAAAAATTACCGACCATGGCGTCAGTCGCCCACGCCTCAAGCAGATCGGAGAGGCAGTCGCAGACGTAGAAGGCACCGCGGCCGTAGTCACTGATCAGCTGATAGACCCGCCGAGTAAAGCCCTCGAAGCCGCCGAGGGCGTCGATCTCGACCACCCGAATCGCCGTACTCGCCGCGTTCGCCGTCAGCAACGGCGGGTGCTGGCCGTAGCGCAGATAGACGATCGTCCGCCCCTGCCCTTCAGCGGCTGCGACAAACGGCTCGACGACGCGCCGGTAGTCGGCTAAGTCGTCGACCTGCCAAACGACGTTATCGCCGATGCGCAGACCGTCGAGCACTTCGTCGAGCGCACTGAGCCCGGTCGAGACGAAGTGCTCGGCGGGGGGCCAATCCTCGTCCTCGTTTCCCTCGTTATCCTGCCGCAACTCCGGCGGCTGCTCGTGAGACTGTTGCTGCCCCTGCCGTCGCCGATCATCGCCGGTTGCGGCAGGGGCAGCCGCGGCCCCAGAAGAGGGTGGAGCCTCAGAAGGTGTAGTCGACATGCGCACGCACGAAGAGGCCGTCGTTGGCATCGTCGAGGTAGTAATCGCCAGCGCTTAGATGCTCAATCAGCAAGTGGCCTCCGAACTGCTCGCTAAAGCGCACCCCGAGCAGTGCGGTAGCCAGCTGACCACGTTCACTGCCTTCGCCCGGACCATCCTCCTCATCGGCCAGCAGCCAGTGGTAGCGCAGCTGCAAAGAGGCCCCGCTGAAGGGCGTCAGGTCGAGCCCGAGGAAGGGCGCGTGGAGGTTGCTCCAACCAGCCACCCCGTGCTCAGCGCCGACGTAGGAGTAGATGTAGAGCTCGCTGAGCTGCGGCCAGCGCGAGAAGACCGGATACCACCCCTCGTTATCGGCGCTCTCCGGATCGTTCCCGGAGAGGTAGTAGTAACCGCCGTGCAACGCCGGCGCCAGCGCAGTGGTCACATCGGGGCGATAGGTGGCCGAGGCATCGAGCATCCGCCCCTCGAGATCGGCCGTACCGTGCTCGCCGTACTGGGTGGCCAGCTCAACATTGAACGCCCAGCGCCCAAACTCGGGGAAGAAGCGCGCCCCGACGGTGTGGAACTCCGCACTCTCAGCCCGGTCCTCCTCCTTGTAGATCCAGTAGTACTCAAAGGGCCACTCATCGTTGCTGAGATTGCGCCCGTAAAAGCCGAGGGCGGCCTCATCGTGCTCAATCACCGTCAGACTCGGCTGACTGTTGAGGGTGAGCGAGTCGTCGTCCTCGTTGTAGAGGGCGAGAAAGTCGATGGTGTGCTCCGGATCGAAGGCCAGTCGCGCCTTCACCGCGTTGTAGAAGAGGGTGCGCGAGCCATCAAGCGGCGTGCCGTTGAGCAGAATCCGTCCGGTGCCGTAGATCAGCTCCTGGCGGCCGATGCGCAGATCGATGCGGCCGCCGGCCAATCCGGTCCAATCGACGTAGAGCAGATCGGGGATCACCTCGGAGAGCGGCTCTTGCTCCTCGGCGTTGCCCGCGGCCCGCCCTTGACCGTAGAAGCGAAACTCGTTCATCAGTCGTGCTCGAAACTCCAGCTGTTCGTGCGGGCGGTAGGCGACCCAGGCGCGGGTGCGGGTGCGGGTGAAGAGCTGATCGATCTCGATTGGGCCGCTCGCCGCACTGCCGGCAGGCACCTCTTTGACCTCGACCATCCGCAGCCGCAGATCGCCGCCCCACTCCCATTCGCTCGCCGCCGCGACATCGGCGCCGAGCACACTCACACCGATGAGGCCGCTAAGCGCCCCGCTGAGGAGCCACGTCGTCCGCTGCGAAGTCGCACCCGCTAGACCACCCGCCATACCGCCCTCCTCCCGTTGTTTTTATATTCAGCTGTTATGCTCTGACGCGTACCACTGCTGGCACGCGCTGTAGACCTTTCTCAAAGTGTGCGCCTAAACCTACGCAGGCGCCCGCTCGAAGTAAACCACTGGGACCAAGTGCCTCGCTCTCTTGGCGCCTTGCCTCGATTGTGGTTTGATTAGCGGGCTTTCCGGGATCGACCGCCGGAGGTGGTCACGTTGTCGCCCGGTTCATTCAGCCCATCGCTCGCTTAGAGGTGCCTCATGCGGACGCTCTCCCGTACCCCTGCCCGTACCTTGGCTCGCCGGACCTTGGCTCTGGTCGCCGCACTCGCCTGCGGCGGCTTGACTGCGCCACTGCTCGCCGCTGATCCGATCCGCATCGGCGCCTTCGTCTCAGCGACCGGACCGGCCTCGCTGCTCGGCGACCCCGAGCTCAAGACCCTCGAGCTCTACGTCGAGAAGATCAACGAGCAAGGCGGTGTGCTCGGGCGTGAGCTTGAGCTAATCCACTACGACGACGCCGGCCGCGCCTCGGAGGCGCGCCGCTACGCCAACCGCCTGCTGCGCTCCGATCGGGTCGATCTGTTGATCGGCGGCAGCACCACCGGCACCACTATGGCCGCCGTACCGCTCGCCGAGCGCGCCGGTCGGCCGCTGATCTCAATGGCCGGGGCGATCGAGATCACCGAGCCGGTGCGCCCCTGGATCTTCAAGACCCCGCAGACCGATCGGATGGCCGCCGAGCGCGTGCTGGAGGATATGCAACAGCGCGGCATCGAGCGCATCGGCCTGATCTCTGGGACCGACAGTTTCGGGCGCTCGGGACGCGAACAGACCCACGCCATCGCCGCCGACTACGGCATCGAGATCGTCGCCGACCGCACCTACGGTCCGCAAGACACCGACATGACCTCGCAGCTGACGCGCATCCGCAACACCGAGGGCGTCGAGGCCGTCTTTAACTTCGGCTTCGGTCAAGGGCCGGCGATCGTTACCCGCAACTACGCCCACCTCGGCATCGAGCTGCCACTCTATCAATCGCACGGTGTCGCCTCCGATCGCTTCCTGGAACTGGTCGGGTCAGCCGGCGAGGGCGTCCGTCTGCCGGCCTCGCCGCTGCTCGTACCTGATGCGCTTCCCGAGGACGACCCGCAGCGCCCCGTGGTCCAAGCCTACAAAGAGGCGTACGAGGCGCGCTGGGGCGAGTCGGTTTCGACCTTCGGCGGTTACGCCTACGACGCTTTGATGCTCGCCGTCGAGGCCATGGAGAAGGCCGGCACCACCGAACCGGAGGCGGTGCGCAGCGCCTTGGAGCGTATTGAGGGCTTCGTCGGCGTCACCGGCACCTTCAACCTCTCGCCGGAGGATCACAACGGCCTTGATCCCAGCTCGTTCCGTCTGCTCGAGGTGCGTGACGGGCGCTGGCACCTGGTCGATTAAGAGGTCACGATGCTCGCTGAGTTTCTCCAATACTTGATCGCCGGGGTGACCATCGGGGCGACCTACGCCCTGGTGGCCCTCGGCTTTACCTTGGTCTACAACGCCAGCCACGTCATCAACTTCGCTCAGGGCGAGATGTTGATGATCGGCGGCATGGCGACGGTCGCTCTGCTGGCACTCGGGGTGCCCCTACCGCTGGCCATCGCCCTGGCTATCCTGACCGCCGCCCTGCTCGGCCTGCTGCTGCACCGGCTGGCCATCGCCCCGGCGCGTCAGGCCGATGTCGTGACCCTAATCATCATCACCATCGGGGCGGCAATCTTCCTGCGCGGCATCGCGCAAGTGATCTGGGGGCGCGACTACCACTCGCTGCCGTCGTTCAGCCAGCCAGAGGCGATCAACCTCTTTGGCGCGACGATGTATACCCAGAGCCTCTGGGTGCTCGGAATCAGCGCCATGGTAGTCATCCTGTTGGCACTCTTCTTTGCCCGCACCGCCGTTGGCCGCGCCACCCTTGCCGTCTGTATGAATAAGCGCGCCGCACGTCTGATGGGGGTGCGCGTCGAGTGGGTCTTGACGCTGGCCTTTACCCTCGCTGCCGTGCTCGGGGCCATTGCCGGCGTGGTCGCTGCGCCGATCACCCTAACGAGCTACGACATCGGCATCATGTTGGGGCTGAAGGGCTTTGTCGCCGCTGCCATCGGCGGGCTCGGCAGCGGCGTCGGGGCGATTGTCGGCGGCTTGCTGCTCGGGATCAGCGAGGCGATGACCGCCGGTTACCTCTCCTCCGACTACAAGGATGCGGTCGCCTTCTTGTTGATCCTGCTGATTCTGCTCTTTATGCCACGCGGGTTGTTCGGAAGTCGTGAGGCGGAGCGCGTTTAATGGTTATACCGCGTTGGATACCCGGTAAAGTCAGCGGGATGCCGCTGCTGATTGCGGTTTTACTGCTCTTCCCGCTGACGACAGGCAACGAGTTTCACCTCGATATCGCCACCCAGATGGCGCTGATTGCAGCGACCGTTGTCGGCCTCAACCTGCTCGTCGGCTACGCCGGTCAAGTCAGCCTCGGCCACGCCGCCTTTTTCGCCATCGGCGCCTACGGCAGCGCGGTGCTGACGAGCACCTACGGTTGGAGTGCCGTGCCGGCCCTGCTCGGTAGCGCAGCACTGGTGGCAGCGATCGCCTGGCTCTTCGGGCGGCCACTCCTGCGCCTAAAGGGGCACTACCTGTCGATGGCGACCCTCGGCTTCGGCATCATCGTGGCGATCGTGATCAATAACGAAGGGTGGCTGACCGGCGGCCCCGACGGCATGGCGGTGGCCCCCTTCTCGATCTTCGGCTTCGAGCTCAGCGTCTTTGACGACTACACGCTGTGGGGTGTGGAGGTCACCGGTGCACTGCTCTGGTACGTCGTTGCCGCCTTCCTGCTCGTCGTAGCCGTCTGGATTGCCCTGAATATCATCGATTCGCCGATCGGGCGGGCGCTGCGAGCAGTGCACGGCTCCGAGGTCGCCGCCCGCGTCGTCGGCGTCGATACGGCACACTATAAGTTGATGATCTTCGTGGTATCGGCCATCTACGCCAGCGTGATGGGCAGCTTCTACGCCCACTACACCGGCTTCATAACGCCGGAGCTAGCCACCTTCGAGCACTCGATTGAACTGATTACCATGGTGGTGCTCGGCGGTATGGGCTCGACCTTCGGGGTGATCATCGGCGCCGTGCTACTGCTCCTGCTGCCGCAGCTGCTCGCCGATTTTCAGCAGTACGAGATGCTGCTCTTCGGGCTGATTCTCATGCTGACGATGATCTTCATGCCGAAGGGGCTGCTGCCGACCTTGTGCCAGCTCTTCACCAGGGTACTGGATCGATCACGGTTGTCGGCTCGGAGGCGCGATGAGACTTGAGGTGAAGGGACTATCGAAGGCCTTCGGCGGCGTTCACGCCGTCGATGAGCTCGACTTTACGGTCGAGCCGGGACAGATCTATGCGGTCATCGGCCCGAATGGTGCCGGGAAGACGACCCTCTTTAACTTGATTAGCGGCATCTACCGCCCCGATTGCGGCGAGATCCGCTTAAACGACGAACGGGTCACCAACTTACCGCCGGAGCAGTTGGCCGCGCGCGGGATGTTGCGCACGTTCCAGCACATGCAGGTCTGCATGAATATGAGTGCGCTGGAGAACGTCATGCTCGGACGCCATCTGCACACCGTGCGCGGCTTTTGGTCAGCCCTGCTGCGCCTGCCGCAACTACGGCGCAGCGAGCAGGCGTGCCGGGAGCAGGCGGCGGAACTGCTCGAATTCGTCGGCTGTCACGACTACTTAGAGAGTGCTGCCAGCGCCCTGCCCTACGGCGCCCTAAAACGATTGGAGATTGCCCGCGCTCTAGCGGCTAAGCCCGGCATCTTGCTGCTTGATGAACCAGCCGCGGGGCTGAATACGACCGAGACCGCAGCGCTCGAGCGGTTGATCGCCTCCATCGCCGCCGACGGCATTACGGTCGTCCTGGTTGAGCACGACATGAAGCTGGTGATGTCGATCTCCGAGCAGGTACTGGTGCTCGACTACGGGCGCCGTCTAGCCGTGGGCACTCCCACCGAGGTCCGGCAAAATCCGGACGTAATCGCCGCCTATCTGGGCGGCTGAGTTAGGAATCGTGGAACGGGAATATACCGGGCTAAGCCGAACCAAGATGGGCGAAGAAGCGACACAGGGGAACCAATAGAGGTTCGACGGCGGACCTGAAGGTGAAAGATTGGTCTTGCCTCGGCTGGCCTAGTAGCGCGAACGCGACCGCAGAACTGTTTTTTCGACGAGGACTGGTTCGATGGGTGAGCAGCAACACGATCACGATGCGCGTGAACGCGCGATAGAGACGATCGTCCATGAGCACCTGAGCCTGTGGCGGGTGATTCTGCTGCTCGACCGGCTGCGCCACGACATCGAACAGGAGCCGCACGAACCCGATGAGGTGTTGCTCAGCGCTATCCTCGACTACTTTGAGCACTTCTCCGAGCGGGTACAAAGCGCGCCGGACGAGATCCTGCTCTTCAGCTGCCTGCGCCAGCGCTCCCCGGAGCCCTTTCCGGAGCTCGATGCCCTAGAACGCGACTATCTCAGCGCCCACGAAACGTTACAGCAGTTGCGCCGGCAGCTCCATCGCTGCGTGGAGGCGTGGCCGCACGAGCGCGAAGCACTGAGTGAAGCGCTGCGCCGCTTCAGCGAACATCTGCGCCACCACATCGAGCAGGAGGAGACGCTGGTCATCCCGCGGGCGCGCCAATGGCTCGAAGCGAGCGATTGGGAAAGGATTGTCGCAGCTAAAGATCAGTACGACGATCCGCTCTTTGGCGAGCGGGTGCGGGAGGAGTTCCGCGAACTGCGGCAACACATCATCCACATCGCCCCGGAGCACGTCGGCGGGCTGGGGATACGACACGAGACCCGCCTCGATCCGGCTGAGTTCGCTTCGGTCGAGGGGGGTGAGGCCCATGGTGGGCAAGCGCCAGGCGAATCTCCGATTCGTGAGCCGCTGCTGCAGGCGCACGGGGTATCAACCTCTTACGGGCGGATTCAAGCGCTCTACGAGGTCGATATCACCATCAATCGCGGCGAGATCGTCTCTTTGGTCGGGGCCAATGGCGCCGGTAAGAGCACACTACTGATGGTGCTCTCGGGGCTGCAGCCGCTCGACCGGGGAGAGATTCACTACGCCGGATGCGATATCACGCGCGCGCCTGCACACGCCCGCGTCGGCCAAGGCATCGTACAAGTTCCAGAGGGCCGGCAAGTCTTTCGCGATATGAGCGTGCATGAAAACTTGCTGATGGGGGCCTATCGGCGCGGCCGCGACCCACAGGTGTTCGAAGATCTTGATCGGCTCTACGCCCGCTTTCCGATCTTACGGCAAAAACAGCGCCAGCTTGCGGGGATGCTCTCCGGAGGGCAGCAACAGATGTTGGCAATCGCCCGGGCGCTGATGGCAGCCCCCCGCCTGCTCCTGCTTGATGAGCCGAGCATGGGGCTTGCGCCTTTGATTGTCGAGGAGATCTTCGAGATCCTCAGCGAACTGAACCGCGAGGGCATTACCCTCTTTCTGGTCGAGCAAAATGCCTCGCAGGCACTGGCCATATCGGATCGCGGTTACGTGCTGGAGGCCGGGCGTGTCGTCCTCTCCGGCAGTGGGCAGGCGTTGCTGGATGATGAGCAAGTGCGCGCCGCCTATCTCGGAATATAGCGCCTCTCAGGGGCTTTACCAGGTATAACGCCCGTCCGGTGGGGCAAAGGGGCACCCCTTTTCGAGGCCCCTTCACGCTCCTTTGCTGAAGCGAGTCAACCGCTACGCGGGCAGCCCTCTTTCCGCCTCTTCAAACTCGTGCAGGCGCTTTTCTAGAAAACCCCAGTCGGTCAGAGATTCACTGCTCAGTACGGACAACCCGGGCTCACGGCTCACGTGGACCAGACGTGGAGGATCGATATACTCTTGGCGCTCGGCATCGTAGACAACCCGAACGAGCGGCTTCGCCGAGTTCTCTCGGCTGACGTTCTCAACAACACCAATCTTCCCGTTGCTTAGCCTCACGATCGACCCGGGCGGGTAGACTCCGATGCACTTGATAAAGCGCTTAAAGAGATTCTGGTCGAACTTCGTACCCGCGTCAGCCATGATTCGCTTCAACGCTTGTGTCGGGGTCATACCGTCCTTATAGCAGCGCACTGCGGTCAGCGCATCATAGACATCGACAATCGCAGCGAGACGCGCCTCGAAGGGGATCTTCGACTCCGGCAGAGCGTCTGGATAGCCGCCACCGTCGATGCGCTCATGGTGCAGGCGCGCGACCTTCAGGGCCGTCTCGGGGATGCCCGGCGTCTCAGTGAGGATCTGATAGCCGTGGGTGGAGTGCTTTTTGATCTCCTCATACTCACCCTCGGTTAGCGCCGATGGCTTTTGCAGAATCTCGCTCGGCACCCGCACCTTACCGATATCGTGCAAAAAACCTGCTATTCCCAGAGTGCGCACCTGGTATTTGGTCTTGCCCACCAACAGTGGACACCTCAATAGCTACCATTCGACGAGGTGATCCATGACGAGGCAAGCTACCCCGATGAGTAAGAGCAAGACGAAGCCCAAGCGCACGCGCTACAGCCAGGCATA
>NZ_NRRN01000060.1 GCF_016583625.1 Halorhodospira abdelmalekii | reverse complement strand
CCCCCCCCCCGAAGAACCAGCCGCTTACCGCTGCAACTCGTCAGCACCTTGCTTATCTTCCGGGCGCCTCGGCGTTTGAGGCTCCTTGTTCTTCCCAGGCGCTTCGGTCGTTTCTGGGGTTGCTTCTGGCAGTGCCGCGATCACAGCGCGATTCCCCTCGATGCGCAGCAACTGCACCGTGCTGCCCTCAGCGATCTCGCGCCCCGGCGTCGAAGACCCATCCGGGGCCGCTCCACCAGCGGCCGTTCCGCCCGCGGCCAGCACCGCCGGGAAGTCCTCGCCCTGCGCCCGAACCCGCAAATTGCCGCGGGCATCGTAGTAGGCCTGCCACGGCATCTCAGCCGGGCCGTGACCGGCGCTCATCAAGCTGCTATTGCCACGGCCGTAGCGGCGGTAGACCCACACCATCAGGGGCGCTGAAAGGATTCCGATGACCACAGCCGCGATCACCTGCGCCAGCAACGGTGCGCCGGCGAGCGCCATCACCATCCCAACCAGCGCCATGACGGAGAAGATCAGCAGCACCCCGCTCGCCGCACCGGCGAGCAAGAGCTCTAGGACGAAGAGGATCGCCGCCATCGCCGCCCATGCGGCCCATGCCTCTTCGGGGTTATTGAGCCAGCCCATGATTCTTTCGATCGCTCCATGCTTGCCAACAGGCTTGCCAACAGGCGCATCAGGCAAGGTGCCATCTTACTAGGAGATCGCCCAACTCGGCCACAGCACCTAGAGGACGAAGCGATCGTGCTCTATAGCGCTGTGACACGCCACACCGCCAGGGGGGCTTTAACAGGTGTTGCAGCAAGTCCGGGGAGAAGCCCATGGTGGCAGCCGTCCCGGTGAACCGCTAGACTGGTCGGCATGGGTAAGAGACTGGATTGGCGCCCGCCAATAAGCAACGACTAAGGGGAATGGTGTGACGGTCTGTGAAGAGCCACTGCGAATACTGCACCTCTCCGATCTGCATCTACGCAGCGATCGACACTGGCTCTACCACGGCGTCCACCCTTGGGAGCGACTCACCGATGTCCTCGTCGGTGTCGACCCCGACTGTCTCAGTGCCCAAGGCTTACCGCGTGCGCCCTTCGACCTGACGGTCATCACCGGCGATATCACTCACGATGAGGGCGCTGCCGTCTACGAGGAATTGGCCGCTGAGCTGGCGACTCTGCAGAGTCCGGTCTTGATCGTGCCGGGCAACCACGACGACCCGGCGGCCTTCCTGGCGGCCTTCGGCGGACGCACCCAGGTCGGTTTTATCCGCGAACAGCAACTCGGCTCGTGGCGCGTTATTGGGCTCAATAGCCAGGTGCCGGGCGAAGTTGCTGGCCGGCTTGGCGAGAGTCAACTCAACTGGCTTGATGAGCGGCTACAAGCAGAGCGTGATCGCCCCACCCTTATCGCCCTGCACCACGCCCCGGTGAGCGTGGGTACGCCATGGCTCGATCGACAACAACTAGAGGATGGCGGGGCCTTTATGGCCTGCCTCGGCCGCCACCCGCAGGTGCGCGGTGTCCTCTTCGGCCACGTCCATCAAGAGTACGCCGGACGGACCGAGGACGGCGTCTGGCTCTTAGCAGCTCCGGCCGTCTCAATTCAGTTCAAAAGCGGCTCGTCGCTCTTTGCCGTCGACCCCTCTCCCCCCGGTGTACGCTGGATTGAACTGTGTGCCGATGGCCGGCTGCGTTCTGAAGTGTGGTGGCTGGAAGGACGCGGTCCCAACCGCGCTGACTTGACGTGGTCAGAGGGGGAGAATTCCTAGGGCGGGGGGCGAGCGCGACCGGACGGTCGGCTCGCTCTCACCCAGCCGGTTGCTCGACCGGCGCCCGACGGGGGCGGTGAGGCGACCCTCCTAAAGGAGGCAGTCCGCGGTCTGCGCACCCGGGGCATCGACCGCCACCTCCTCCCACCGTCACCGTGCACCGGCCCCGATCACCGGCCGACCGCCCTTACCAGCGGCGGAAACGACGGGCAATGCAGGGGGAACCGGCAATCGCCAGCAGGACCAAAACCGCAACGACTAAAGTAGAGCACGTCATACACTTAATCTCCTATGATGGTGTGTGACTAACCGCGACTCGATATGCATGTGCGCTGCCTCAGGGGCAAACCGATGCCACAGTCGCGGCAAGCACGGCGAGTGTAACGACCCACACCCCCCTTGACTAGGGGGGAGGGCAAGAAGAGACGGAGAGATCAGAAGAGATGCCGACTTACGACTATCGCTGCCCGAGCAACGGCCAGATCATTGAGGTTCACCACCCGATGGATGAGCAATTGACCACATGGGGCGAGCTGTGCCGCGCTGCTGGGCGCGATCTCGGCACGACCAACCCAGAGGCCCCGGTCGAACGCCTTCTCTCAGCCGCTGCGGTGGTCAGCAGCGGTGCGCGCTCAGCACCGGAGTACCCGCCCTGCTGCCGCCCCGACGGCATGTGCGGCTGTCGCGAGTAGCGGGAGGCCCGGGTGCACGAAGCGGCGCTGTGTCAGCGATTGGTGGAGATCATCGAGCAGCAGGCGGAGCACGAAGGCTTCTCGCGGGTGCTGCGGGTCCGCCTGGAGATCGGCGCCTTTGCCGGGGTCGAGATCGCCGCGATGCGGTTTGGCTTTACGGCGGTCAGTCGCGGTACGATCAGCGAGGGCGCCGAGTTAGAGATTGAGGCACTTCCGGGACGCGCCTACTGCCTCGAGTGCAGCACGGAGGTGGTGGTACAGCGCCGTTTCGACCCCTGCCCACAGTGTGGCAATCCGTGGCTGCAGAGTAGCGGCGGCGATGAGCTGAATATCCGAGAGCTGGAGGTGGCGTAGTCATGTGCGGAATCTGCGGTTGCGGAGTCTCAAGCCAGAACCACGAATCCACCCGCGATCGCCATCACCAGCACGCTCACCGGCACGACCACGCCCATGATCACAGACCCGATCACGTCCACGACGAACACGGTCGGCACAATCAGCACAGCAACCCCGGAGACGGCGCCCATAGCGGAGACCAGACTCACGACCAGGCCACGACGCAGCGCCGACGGCTCGCTGTTGAGGAGAGTCTCTTCGCCGAGAACGACCGTTTTGCCGCCAGCAACCGCACTGCTTTCGCCCAACGCAGCCTCTTCGTTGTCAACCTCCTCTCCAGCCCCGGCTCGGGCAAAACGACGCTCTTGGAGGCAACCGTCAACGGCTTGCAACGAGGGGGTACGACCCAATTCCCACTCGGCGTAATGGAGGGCGATCAGCAGACCGATCGCGATGCCGAGCGCATACGGGCTACCGGCGCCCCGGTGGTCCAGATCAACACCGGCAAGGCGTGCCATCTCGATGCCCACGCCGTCGGCCACGCCCTAGAGCACTTCCCCGAACTTAGGCGGGGCGTGCTGCTGATTGAAAACGTCGGCAACCTAGTCTGCCCGGCCGGGTTCGATCTTGGTGAGGCGCACAAAGTGGTGATCGTCTCAGTCACCGAAGGCGAGGACAAGCCGCTTAAGTACCCGGATATCTTCGCTGCAGCCGACTTGATGATCATCAACAAGATCGATCTGCTGCCCTATGTCCGCTTCGATACGGCACGCTGTATCGACTATGCACGGCGCGTCCACCCAGGAGTCCGCGTCCTGCAACTCTCGGCAGAGACCGGCGAGGGGCTGGAGGGGTGGCTGTCGTTTCTTGAGGCCGGTGTGCGGCGTGTACGCACCAAGACGACACAAACCGCTGCAGGGGCTTCGGAGGCGAGGCCGCCACCACCGCGCGACTTGCCACCACCGCTGGCGCTGGCCAGCAGCGGCCCGCCGGTATTGGCCACCGGGGCGGCACTCAAGAGCACGATCTGCTGTACCGTCGGGGCGAAGGCCTACGTCAGTGAGCCGATCGGCGATCTCGATCAAGCCGCTGCCTGTCGCGCATTGGCGACGACGGTGGAGCGCTGGCAGCACCGGCTCGCGGTCACCCCGAAGGTGATCGCCTGCGACCTACACCCCGACCCCTACAGTACCCGCCTGGCCGAAGAGTGGGCCGCGAGGCTCGCGGTACCGCTCGTGCGCGTCCAGCACCACCATGCGCATATTGGTGCGATTGTGGCCGAACACGGCTTGACCGAGCCGGTACTTGGGCTGGCGCTCGACGGCGCCGGTCTCGGCCCCGATGGGGCGTCGTGGGGCGGTGAGCTGCTGTGGGTAGCCGGCGCACAGTGGCGGCGGCTCGGCCACCTCGCCCCTCTGCCCTTGCCCGGAGGCGACCGGGCCGCCGCACAGCCGTGGCGGATGGCAGCGGCGGTCTTACACCGGCTCGGCCGGGACGAGGAGATCGTGCAGCGGTTTGCCTCAGAGCCGGCGGCTGCCGGGGTGGCTGAACTGCTTGCAGGTGGCGAGCGAGATGGTGCCGCTGCTGGTGCTCAAGGCACAAGCATTCAGAGCACCAGCCTGGGGCGACTCTTCGATGCCGCTGCCGGTCTGCTCGGCGTGCACTGGCAGCACCAGAGCGAAGGGCAGGCGGCGATGCGCCTAGAGGCGTTGACGGCCGCTCACGGCCGGGTGGCGCCGTGGTCGGCCGGGTGGCAACTGCGCGACGGTGTGCTCGACTTTTCGCCGCTGTTGGCGCGGTTGGCCGACAGCACGAATCCGGTGGCAAAACGTGGCGGCGAACGGCGGCGCACGGCGACGGCCGCACAGCCAACGCCGGCGGGCGATTCCTCGTCAGCCACGCAGCCATCGGGGGCGACACCGGGGGCGGGGCGGAGCGCTGAACGCGCCGCTGAGGCAACAGCAGCCTGGGGGGCCGCCCTGCTGCACACGACCGTAGCCGCCGGGCTGGCCGAGTGGGCGGCGCAAGCGGCCAACGACACCGGGGTCAACCACCTCGCCGCAGCGGGTGGTTGTTGTGCCAATCGGGTGCTGATGAGTGAGCTGGAGCAAAACTTAGCGAGGCACGGGATCACGCTCTACCAAGCGCAGCGCCTACCGCCGAACGATTCAGCCATCAGTCTCGGACAGGCGTGGATTGCCCTATGTACACAGCGGGAGCAAGGGCAAGAGCAACATTTCAAGAGCAACATTTAAATAGCGAGTGAGTAAAGAGTGAGTGAGTAGACCATGTGTCTAGCCATCCCAGTGCGCGTGCTCGAGCTGCTAGCCGAGGGGCAGGCGGTCGTCGATGCCGGCGGTCTGCGCAAGCAGATCGACGTCAACCTAATCGACGCGGTCACCCCCGGCGACTACTTGATCCTGCACGCCGGCTTTGCAATCAACCGCCTCGATCCACACGAGGCCGAGCACACACTCGCCCTCTTCGATGAACTGCTCGCTGCCGAGCGCAACGCCGCGGAGAGTACCGAACCCAGCCATCGACTCAGCGGAGTAGGCAGAGCAGACAGAGCAGACAGAGCAGACAGAGCAGACAGAGCAGACAGACTGGGCCAACCTGACCAGCCTGGCCAACCGCGCGGCGCCGATAAGACGGGTGGATATAGCGAGCGTGAGGGGTAATGCGCTACCTCACCGCGTTCCGCGACCCACAGCGTGTCCGAGCGCTCGCCGCGATGATCCGACGAGAAGTCGATGCAAGCCGCAGTTACCGGCTCCTTGAGTTTTGCGGCGGCCACACCCACACCATCGCCCGTTACGGCCTTGCCGATCTGCTGCCGGAGGCGATCCGCTTTGTTCACGGCCCCGGCTGTCCGGTCTGCATCCTGCCCAGCGCCCGCATCAGCGCTGCGCTTGAGATCGCCGCCGATCCAGCTGTCATCCTCTGCGCATACGGAGATACAGTACGGGTACCGGGCATCGACGGCCGAAGTCTGCTGCAGGCGAAGGCAGCCGGTGCCGATGTGCGCATCGTCTACTCAGCCGCCGAAGCGCTGCAACTCGCCCAGCAACAGCAACAGCAACAGCACCGGCACCAACGCCAAGTGGTCTTTTTCGCCGTCGGCTTTGAGACGACGGCGCCGGCTACCGCCTGGGTCATTGAGCAGGCCGCCACCCAGCGGCTAACCCACTTCAGCGTCTTTTGCAACCACGTCCTGACTCCACCGGCGCTTCACGCCCTGTTAGGAGAAGGGGCCGCCGTCGACGGCCTAATCGGCCCCGGCCACGTCTCTGCTATTGTCGGCAGCGAAGCGTACCAGCCAGCCGTGGAGCGCTTCGCTAAACCGCTGGTTGTGGCTGGCTTTGAGCCGCTTGACCTACTGCAAGCGGTGTGGATGCTCGTCCAACAACTGAACGCCGGCCGCTGTGAGGTCGAAAACCAATATCGTCGGGGGGTCGATCGCATCGGCAACCGCAAAGCGCAGGAACAGATGGCCGCCGTCTTTGAGCCGCGCATCGACTTTACTTGGCGCGGCTTAGGACGCCTGCCGGCAAGCGGGCTCGGGATTCGTGAGCGCTACGCCGCTTTCGATGCCGAACGACGCTTTGCTGTGCACCGGGCTGCGCACCAGCGACACGATGACGAGCCACGCCACTGCGCATGCGGGGCGATCTTGCGGGGTCATAAGGAGCCGGCTGAGTGTCCGCTCTTTGCGACACGCTGCACGCCCGATACCCCGCAAGGCGCCTGCATGGTCTCGGCAGAGGGGGCGTGTGCGGCCGACTACCACTACCGGTACCATCGACAGCGCGCAATCCGCTAAGCTCAGGGCTCTGGCTCTGGCTCTGGCTCTGGCTCTGGCTCTGAGCGCACAACGCACGCTTGCGCAAGCGCAAAAGGCGAAACGAGGGGGGGCGCGGTTCTATGGCGATCGATTGGGTCCACGGCCACGTCGAGCTGGCCCACGGCGGCGGGGCGCGGCGCATGCACGAGTTGATCGAAGAGCTCTTCTATCCGGCGTTCGACAACCCGATCCTGAGTCGCGGTGAGGATCAAGCGGTGCTCCCCTCCCCGCTGAACGGTCGCGTAGCGGTAACCACCGATAGCCACGTCGTCACGCCGCTCTTCTTCCCCGGGGGTGACATCGGCGCCCTAGCCGTCCACGGCACCATCAACGATCTGGCCGTAGGGGGAGCACAGCCGCACTATCTGAGCGTTGCCCTCATCTTGGAAGAGGGTTTAGCACTGGCCGATCTGCGGCGCATTATCGAATCGCTCGCCGCCGCCGCCCGCGCCGCTCGGGTTGAGATCGTCACCGGCGATACCAAGGTCGTCGAGCGCGGCAAGGGCGACGGGATCTACATCCAGACGACGGGGGTCGGCACCGTACCGACGGGCGTCGAACTCAGTGCGCAAGCGATCCGCCCGGGCGATCGGCTGCTGCTCAGCGGTACCCTCGGTGATCACGGCGCGGCGATCCTCTCGGCGCGCTCAGGGGTCGGCTTTACCAGCCCCATTCGCTCCGACAGCGCCGCCCTCCACGACCTCGTAGCGGTGATGCTAGAGGCGGCCCCGGAGATTCGTTGCATGCGCGATCCAACCCGCGGCGGCTTAGCGGCAACGCTACACGAATTGGCGCGGCAATCGGGTACGGCGATGCAGATTTACGAATCGGCTCTGCCGCTGCAGCCTGAGGTAGTGAGTGCTTGCGAGCTGTTGGGCTTCGACCCGCTCTACCTCGCCAACGAGGGGAAGCTAGTCGCCGTCTGCCCAGCAGAGGCGACGGAGCGCCTACTCAAGGCAATGCAGCAACATCCGCTCGGCGCTCAGGCGGCAATCGTCGGCGAGGTCGCAGCCGAGCCGCCGGGCTTTGTCGAGATGGAGACGGTCTTCGGCAGCTGGCGCACCGTCGATTGGCTCGCCGGCGAGCAGCTACCGCGAATCTGCTAATAGTTAAGGGGGCACAATACCGCATGAGCACTGAGAAGGCACCGCGCCCCCAACCGGAGCGCATCCTTGAAGCGACGCAACTGCAGACGCTCATTGAGCTGCTGCAGCAGCGCGGCTATGAAGTTCTCGGACCGACCCGCGACGAAAGCGCGATCGTCTACGGACCGCTTGCCGATGTCACTGCTCTGCCGGTCGACTGCGGCGACGAGCAGGCCCCCGGGGTCTACCGCCTGCGCACCCGCGGCGACGGCGCCTATTTCGGCTACGCCGTCGGTCCACACTCCTGGAAGGCCTACCTCTTTCCTCCGAACGAGGTGCTCTTTCGCGTCCACCGCGACGCCGCAGAGGGTCTGCGCACCGAGATCCTCGGCGCCCCAGCGACCCCGCGCGCCCTGCTCGGGGTGCGCCCCTGCGAATTGGCCGCGCTGGCCATCCAAGATACGGTCTTTACTCAGCAGGCGGTTGCTGATCGCGGCTACGCCGAACGGCGACGCGCCCTCTTTACGATCGCGGTCGACTGCGCCGCCCCGGCTGCGACCTGTTTTTGCGCCGAGATGGCGAGCGGACCAGCGGCCCGTGACGGCTTCGATCTGGTACTGACCGAGCTCTGCGACCCACCGCAGCACCGCTTCGCGATCGCCGCCGGCAGTGCCGCCGGTGCCGAACTGCTCCAGGCCCTCCCGACGCGAGCGGCCAGCGCCGCCGAGCAGAGCGCTGTGTCTCAGCAGTGGCAGCGCGCAACGGCTCAGATGCCGCAACGACTCCCTGCGGAAGAGGAGCGGCGCGCCCTACTCGCTCATTCACACAGTCACCCTCACTGGGAGGCGGTGGCAGAGCGCTGCCTTGCCTGCGTCAATTGCACCCTGGTCTGCCCGACCTGTTTCTGCTCTGATATGGTCGATCGCACCGATTTGGAGGGGGAGGTGGCCGAACGGGTCCGCACTTGGGGGTCGTGCTTCGAGGCCGAACACTCCTACATGGTCGGCGGGCCTCACCGTCACAGCGTAGCGGCGCGCTACCGACAGTGGCTAACCCATAAGCTTGAGACGTGGCATGAGCAGTTTGGCAGCTCCGGCTGTGTCGGCTGCGGCCGCTGCATCACCTGGTGTCCGAGCGGGATCGATCTCACGGCCGAAGTCGCCGCCTTAGCCGAGCACCACGGCGGCTCGACCGCGCCACGCACCCCGGGGGGCATCCATGAAGGCGCATAACCCTTCCTCGCCCTCCTCTGCTGTTGCCGCTGTTGCCGCTGCTGTCGAGCAGCCGACTCCACCGACCGGCTACGAGGCGATGGCCCCGGTGCCGTGGCGCATTGAGGCCGTTACCGCTGAGGTCGCCGACGGCGAGGTCTTCACCTGGTCTCTGTCGCCTTTGGAGAGCCAGGGCGAGCCCCTGCCCCAACCGGGGCAGTTCAACATGCTCTACCTCTTTGGGATCGGCGAGGCGGCGATCTCGGTCAGTGGCATCCCCGGTCGTGATGGCACCGGCTGTGCCACGCTGAGCAGCCCACCCCCCCTCGCCGGCGGGGTCGTCCATACGATCCGTGCCGTTGGCAGCGTGACGCGGGCGATGCAGGCGCTGAGCGCCGGCACTGTAATCGGCCTGCGCGGGCCGTTCGGCAGCTGCTGGCCGGTGGCCGCAGCCGAGGGCCGCGATCTGATCCTCGTCGCCGGCGGCATCGGCTTGGCGCCCCTGCGCCCGGTGCTCCACGAGATCGCCGCGCGGCGGCGCTCCTTCGGCCGCGTCTTGCTCTGCTACGGCGCCCGTTCGCCACGCGATTTGATCTTTCGCAGCGAATTGGAGCGCTGGGAAGAGGAGTGCGAGATCGAGCTGCGCATCGCCGTCGACCGCGGTACCGCGGCGTGGTCCGGGCACGTCGGTGTCGTCACCGAACTGCTCGATCGCGGTGGTTTTAGCGGCCGCAACGCCCTGGCAATGATTTGCGGCCCTGAGATCATGATGGACTACTCGGTGCAGGCGCTGCGCCGCCGCGGGGTGCCTAAGGAGGCGATCTTCGTCTCGATGGAGCGCAGCATGCGCTGTGCCGTCGGCTTCTGCGGCCACTGCCAGATCGGCGCCGACTTCGTCTGTCGCGACGGCCCGGTCTTTCCCTATCCGCGGATGGAGCCTGCCTTTCGCATTCAGGAGCTTTAGCGATGGCCACAGCAACCGGCAGACCGAGCTTGGCCGTATGGAAGTTCGCCTCGTGTGACGGCTGTCAGCTCTCGCTGCTCGATTGCGAGGATGAGCTGCTTGCCATTGCCGAGCAGGTGCAGATCGCCTACTTCCCGGAGGCGACCCGCACGGTCATCGACGGCCCCTACGATCTGTCACTGGTCGAAGGCTCGGTCACCACCCCGCACGACGCCGAGCGCATTCGGGCGATTCGAAGCGTCTCGAAGAGGCTCATTACCATCGGCGCCTGCGCCACCGCAGGCGGGATTCAAGCGCTGCGCCAGTTCGCCGATGTCACGGAGTTTACCCGCTACGTCTACGCCCAGCCGGAGTGGATCGAGACGTTGGCGAGTTCCGATGCCATCGCTGCGCACGTCGCCGTCGACTACGAACTGCGCGGCTGCCCGGTGGCCAAAGAGCAGCTGCTCGAGGTCCTCGGCGCCTTTCTCTGCGGGCGGCGACCGCAGATCCCCGATACCGCCGTCTGCCAGGAGTGCAAACGGAGCCAGGCCGTCTGCCTCTTGGTTGCTGCCGGCACCCCCTGTCTTGGGCCGGTGACCCACGCCGGCTGTCAGGCGCTCTGTCCGCGCTTTGGCCGCGGCTGCTACGGCTGCTTTGGGCCGAAAGAGAACGCTCAACCCGCGGCCCTCTCCGCCGCACTGGCCGCTCAGGGGATCAGCCGCAAGACGACCCAGCGCCTCTACACCACCTTCAATGTGGCCGCCGAGGCGTTTCGTAACGAGAGCGAGCGACTCGAGAGCGAGAGCGAGAGCGAGAGCGCCGCTGAAGCTGCTGCCGCCGCTGCTGCCGCCGCCGCTGAACAAGAGCGCGATCGATAGATCGATCGAGAGACCGATCGAACCGATCGAGAGACAGACAGGGGTGGAGCCGATGGATAAGGGCGCAAAACAATGAGTGAATCCGATTCAAAACCCCAAAGCCGCACCATCGCCGTCGACTACCTCGCGCGGGTCGAGGGCGAAGGGGCGCTCCATCTCGTCGCCGAGGGGGGGCGCGTGACCCGCGCTGAACTGCGCATCTTCGAACCGCCGCGCTTTTTCGAGGGCTTCTTACGCGGGCGCGACTTTCGCGAGGCGCCCGATATCACCGCCCGGATCTGCGGGATCTGCCCGGTGGCGTACCAAACCAGCGCCTGTCAGGCGATGGAGCAAATCGTCGGCGTTGAGGTCGACGGCGCCCTGCGCCTGCTGCGTCGCCTGCTCTACTGCGGCGAGTGGATCGAGAGCCACGGTCTGCACATCTTTATGCTCCACCTGCCCGACTTTCTCGGCTACCCCGACGCCATCACCCTGGGCCGAGATCGCCCCGAGCTGGTCAAAATGGGGCTGCGGATCAAAAAGGCTGGCAACAGCCTGATGACCGCCCTTGCCGGACGCGAGATCCACCCGATCAACGTCCGCGTCGGCGGCTTCTACCGCGCCCCCCACCGCCACGAGCTGACCGCCCTGCGCGAGGAGTTCGAGTACTGCCTGACGGCCATGGAAGGGATTATCGACGAACTCGCCAGCCTGCGCTTCCCTGATTTCGAGCGCGACTACCGCTTTATGGCCCTTACCCACCCCGATGAGTATCCCATCGACCGCGGCGAGTTGGCCCGCAGCGACGGCGCGCGCGCCGGGGTTGAGGCGTACGACGAGTGGCTGATTGAGCACCACGAAGAACGCTCAACCTCGCTACACTCTTACTGCGCCGCGGACGGTACCGCGGTCTGTTTGGGTCCCCTCGCCCGCTATGCCCTCAACCACGAGCGCCTAACACCGCGCGCGGCTGCCGCGGCGACGCGCGCCGGCCTAGACGCTGTCTGTCGCAATCCCTTTAAAAGCATCTTGGTGCGCAGCGTCGAGCTGATCTTCGCCTTTGAGGAGGCGCTGCGTCTGCTCGCCGCCTACGAACGCCCCACCGCTGCGTGCGTCCCGTTCACCGCGCGGGCGGGTACCGGTTACGGCGCGAGCGAGGCCCCGCGCGGGATCTGCTACCATCGCTACTCGATTGATGGGCACGGGGTCATCACCGACTCTAAGATCGTCGCTCCGACCTCGGTCAATCAGCGCGTGATCGAGGAGGATCTGCGCGCCTTCGCCGAACCGAACTTACATCTCCCGGATGAACCGCTGCGCGACTACCTCGAACAAGCCATCCGCAACTACGACCCGTGCATCTCCTGTTCAACGCACTTTTTAGACTTGACGGTAGAGCGCCGTTAGAGCGCCGATGAGGGTCAAAATTCTGCCATGGACAACAACGGTGTGCACAGCGGCAGAGCGCGTGAGCGCAAGCATGAGCGCGGGGGCCAGCCCGCCGTAGGCCGCGATTGGGTACTAGGGCTTGGCAATCCGTCCCGCCAGGATGACGGTGTCGGCATCGCGATCGCCGCAACCCTGGCCGCCGATCCGCGTCGCCCCACTACCCTCGGCATTCGTCAGCTCAGCGGTGAGGCCGCAAGCCTACTCAGCGCCTGGTCACCGACAGACCGGGTGTGGCTGATCGATGCGGTGGTTACCGGCGCCCCCCCCGGAACCGTGCACCGCCTGGATGGCGACCAACTGCTCGATCACCCGCACCCGCCTCTCAGCGGTGCTACGACACGCGCCTCGTCGCACGGCTTTGGGGTGAGCGAGGCGCTTGAACTGGCCAACACCCTAGGGCTGATGCCGCGCCAGCTCACCGTAGTCGGCATCGAACCGCTGGCCTTCGCCGTCGGCGAAGAGCTCTCGGCACCGGTCGCTGCCGCCGTCCCGGAGGTCGTCGAGTGGCTGCTCAATGAGGTCGGCGCCGGTGACGATCCGGTAGCCGAGCGCGTCCAGCATGTAGAGGCGGCCGCCGCCGAGTGGTGGCAACGCTTTGTCGACGACTACCCCACGCTCGCCCGCCACCCGATGCCCGCCGTCACTTGGCTGGAGCGTGGCTCGCGCGCCGGCTGCGCCGACGTGAAAAACTGGACGGTCACATTTAACCGCCCCATGCTCGCCCGCACCGACGGCTACCAGACGATCCTCCCCGAAACCGTCGTCCACGAGCTGGCCCATCTGGTCGCCTACGCCCTCTACGGCACCTGCGGCCACGACCCGGCGTGGCGCAGCGTCATGGAGCGGGCCGGCTTTACCCCCAAGCGCACCCACGATCTCGATATCACCGGCCTGCCGGGGGTGCAGCGGCGTTGGCGCTACCGCTGCAGCTGCGGCGATGTCTACGTCACGACGACGCGCCATAACCGCATTCAGCGCGGCGCCAATATCTACTACTGCACCCGCTGCCGAGAGCCGTTGACCCAGGGCTGATCGAGCGAAAAGGGGACAGCGAAAAGGGACCAAAAAGGGGACGGTGCGGCCTGGCAAGGCCGCGTGTTCTAGCGGGTGAGAGTCCCGCCTAGGTAATCGTGAGCCGCGAGCCTAGTATCGAGCCTTGCGGCGTGGCTGGCAACGGTCGTGTCGATGCGTAGGCACGAAAGCAGGCGAGGTGCAAAGGTAACGGGTGAAGCCGACCCTGAAGGTATTGAGCCCCGAAAATTTAGTCGGAGAGTGCTGACGGGTTTGTCCCCCC
>NZ_NRRN01000059.1 GCF_016583625.1 Halorhodospira abdelmalekii | reverse complement strand
TGCTAGCACGGTTGTTTGACCCGGATATTGAGCGGTTCACTCCGTTCAAGCGGGTCAAGGCGATCTTGCTGGAACGGACTGAGCGCCTCCGGTTGGGACTGCTCAACCAGGACTCCAGTTGCTCGCCCGGCCACACCCGGGTGCTATCAACGGAGAGCGAATCACCGAATGAGCACTTTCGAGTATGAAATTCGGAGCAGCACAATCATCCAGAAATCACTCTGGATCGGGGCCGGCCGGGGGCATTGTCCAGCAACCCGGCCGGCAGTAGATGCGCACTACAGATTTACAGATGCTGCTTAACCTAAGGATGCTGCAAACTACTGACGCTTATTGGCTCTCAGCGAACCAGGGGCCAGTGGCCAAAGCGCAGATCCCAAGGCCCCAGCCATTTGGCACGCTTCTTAGAAGGACCACTGGGCACGACCACCGACCAGCGTCGGGCTGTCGTCGTCGATCCCGTCACGATTGCTGACATCGGCAAAGACGACGTTGGCCATCATGCGCAGCCGCGAGCTGACGTAGTAGTTCACCCCGAGCACCAGGTTGGTGCGCTCGCCGCCGTTGAAGCCAGAGTCGTTCAGATCCATGAAACTGTAGCGCGCCGCAAGCTCCCAGGCCCCACTGGGGCTTGACGGGCTGATGCGCCCGAAGCCACCGGGTGAGTAGGGGCGGCTCTCACCTGTCAGGACGTAGGTGCCCTCGACGTAGAAGCCATCGAAAGTCGGGTCGACTCCCGCCTCGTTGTTATAGGTCGCTCGCAAGTACTCGGCGACCACTGAGAAGGGACCCGCTGCATAGACCGCCTCCACCCCGAGCTTAAGGCTATCCTCGACATCGCCCACCCTGATCCTATCTTCGTCGCCGTCAACGTCCACCGGGAACCGTGTACCGCCGCTACCATCACGCATTTCGGGCCGATCCCCCAAACTCACAGAGCGCGCCACGTCGTGGTCCTCGCGCACCACTGAGGCGCCTAAGTGCAGCCGCCCATTCGCTCCGATGTGCGGTGCGAAGTAGGCACGCCCGGCCAAGCCGATCGGCTGATCGCCGTCATCCGGAGCCCCACCGATCGAGCTGCCAAAGAACATCGTCTTAAAGCCGAAGGTATCGGCGTCGTGAGCGTAGGCGAGCCCCAAACGGCGCCCATCGGCGATGTTATTGGTCACCGCGGGCCGCTCCATCAACGAGATGGAGACCGAGCTGTTAAGCTCCTGGAAACCTTGCGGCACCTTGTACTGACCAATCCACAAGCGACCGCCCGTGGGTAGGCGATAGCGCAAGCGGAAGTCGTTGGGACTGACACTGGCACCGGCAAAGTCGACCTCAACCCGACCGTCCCAGCCTTCGGCCAACGCGCCGTTGACACCGATCCGCGCTCGGCGAACATTGAAACCGTCGACAAACTCGGTCTCGTCCTCGTTAATCATGTGGTAATCGACCATCAACCGCCCACGAATATCCATGTCGGGGTAGCTGGCGAAGACCGGCATACCGACACCGAGCCCGACCCCCAGAACGGCCGCCGTCGACAGATAGCGCGCGCAAGTGTTGATTCCTCTCATGCAGACAGCCTCCACGATCCACCAAAAGGGATTGGGCCCACTCGGCCCAATACTCGGCGCTCACTTTAGTGGGGCGTCGTTGCTGAAAGGTGACAGAGGGATGAACCAGGGGTGACTACCACGGTGCAGAGGAATACGCGCGTCATCAAACCGCAATCAGCGGCGCGCTATAGTCGCGGGTAAGTCACGGCTCACCGATGTCACGGACCCAAGCGCACCAGTACAGGTGCGCTACGACGTCGGTGAAGAACAAGAAGACGGGACGGCAGCGCGCGCAACCGCACAACAAACCCACGGCGGAGCGTCGCGCCCGGACCAAACAACGCGAGAGGACGTAATACAATGCAAATGCGGACGGATTCTATCATGACACACGAGTGGCACCGGGTGTTGCTGGCTCGCGAGCAGCGACCGCTGAGCCGCTACCGCCTAGCAGCAGAGGCGATTCGCGAGGGGCTTGGAGCAACGCGCAAAGTCTGTCTCGCAGGCGGTCTTCAACCGCACGAGATCGAACCCCTTATTGAGGTCGGCACGCGCTTGCGCTGCCACCACCCTCACCTGCTGCTGGTGCTGAGTCCTGCCCACGACTGCAGTAGCGGCGAGATCTATGCCCGCTGTCGCCACGCTGGCCTGCAGGTCGCGCGCCACAGCGACGGCGCTGGCTGCTCAGCCGAGGACGAAGTCTATCTGCTCGATACGACCGAGGAGCTCGGCCTCTTCTATGCGGCAAGCGATGCGGCCTTTGTCGGCTCCACGCTCGTCAACGATGGCCACCCCGATCCAACGCTGCCAGCCCGCGCGGGCCTACCCATGGTAGCCGGCCCTCACCGTGGGCGGCCTTACCTCGATGCGCAAACCCGCGCCCTAGCCCATCGCCTGGAACGGGGCGGCTCTCTGCGCCGTGGCAGCAACGTCGAACAGATTAGCGCCGCTCTCCACGACCTGCTCGTCGACGGCCAACTCGGCCGCGCCCTTGGCGAGTGCGCTCGCCGCATCGCCTGCCGGGCGCGAGGGGGAGAACCCGAGCAGGACGACGCCGCAACGCTGTCATCCTTCTGTAACCAAACCTTCAAGAAGCCGTCAGGTCAATCCCTCAGAATCGCAACCGCTGGGTGGCGAACCCAAACAGCGGTGGAGTGTAGTGTTGGTCTGGGCGCGTGAAGCCCCTGGGCTTTTTTTACGTTGGCTTCGTCGGTAGCAGCGTCGGTCAACTCTTCTAAGTTGTAGGAGGAGCGTTTGATGAGTTTGATGACCACAGAGGCGGCGACCGCACCGCCGCCGGACTCGCCCGAGTCGCCGCGGCTGACTCCTGCGATACCCAGCTTTACGCGCGGTGCGACAACACGGGCTGCGGGGAAGGCACCGCGAGAGGTTGGTGACGAGGTCTGCCTGAAGGTGGATGATCTCAAGCTGTGGTACGGCAAAGATCAGGTGCTGAAAGGGATCGATATGCGGATCCCGTGCCGGCAGATCACCGCCTTTATCGGCCCCTCGGGCTGCGGCAAGTCGACACTGCTGCGCTGCTTCAATCGCATGAACGATCTTGTTAATGGCTGCCGGATTGAGGGATGCATCTGCCTTGATGGTGAGGATATCTACTCGCGCCAGGTCGATGTGCCGGAGCTGCGGCGGCGAATCGGTATGGTCTTCCAAAAGCCGAACCCCTTTCCCAAGACGATTTACGAGAACGTTGCCTACGGCTTACGGCTCCAAGGGGTGCGCAACCGTCGCGCGTTGAACGAAGCGGTGGAGCGTTCGTTGCGCCGCGCGGCGCTGTGGGACGAGGTCAAAGATCGGCTGCATGAGAACGCCTTTGGCCTCTCCGGCGGCCAACAGCAGCGGCTTGTGATCGCTCGGGCAATTGCAGTTGAGCCGGATGTGCTGCTCCTTGACGAACCGGCCTCGGCACTCGATCCGTTGGCGACCCTCAAGATCGAAGAGTTGATGCTTGAGCTCAAGGATCAATACACGATTGTCATTGTCACGCATAATATGCAGCAGGCGGCTCGTGTCTCTGACTTTACCGCGTTTCTCTACATGGGCGAGCTGATTGAATTCGCCGATACCGATACGCTGTTCACCACCCCTGCCAATAAGCAGACCGAAGATTACATCACCGGCCGTTACGGCTAAGGAGCAGGAGCTTCGCTATGAGCAGCAGCCAAGAGTCAATGGAGAAGAATTTCTTCAAGCAGCACATCTCGCAGCGCTTCAATGTCGAGCTTGAGGAGATTCACCGTAAGGTGATGGTGATGGGCGGGCTGGTGGAGGAGCAGCTGAGCGAGGCCATCAAGGCCATGGCCGAGGGGCGGATGGAACTCGCCGAGAAGGTGGTGATCAGCGACTATAAGGTCAACGCCCTGGAGGTGCAGCTCGATGAGGAGTGCACCCAGATACTAGTGCGCCGCCAGCCGACGGCCTCTGACTTGCGGCTGGTGGTGGCGGTGATCAAGACCATCACCGATCTTGAGCGCATCGGCGATGAGGCCGAACGGATCGGACGGATGGCGCTGCACTTTCTCGAGTTGGACCGCAAGACCGGACCGATCCAAGAACTCGGCGAGTTGGGCGCGCACGTCTGCTCCATGCTGCACTCAGCCCTTGATGCCTTCGCCCGCATGGATGTCGAGCAGGCGGTGCGGGTCGCTCAGCAAGATATCCACGCCGACAGCCAATACGAAGTCATCGTGCACCGGCTGATGGATCAAATGATGAACTATCCGGAGACGATCCCGCGGGCCATGGATGTGGTCTGGACTGCCCGCTCCCTAGAGCGGGTCGGCGACCGAGCGCGCAACATTTGCGAGTATGTCGTCTACTTCGTGCGGGGGAAGAACGTCCGCCACACCAGTTATGAGCAGATGGCCCGCGAGGCGACCGGCGATCGCCGTTGATCCGTTGATCCGTTGATCCGTTGATCCATTGACTGCTTGACCGGGAAACTACAAAAGCCATTCGGCTTGACTGCTCTACCGCGGTCGCGCCCACTGCGCCGCCAGATAAGCCCTAGCTCGACCAGTGACATGGTGCAGCGGGCAGCTTGTCTGTGCCTCTTCCGAATTTGGCTTGTAAAAGATCTGCAACAAAGCAGAAACATCGCCGCAAGACATTCCTCGTACGATGTTATCCGTCGCGTCTTGATGCCAGATTGCTGGTTGATTGAAGCGATTCATGGCGATCAATCAGATCTTTACCGTCGATCGGGAGCAGAAAATGATTAAGTCAGCAAAATTGGCTGTGGTGGCGGCAGTCGGAATGGGCCTTTGCGTCGGTTCGATCACCGCTGAAGCTCGCAGCCAAATCAGCATCAACGGCTCAACCACCAACCTTCCCATCTTGCAAGAAGCAACCGAGATGTATACCGAGAGGTATGGCACCAACTTCTCGGTCGCCGGCACCGGTTCTGGCAACGGCATCCGCGCCGTTATCGACAGCATGACCGACATTGGTATGTCGTCGCGCTGGATCCGTGATAGCGAAGTCCAGCAAGCTTTCGACAACGGCGTATACGTCGTTCCATTTGCGATCGCCCTCGACGGCATTATCCCGGTGGTCCACCCTGACAATCCTGTCAAAGAACTGACCAGTGAGCAGCTGCGCGGCATCTACAACGGCAGCATCACCAACTGGAGTGAGTTGGGTGGCCGGGACCGTCGCATCGTGTCGATCTCGCGTGACTCCTCTTCCGGTACTTATGGTGTGTGGGTCGAACGCGTACTCAAGGGCGATCGGGTCAGTGGCCGCACCCAGCTGCTGGCGTCCAATGGCGCCATCGTTTCGGCTGTCTCTGAAAACCGCGATGCCATTGGCTATGTTGGTGTCGGTTACCTCACTGGCCGCCTGCAGCCGATCACCCTAGATGGGATCGTGCCGACCAATGACAATATCCAGACGGGAGACTGGCCGATTGCCCGCACACTGTGGGTCTTCACCAACAATTGGCCGACCGGCGAAACGCTGCGTTTTATCAACTTCCTGCTGCACCCTGAGCGTGGGCAAAAGGCCGTTGAGCGCACCGGGTATGTGCCACTCTATTGAGCCGGCCTGTTTGGTTGGAGTGTCGTCAGCGCAGGCGCCAAATTGGAGCCTGCGCTTTTTCTTCCTTTTGTCGTGCACTCATGAACTCACACTGGGCAGTGGTTAGCGAGGTAATATCCGATGTCGGCAGTTGAGCATCGCGTAGCAACGGCGAAGACGATCCGGGCACGTGGTCTGATAACCAATCGCACGATCGACCTGATCGTTCATATCATCTTCTTGTTGATCGGCGCGAGCGGCATCATCCTTTTGGCTCTTATCGCCCTCTTCCTGATGATGGAAGGGCTGCCCATCTTCGAGAAAATCTCGTTCTGGGACTTTATAACCGGCACGGAGTGGTACCCGACCTACGTTCCACCCGATTACGGCATACTGCCGATGATTGCTGGAACCGCCAGCGTAGTAGCGCTCTCGGCACTGTTTGCCATTCCACTCGGAATCGGCACCGCGCTCTATCTTGCCGAAATTGCACCGTCGCAGGTTCGATCGGTGGTCAAGCCCGTTATCGAGCTGATTGAAGGGCTGCCGACGGTTGTCATCGGCTTCTTCGGCATGGTGGTCGTAGCTCCCTGGATGCAGAATACCTTAGGCATCTCCACCGGCCTGAATGTGTTGAACGCTGCCATCATGCTCGCATTCATGTCGGTTCCGACGATCGCCAGTATTGCCGAGGACGCCATCTACAGCGTACCCAAATCCATGCGCGAAGGCGCCCTTGCGCTTGGCGCAACGAGGTGGGAAACCATCTATTCAGTCGTCTTTCCCGCATCGCTTACAGGCATCAGTACGGCCGTTGTTCTCGGACTTGCGCGGGCGATTGGCGAGACCATGGTGGTGCTGATGGTTGCCGGCGGCGCGGCCATTATCCCAGAGTCCATTTTCGATCCGGTTCGGCCCATGCCCGCCAATATTGCTGCGGAAATGGGGAATGCTCCGTTCAGAGGAGAGCACTATCACGCACTCTTTGCCATCGGGCTGATACTGTTTTTCATTACCTTCATGTTCAATGCTGTAGCCACGTACTTCGCCAACAAGTACCGGCAGTTCGAATAGCCCTGTGTTCTGCTCAGGTCAATTCGCTTTTGCATTTGTCTTCTTGAATGGAGCCCGACGTGACTGACCACTCATCCAGAAACAAAGTCCGGCGAGTCACGCAGAGAACCATGTTCACTCTGCTCAGCCTGACCGCGCTGATCAACGTTCTGGCCTTGGTTGCGTTCCTTTTGTTCATCGCAATTAACGGCATTCAGGCGATCAGCTGGTCGTTTATCACTGAAATGCCGCGTGCCTCGATGACTCAAGGCGGCATCCTGCCAACTATTGTCGGCACCGTCTACCTAGCTATTGGCGCGGTTCTTTTCGCTTTTCCGATCGGAGTTTGCACCGCCATCTACCTCAACGAATTTGCCAAGGATGGTTTTTGGGTTCGCCTCATCCGCCAGGGCGTCGTCAACCTGGCTGGCGTGCCGTCTGTTGTATACGGCCTCTTCGGACTTGCCTTTTTTGTCATCATCCTCGGCATGGGGGTCAGCTTGATCGCCGGCGCCTTGACGTTGGCAGCGTTTATCCTTCCGCTGGTCATTGCCTCCGCCGAAGAATCTTTGCGGGCCGTTCCGCAAAATGTTCGCGAAGCTTCGCTGGCGCTTGGGGCGACAAAATGGCAGACGATTTTCAAGATCGTTCTGCCGACCGCCTTTGCCAGCATGCTGACTGGACTGATTCTTGGCCTGAGCCGCGCGGCAGGCGAAACAGCCCCCATCATGTTCACAGCCGCGGTCTTTTCCACGGCACAGTTGCCGTCATCGATCTTCGACGAAGTGATGGCCATGCCGTATCACATCTACGTTCTGGCGACTGCTGGAACCAACATTGAAGAGACTAGGCCGCTGCAATACGGAACCGCGCTACTACTTCTGATGATCGTCGTGATCCTAAATCTGTCGGCTATTTTGCTTCGCAACCGTCTGCAGAAGAGGTTCAAGCGCTATAACTAACGGCTGGAAATTGCGACCAAAACAAGGAGACCTTGCACAAAATACGCAAGGGCGTAGGCGCTAAATCATTGCTTTGGTGTGATTTTCGGCAGAGGGGACAGTAATGAGATCGGATGTGCAGGGGCAGCTGGAGTCTGGTGACTCCGTGCAACTTCTTGAGGCGTTGCTCGCGCTGCGCGAGCGTGTTGTCTGTGGCGCCGAGGCGCGCCTAGCACGCTTCGCGGACGCCTTTCCTGGCGGGGTCGTAACTCCGAGTGCAGAGAATCTGGCGCACTACCTGGCGCTGCGCAACGAAGACGTCCGGCCATTGCAACCGCTGCTGCTTCGCCACGGCCTCTCGTCACTGGGACGCAGTGAAGCGCACCTCCTGGCCGCCTTAGATCGGGTGATCGAGGTGTTGTGTGCCTTGACCGATCGCGAACCGCCGCCACCGGCCGTGCGGGGGCCGGGATTCGTGATGGGCGCGCAGGCGCTAGCCAATCACACGCTGGCGCTTTTCGGTCGCCCGCCGCTGCATCGCGAGGTGCGTATCATGGTGACGCTGCCGAGGGCAGCGGCGGATGATCCGCAGTTGATCGATACGCTGGTGGCCGCAGGCATGGACTGCGCTCGCATCAACTGCGCACACGACGACCGCACGACGTGGCTGCGCATGGTGCAGCGTGTGCGCACAGCTGAGGCAAAACACGGCGTGCGCTGCCGGGTGCTGATGGATTTACCCGGACATAAGGTACGAACCGGTCCGCTGGCCGAGCGACTGCCCGTGGTCCGCCTGCGCCCCGAACGCAACGTGTACGGTCAAGTCATTGCACCGGCGCTCGTCGAGCTCGTTGCCTCTACCGCAGCGGGGTTGGACGACAACGAGTTGCCGGAGGCACCCAATCGGCATACCGGCACCTCCATCCGATTACAACTTCCCGAAGCGGTCCTCACGGTCCTCCACGCCGGTGATCGGTTGCGATTTCTCGACGCCCGCGGCAAGCAGCGCCAGATCCGCATTGAGCGGCCCCGCCCCAGTGGCGGTTTTATCGGACAGAGCGACCAATCGGCCTACGTCACGCCGCATACGAGTTTTGTCGCCGAGCGCCGCGATCACCAGCGCGGCGGCTGGCGCATGGTTGCTGAGAAGTTCCTGGCTGCCAACTTTGCCATCCAGCCCGTCGAGATCCGCCTCTATGAAGGCGACCAGCTGTTGCTGATGCGCTCGCCGGGCTGTGGCGAGCCGGAACAGCGGGATCAGCGTGGAGCGCTGGTGAGCCCGGCCCGCATCGCCTGCTCCCATCCGCAGGTGATTTCCCGCCTGCTGCCCGGGCACGAGGTGTGGATCGACGACGGCAAGCTCGGCGGCGTGATTGAGCGCGTCGATGAAAATGGAGCGCTGCTTACGATTCGTTACAGCCGCCCTAGCGGGGTGCGCTTACAAGCCGATAAGGGGCTAAACTTTCCAGGCGTTGATCTCGGTTTGCCGCCGTTGAGCCGCAGCGACCTCGCTGATCTCGACTTCGTCATCGAACACGCCGACCTGATCGGTTACTCCTTCGTCGAGAGCCGTGCCGACATGGAAGCGCTCAGCCAGGCACTGAGCGAACGCGGCGCGACCGATATGGGGATCATCGCCAAGATCGAGACCCGCCGGGCGGTTGAGAACCTCAGCGAGATCATCCTGAGCACGATCGGACGCCACCGCCTCGGTGTGATGATTGCGCGGGGCGATTTGGCGGTCGAGATCGGCGGTGAACGCCTAGCAGAGATCCAGGAGGAGCTCTTGTGGCTCTGCGAGGCGGCCCACGTGCCGGTGATCTGGGCCACCCAAGTGCTAGAGACGTTGGCTAAGAAGGGGGTAGTATCGCGCCCCGAACTGACCGATGCCGCGATGGCCGGTCGCGCCGAGTGCGTCATGCTGAACAAAGGCCCCTACATTGAACGGGCCGTGCGGACACTCGATGGCATCTTACTGCGTATGCAGGAGCATCAGCGGAAGAAGACACCGCGCCTGCGGGCACTGCGCCTGGCGCGCAGTGACGACGTTGCTGCTTGATCTCCGCCCCACTCTCTGTGGCCCTCCGGTTACAGCGGCAACAGGGCGAACGAGTGTGGGCGAAGAGCGTGCTTAATGGTGTAGCGGTCGATGTACTCGCCGAAGATGTCGTGGGTGCACTTCTTGTCACCCAGGATGATGGGCGTGCGGTGAAGCCGATGCGGGCCGCGTTAGGCAGGGCGCGCATTCCAAGGCGTCATGACCCCTTTACGTTTCTTCATCGAGGAGCAATAGCAACCTCCCGCTTCTCCAGACCCGAACCAGATTCACCGATGATTCATTCCTCAGGTAAACCACGCGAAATGGTGGATGAATAATTTCCCGGATGCGGCCTTGATCAAACTCGGGGACCTTTCTGCCTGAGTCCGGGTGATCACGCAGCCTTTGCAAATTATTCAATATGGCATTTACAAACTTCTGGCCAATGTCCGGCGCACCCTGCTCCAGGTAATAAGTTTTAATCTCCTGGAGATCACTCAGGGCAGAGCGGGAGATGATGATCTTCACTTACTCTGCACCAAGTATTTTCTTCGCTTCAGCCAGCGTAACGGTATTGCCTTCCCGAAGGTCAGCCAGCCCCTGGGCCACAGCCTTAATGAACCGCAGCTCTTCGACAGTTTTCTCGTAATCATCGAGGCATTGAACTACAGCAACACCTCTGCCTCTACTAGTTAGCAGGATCGGTCTGTGCGTATCGTTTACCCGGCTTACGACTTTACCTGGGTTGACCTTAAGGTCGGACAGGGGAATGACATCCTCTGAAAATTTCGTTTGCATGCTAACACCCTCGCTGGATGCAGGGCTATTGATAGCACCTGTCTATAGGTGCTGTCAAGAAGTCTTTTCTCGTATGCTGCACGTCGTTCCTCAAGAAAGATAACGTCCGCAACACGGGCGGCCACGGATTGGAGGCGAAGACGCAAAGCAGTAGACGTCCCCGTGAATGGCTTTGTTAGGCATCTACTCTCTCGACTGCACTTTAAGGCCTTAGAGGTTTGATATAGTTAAAAAAGATGGCAAACTCCGGCGTGCTCAATCTTGACAGGCCATTACCAATTGTTGTTGCATGTAACTTGCGGGCAGCGCACCATGTTACATGCAACTTGACTGGAGGCTTGGAAATGGCAACAGCACACGTTAATCAGCGAGTTCAGAAGCACCGCGATGCACTGCGCATGGCGGGGCTTCGTCCGGTTCAAATCTGGGTACCGGACACGCGCCGCCCCGGCTTCGCGGATGAGTGTCGCCGCCAATGCCTGCTTGTGGCTCAGGCCGACATTGCCGACACCGCCATGCAGCAGCTCATGGATGAAGCCTTGGCAGACGTGGACGGCTGGACGGAATAGTGTGCGGCGACCTGGTGACCATCGCGATGCAGGGCGACTTTGGCAAGCCACGTCCTGCGCTTGTGGTTCAGGCCAACCACTTCAGCGAGCACGGCAGTGTTACCGTTCTGCCCATCACCAGCACGCTCGTTGCCGCACCGTTGCTGCGTGTCACAGTTCAGCCAAGTGCAGAGAACGGCTTGCAGAAACCATCGCAGGTGATGGTGGACAAGACCATGACGGTGAAACGCGACAAAGTAGGTCCAGCCTTCGGGCACATCGACCCGGATGCACTGGTGGAGGTTGAGCGTTGCTTGGCCGTCTTCTTAGGGATTGCGAAATGATTTCGAACCTGCGCCCCCTGCCTTCGGAGGCCATCGCTCACCCGCTCGCCGAAGGTTGAGGCATTGCACGGCGAGTCATTTCCAGCGCGGGCCGCGATGCGCCAGGCCGTCTTCGAGTACATCGAGGGCTACTACAACCGCCAGCGTCTTCATAGCACCCTGGGCTACCTATCCCCGGAGGACTATGAGGCCCGGCTCAATAGCTAGCACCGTGTCCACGTTGGCTGGGCAACACCAGATCATCCCAACGACTGATCTACTGGCCATGAAGGCACTTCCAACAGCTTGTAGCGGGGTTTGCCTTGGCCGGCCCGGGTTACCAGCATCTTCGCCTTGACTGCTTGGCCACGATGGTCATTGATGGAATCCGGGGATTCAACTCCTGGCCCTATCTTGGCCGTCAGCCAGTCCCCGCTTCCTTCAATTTGAAATTCGCAACTTCCCCGATGCGGGAGGGCACCGCCAAATATGACTGATAGCTCCTGCTCGCTTTCGGATAGATACTCCGTGCTCAGTCGGTCGAGGCTACGTTTGACCTGGCCGGAATCCTTGAAATGAAATGATCTTTCAGCATGCTTGAGTGTACAAAACGCTTCGTTCTCATTGAGGACAACAACGAAGTCACGAATCTTGTTCAAAGCCCTCTGATCCATATCTGCGGCGGCTTCTGCTAGCTGTTCATCATCAATGCCTACACTTTTGTCTAGTAGGTTTCGGGTCGCCTCTAGGGCCCGGGAAACTGTGCTGCTCTCGTCAATTTCGAGCTGTGCAGACGATTCCTGTAGCTGAAAACCAAAGGAACCTCGTGCTGTACCGGTGATCATCATCTGGTATTGCTGACGATTTGGAACGGGACCGGTGGGAGCCAGGGTTGCATGCAAGGAAGCACCGACTGCAATGATTGCCTCGGAAAAGGAGGACAATGCCTTGGCAGCAAAATCGGCAACAACACCGTCCGACCCAGTGACCGGGCGCCCACTAAAAGTCAGCACTGCACGAGCAGGCACCTGCTCAAAGGGAGCCGCATTATTGAGGTGTTCCTGGACGACGTTCAAGCGGGCTTCTACGCTAGCCCGGTCCAGGACATCTTCCTGGGGAATCTTTTCAAGCATTAATTGAAGGCTGTTGAACTCGGCCTCAAGGGCAAGTCGCTCTTTATGGTTCATTGAGAGCCCTCCTGATCCATGAGCCTGTTAAGATGCTCTCTGGCAGATGGATCCGGAAAAAGTGAAACCTGGACAAAGCCTTTCCATGTCTCATCTCTGCGATGTGACCATATGCTGTACCAATAGGACGACCGTTCGACCAACCTGTCAGGAGGAATAACATTCATGGGCACGAAATACGCATCAACGTGGTAGTGTTCCTTGATCGCAGCACGTGCATCGGGATGCATTCCGACAACGTCATTGAATTGACCCAGAATCTCCTTCTGATTTGCCGCATCAGGAAATTCAATAAAGCTGACAACATCGATATCATTCGGAGGCCGCATTTCAAGCGCTTCGATATCTTCCAAATAGCTTCCATCCAGCCACTGGAATCCCCGGGTTAACCCGACATCATGCAGGCCCTGGCGATAGCGCAGCAAACCATCAAGGATCCTGATGCGCTCCTGTGAAGTGCCGAAGCGCTGGACGAGATCAATCAGCGACGCCTGATAGGGAGAGCGCGTTGTGGATGTCGGGTTATGGGCATCCAGCGGCGGCAAAGCCCCTTCCGCCGTCCAGTCGGGGATCGATACGTTCATGAATTGCCTTCCCTGTCTCTGTGGTTTGGATCTGTCCGTTCATGATACCCCCCTCGTCGGCCAAGTGTCATGCGGGGGTTGACGATCAGCAGCGCTGGAAATCGGGGAGTTGGATCTTGCCGGTGGTGATGTCCTTGAGCAGTTCTGGGAGAGAACGCTTGGTGCTGTCGAAGGTGGTCATGGACGGCTACGTGAATTAATCCATAGCGCCCAGAAATTTGGATCAAGACCGTCCCCTACCCTGCTGACTATTACGGGAACCTCTAAAAACCTCAGCTCCAGCACACACTATCAATGGGTTAGTAGGCTAAAGGCGGGGTTTTTAGAGGTGCCCTTACGTCAACACAGTTTGCTTCCTCTAAAGAGCCATCAACCACACATGATGTACCGGGATATCCTGTTCTTACCGTGGACAAGACCATGACGGTGAAACGCGACAAAGTAGCAAAGTAGCAAAGTAGCAAAGTAGGGCCAGCCTTCGGGCACATCGACCCGGATGCACTGGTGGAGGTTGAGCGTTGCTTGGCCGTCTTCTTAGGGATTGCGAAATGATTTCGAACCTGCGCCCCTGCCTTCGGAGGTCATCGCTCACCCGCTCGCCGTCGGCGCCAGCCCCGGTTGAGTCTCCTCCGGGAACCAGTGTTTCGTCCGGTTGGCGATGCGCACCAGTGCGAGCATCAGTGGCACCTCCACCAACACACCCACCACGGTAGCTAAGGCGGCCCCCGACTGCAGACCGAATAGCGCAATGGCGGCGGCGACGGCCAGCTCGAAGAAGTTGCTCGCTCCGATCATAGCACCGGGGGCGGCCACCGAGTGCTGCACCCGCCACGCTTTGGCCCACCGGTAGGCGATGAAGAAGATCAGGAACGTCTGAACGATCAGCGGGATGGCGATCAGCACGATGTGCAACGGGTTGTTCAGGATGACTTCGCCTTGGAAGGCGAAGAGCAGGATCAGGGTCAGAATCAACCCAATCGGGGTCACCGGCGCCAAGCGCTTCATAAAGACGCTGTCGAACCACTCCACGCCCTTATGGCGGATGAGCTACACCCGCGTCAGGTAGCCGGCGGTCAGCGGGATGACGATGTAGAGGAAGACCGAGAGCGCCACGGTATCCCACGGCACTTGGATATCGGAGATGCCGAGCAGCAGCACCACGATGGGGGCGAAGGCGAAGAGCATGATGATGTCGTTCACCGACACCTGCACCAGGGTGTAGGCGGCATCGCCCCGAGTCAGGTGGCTCCAGACGAAGACCATCGCCGTGCAGGGTGCTGCACCCAACAGGATCGCCCCGGCCAGGTACTCCCGGGCCAGATCCTCGGGGATAAAGGGCTGAAAGAGCACCAGCAGAAAGAACCAAGCGATGGCGAACATGGTGAACGGCTTGATCAGCCAGTTCACCGTAGTGGTGATCACCAGCCCCTTCGGTTGCCGGCGCACCCCCAGGATGGAGCTGAAGTCGATCTGCACCATCATCGGGTAGATCATGGCCCAGATGAGGATGGCCACCGGGATGGAGACCTGCGCATACTCAAACTGCGCCAGCGTATCCGGCACCACGGGCAGGAACTGCCCAAGGAGCACACCGGCGATCATCCCGAGCGCCACCCAGATGGTTAGGTAGCGCTCAAAGAGGCCCATGCCCTCCTTGGTGGAGGGCGCGTCGTCGGTTGCTGCGCGCTGCGTCTCGCTCATGAGTGCTCCTCGCTCCACGGTTCGATAACCAGCCGGTTGTGGTGCTCCGCCAGAATCTCCCGCAGATAGCGCGCCTCATGCACCTGACGAGCGCGCAGCACCGGATCGGTGACAGCCAGCGGGGTCAGTGACTGATTGGCGATCCAAGCAGCCGGTTCAATGCCGGCGCGGCGCAGATCGGCCTGCAGGGCGGCCGCCTCGTGTACCGGAGTGGCCTCCGGCAGGGTGCAGAGCAGCATGCGGGTGTAGTGCGGGTCGCGCAGGCGCGGCAACAACTGCTCCACCTCCGGAGCGACACCGTGGCTCTGGCGGCCCAGCTCCCGGTGGTAGGCCTGGGCTGCGTCCAGCAGCAGGATGGTATGGCCGGTGGGGGCCGTATCCAGCACCACAATCTCATCCTCAGCCCGAGCAACGGTGCGGGCGAAGGCTTGGAAGACCGCGATCTCCTCCGTGCATGGGGAGCGCAGATCCTCCTCCAGTAATTTGCGCCCCTCCGCGTCCATATCCGCCCCGGCGGTGGCCATGACGTCGGCACGGTAGCGCTCGGTCTCGGCGCGGGGGTCGATCCGCCCGATGGTCAGTCCGGCGGGCAGCTCGCCCCCCACCGCTGATGCCACGTGGGCGGCCGGATCGGTGGTGGTCAGGTGCACGGAGTGCCCGCGCGCGGCGAGCGCTACAGCGATGCGGGCGGCTAGGGTGGTCTTGCCGACGCCCCCTTTGCCCAGCGTCATGACGGCACCGCGGCCGTCCCGTTCCAAGCTGTCGATCAGCCGCTCGAAGCTTTCGGCCTCGGGAGTGGTGGCCGGCTCCTCCACGCACGACTCTGCAGCATCCTCACTACCGAGGAGCAGTCGCAGACCGGCGAGCCCCATGGGTGCGCGGGCACGCAAGGGGCGCTCGCTGCGCGGCAGCCCCGCAAGAGCGTCCGGCATGGCCGCCAGCGCCCGCTGACCCCGCGCTTCCAAGGCGCACGCCACCGGGTCGCTGTCATCGCTGGCGCGGAACAGGCCGTTGATCACCAGATGCTGATTACCCACACCGAGCGCCCGCAGCTCGTCGCTGGAGTGGGACGCCTCATCAAGAGCGCTCTTCTCGGGGCGGCTGACCAGGACGAGTGTGGTGCGTGCGCCATCGGCCAAGGCGGCAACGGCACCGGCGTAAGTCTCCTTCTGAGCTGCGAGCCCTTCTAGGGGGCCGAGGCAGGAGGTCCCGGAGGTGTT
>NZ_NRRN01000058.1 GCF_016583625.1 Halorhodospira abdelmalekii | reverse complement strand
CGATGAACTCCCGCAATTGGGCCTCAGTGTAAAGACGACGATTGCTGTCAGTCCGTGCCGCTGGAATGAGGCGCCCCTCGCGGTCCCAGCGCTGCAGGGTCTTGACCGAAACACCCAGCCGCTTCGCTGCCTTGCCTGTACTCATGGTGTTCTCCATGAGTCAAGAGTACACTATCGCGCATTTTTTGCAAGACTAGAGTCTAGCTCCACGGGCACAAGGCGCACGCCGATGCCAATGCTGCGATAAATGCACGCAATTGGCACGGGCTGTGCCGCCCGCTGAAGAAGAGCGGCACGGCGCAGATGCGACTCCGGATCAGCCCACCCCCGCCCCGGCACCGCCATCATCGCCCGCCATCATCGTCCCTATCACCGCCGCCAGGGTGGCTCTGCGGATCGCTGACATCGGCATCTAAGTCCTCTCCGGAGAGATGATCGTGACAGTAGACGTAGGCCACTCCGCTCAAGCGCCGATTGAGCTGCTGAAAGCCGTCCAAGATCTCCCACGCTGGATAGGAGAGCCCGGGAGTGGTCCGCTTCGCTCGAATGAGCCAGCTGCTGTTGTCCTGCTTGCGCTCAAGAATCTTCCGCCCCAGCTCAGGGCGCTCGCGCATCAACATCCGTGCCACCGTATTTAGCTGCTTGGAGAAGCGCGCCGATGCCTCCAGCAACAGTGGCCGGGCACGCTCGATTGCCGGTGGCGGCAGTCTCAACAACCGTTGCAGCTTATCGTGGCAATCGGGGCCCAGCGTCCGCAGGATCATCGGCAACTCGCGCATGAAGTCGTCGATGGTCTCTTTGAGCGCGCGGTCCTCCCGCTTCAGTGCATCGTCGGGAATGGCATCGAGAAAGGCGGTCAACTCCTGCGCGGCGTTGGTGATCTCGCGGCTGCGACGCTTGAGATCTTCCCGAAAGTCTTCGGCCACCTCCCCTTCTCGGACTCCCTGCACCATCGCATCACTGATCAGGTGTAAGGCGTCAAAGATCCGCAGGGTCTCGCGCAGAGCCGCGTTAACCGCCAAAGCGGGGTTTTGTAGCAGCAGCGGATCGAGCCCGGGCAGACTCGCCGGACCGGCCGGCGCAGCCGGAGTCGTATCGGGGACGAGTTGGGTGACCCAGCGCTCTAAGGGAACAGCGAAAAGGAGCGCTGCACAAGCAATCAGGTTAAACAGGGTGTGGGTCCAGGCGGCGTGCTGCGGCAGCTCACCAGGCAGGCCGGAGAGCAACGACGCCCCACTCCCCGCCAAGAAGCCGGCGACAAGCAGTGCCAAGGGCAGCTTGACGAGCAGTACGGCAAAGCCCAACCGGCGCCCCTGGGGATCGCCCCAGCCAGCCAGCAAGACGGTCAAAGAGAGACCGATGTTGGCGCCCAACACCCACAAGAGCAGGAGCGTCAGCGTGATCTGACCACTTGCAACCAGCGCCAGGGCCAACGCAATGGAAGCGGTCGCACTCTGCACCATGAGGGTCAGCAGGATCGCCCCGATCAAAAAGAGCAACGGCAACTGACCCAGCGCGGCGAAGAGGGCCTCTACCGCCGGGTCGGCCCCAAGGGCAGCCGCCGCCTCACTCAGCAGGCTCATCCCCAGGAGCATAAAACCAAAAGCTAAAACGGCTTGCCCCACGCCACGCGGGCGGCCGGCCTCGACGAAGAGAAAGAGCCCAGCACCCAGTGCCACAAAGAGGCCGACGTAGTCGTGCAGGCTAAATGAGATGACGTGCACGAGCACCGTGGTGCCGAGCTGAGCACCCAACAAAACAGCCAGCACGTTTTTCCAGGGCGCCTTGCCGCGGCGGGTCATCTGCACCGAGAGCATGGCGGTTGCCGTGGAGGAAGGCATCACGGTGCCGCTGACCACACCGCCGGCCAAGGCACGCCCACTGGTGCGGGTAAAGCGCTGCAGCCAATCGACCAAATCGCCGCCGATAATGCGAGCAAACCCTTTGCGCAAGAAGCGCAGTCCGAAGAGAATCAGCAACACACCGGCGATAAGATTGATCAGCTCCATGCCTCAGCCCTCTCCCCTTGAGTCGACCGCGCCCCACTCCTGTAGCCGTTGCAACGGCCTCGGCCACAGGAGTGGCAACGCCTACTCCAGATCAGAATGCAACCGTATACCCAGCCACAAAGAGGGACTGCGCACCCGACTCATCGCGTGAGGCATACGTCAGGGAGATCTCGCTCTGACCGTGCTGCCTCGCCAACCCGAGCATCCAAAAAGCCACGCCCGATTCGGCGTCGGGGTCATCATACCCCACGCCACCGAAGAGCCGCGTCTCGGGCATCACAGGCTGCCCGACTTCGACCCAATAGACGGTATCCCCTCTAGCGTCCCGATCATCAGCGTGGACCGCGTAAGTGATCTCGGCGCTGACACGGTCCCAGTCGAGAGTGAAAAAAACCTCACCAAGATCGGCGTCACGCTGTTCCGAATAGTGAAAATACGCATAACCGACAGCAAGATCGAGCGGTCCCACCGGGAAGCCCCAACCCGCAAAGGGAATTGCCTCCTGTCCTGCCTCATCGCCGCCGAGAGTCGAGAGCTGCGTACCGAGAAAGCCGCCGCTTGCGTGGCTGTACTCAGCCCCGCCCTGGACGACGGCATTATTATTAGAGACTGACTCACCGTGGTCGATGTAATCAGTAAAGAGACCGACATTGAAGGTCAGCTCGGCCTGGGCAGGGCCGGCCCCCAAACAGCCGGCAGTGAGGGCGCTGATCAGGAGAGCGTACACCTTATTCTGCTTATTGCTGAGATTTCTCATTTTAGCGAATCCTTTTGTCGAATCTTTGTGCGCTGGAGAACCAGCTCTACACCGCACAAGCGGCTGCCGGCGTGATGCCCGCTTCCGAAGGCTAATAGAGGCCATCACGCCGTAGCCGCCTGTCTACGGCCGCCTTACGGCCGCCTCAAGCGCCACTCAGGCGGTGGTCGGAATATGGGCACTGAGCAGCCACGCCGCCATCAAGAAATAGACCGCAAGACCGGTGAAGTCCTTGATGGTGGTAATGAATGGATCAGCACCAGGGGCGTGGTCGACACCGATTTTCAGCATCACCCAGGGCAACAAGAAACCCAAGATTGAGGCGGTCAGCACCGCCGTGAAGAGTGCCACGCCGACGACTACGCCAAGCACTGGAATGTCGTTGGGCGCCCCTTGCCAGAAGTAGGCAATCACCCCAGCAAGGATCGCAATCACCGCAGCCATAACCAGCCCCACCAGCCCTTCACGCAGCAGATGGGTACGGAAGAAGCGGTCCAGATTGATGTGACCAAGCGCCAAGCCACGGGCAAAGATCGTGGTCGATTGGGTGCCGACGTTGCCGCCCATATCCATCACCAACGGAATGAATACAGCTAAGGCGACCACGGCTGCCAGCGTATCTTCGAAGAAATCGATCACGCCTCCCACCATGAGACCACCGGCGAGAGTCACCATCAAAAAGGCGAGTCGCACTCTAACCGCGTAGCTGATCGGGCCGGAAGTCAGTTTTTCCGAGCGCACGACATCGCGCGCATGGACGATGCTGCCAATACCGGCTTTCTTGTAGACGTCTTCAGAGGCATCCTCTTCCAGTACGTCCATGGCATCACTGAAGCAGAGCACCCCCGCTAGGCGGCGCTGCGCATCCAAGATCGGCAGCAGGGGCAAGTCACTCCGCTGCAGTAAGCGCGCAGCGTCGACCTTGTTATCGTCCACACTGGCCTTCACCCCTTCACCATCGACCAACTGGCCAAGATGGGTGTCGTCTGTAGCACGCAGCAATCGGGCGAGCGAGACGTGACCCAAGTACTCGCCATCCGCCTTCGTCACAAAGACGGCTGCGCTCATCTCCTCCTGCTCCCCAGCGCCCCCCCCGCGTACCGTCGTTCTGCGTACCGGCCTGTGTGCCGTTCTTAGTGCCACTCAACCGCGCCATCACCTCAGCGACCGGAGTCTCGGCCGCGAAGACGATAGGATCTGCGCGCATGACACGGATTACGCTGTCTTCATCGTGCTGGAGGATGCTTTCGACCTGCTCGCGTTTTTTGACCGGCAGCCGGGCCAAGAGCTCGTCGCCATAACGACGCGTGAGCAACGCAACACTGCGGGCCACGGTGTAGACCGGCAGCCGACCGGCAAAGCGCGCACCAGCCTCTTGCCCCATCTGCTCCAGAATGCCGGCTTGTTCCTCGTCGTCCATATGGAGGAAGGTGGCTACGGCCTCTTGCGGTGGCAATTCAGAGAAGACGGCGAATCGCTCTACCGGCTCTAACGCGGCGAGCAAACGTGCCTTTTCGGTCGGATCCAGGTCGTGGAACTGGCTGGTGCGAAGGTAATCAACAGTAACCTGATTCATCTTATGAACTCCGTAATCCGTGCTTTTCAGCTCAAGACCGTCACGGAATTCAGGCAAAGGGAGGCCGTGCCTCCCCGAATCAGTAGAATTAGCGGAGAGGAGCGGCCCACCGCCTGAAATCGGCGGACGGCATCGCATGACCCCGCTCTCGCCTAATGCGGCTGAGTCGAGGCCCTGGTTCAGGTTCAGGTTCGTCTGGCAAGGAATTCACCTCCCGCAATCGCGAACTACAGTGGAAAAAAAGAACAGTCTCGTGCTGGTTCTGGCACCACGCCGCAGCGCTTACCACGACACGCGCGGCTTCGTCGAGAGAAGCTCAGCCCCCAACCCGGCACGAGCACCGGGGGCGATCATCGTTTGGCCCACCTTGATCAAGAATGCCGGCGAGGACGCCGGCGCTCCCAGGAACCAGCGATCCCAAAAAATGCCGGCGAGGACGCCGGCGCTCCCAGGAACCAGCGAGCCCAAAGAATGCCGGCGGGGACGCCAACACTCCCAGCCGGCGACCGCTGCCCTCCGCTACATGGCGGGCTTGTGGACCAATGAATGATCCAATGATCAAAGCCAGACACAAAGAAAACCGGGGCACAAAGGGCGCCCGTTCGCCCACAAATACAAGGCGAACACGACCGACTATGCGTCACAAAATGAGACAAGCAGTCGGCTCCCAATTCTCTCTGCAGCACCTTGCAGTGCGCCGGGGAGCCTTTGCTAAGAGAAGAAGACTACCGCTTCTTAAAGGAAGGAATCCCGGAGGCGCTGCAAGACGCTGCAAAGTGATCAGCGTCAGCCCGATTCGAGCATCTACAAGAACTGTCCATCGGTCAGTGCGAACACCTCTTTCTGCTAAAAGGCAAGCAAAATAAAACCGGGGGCGACTCTACACCAAGCTCGAGCAGAGAGCAAGCCGCTCTGGATCTCTTTGAGTTCTCCCGCCACGCTTACGCTGTGGCCCGATCCTGAGCACCTTCGCCGAGCGCTTACCGGACAGCGTGCTGCCGCCACGACGCAAACGCCGGGAGTACATCAGCTCCATCCTCTCCAAAAACGAAGTCAGCCGCGACGGTCCCTACAACCGGCGGCTCTTTCTGCGCCTGCAGCGCGGTCACGACCTCGTTAACCCGCAGCTCAAGATCAAGCTCGGGGAGGAGTGGCGCAGCTAATACGAGCTCTTCCGTCCGGACGACTTCGGTTTCCCTTGGGAGGCTGAAGAGCGCCTGCCACCCGGCAGTCACTACTACCGGAACTACCTAGAGAGAAACCTCGAAGGCTTCCGGGACACGCTTGAGAACCTGATGCAGCGTTAAGGCCCCGCTTAGCCCCCGTTAAGACCCAAGGTCGATAAGATCCATACGCAGGCGGCCCTCCTGCTCCCAGTGGTCGATGCGGCGCGCGGCCTCGGCTGGGGTTGCGGTCTCGCCGTGTTCGCAGAGGATATCGGCAAGCGCTGCACGGACACCGGCGCCGACGGTCTTTTGCTTGCCGCACGCATAGAGGATCGCATCACGCCGATCGAGCCACTCTAAAAGCTCGGCGCCCGCCTCGCGCATGCGATCCTGAATATAGCCGCCGTCCTCGGCATCGCGGGAGAAGGCAAGATCGATGCGAGTGAGTACGCCGCGCTGGTGCCACATCTCCAACTCGCGGGCGTAAAAGTAGTCCCCGCCGCGGCGCCGATTGCCGTAGATCAACCAGATCGGACCGGTGTCCCCCTCAGCACGCGCCTGACAGGCGCGCTCGGCGATAAATCCGATCAGTGGCGCGATACCACACCCAGCGGCGATAAGGATCATCGGACGGGCCGGATCAGTGGGCGGGCGAAACGACTCGTGGACCCGCAGTGTCGCCTGCAGAGGGTCACCGACGATGAGCTGCCGACAGAGCAAACCGGAGGTCTTGCCGGGGCACAGCGCGCCCTTTTCGTCGATGCGGTGGGTGACGGCCACGGTCAGACGGAGTCGGTGCGGGTCTTCCAGTGGAGTGCTACCGATGGAGTAAGGGCGCGGCGGCTCACCGGGACCGGGACGGATCAGTAGCAGATCACCAGGGCGATAGTCGAGGGCGGTTTCGCTCGCAAACTCCAGGCGCCAAACCTCGTGAGTGACTGGGTCGCCGGGGTCGTTGAGCTGCTCTCGGGTGCTCAGGGTGAGTTCGACGGCCTGGTCCCCCGACGGCGCAGTCGGCGTCTCGTTGATCAGGCCAAGCCGCTCGGCGATCCCGGAGAACCACTGCTGCCAAGCAGCGCTCGGGTCTCCATCGGCCCGGGTCATCGGCACGATCTCCTCGGCGCCGGTCCCTCGCAAGGCGCTGCGCAGCGCTTCGCCCGCCGCGCAGAAGCGCCGATAGCTGGAATCGCCGAGTGCGAAGACGGCACATCGAACCCCGCTGAGGTCGGCGTCGGCTAGGGCAGTGAGGAATCTCCGCCCAGAGTCGGGCATCGCGCCGTCACCGGTGGTCGAGACAAGAAAGAGCGTATGGCGATAGCGTTTCAGATCGGCGGGGGTCAAGGTCGCCAGAGAGCCCTCGGCAACCCGCCCTCCCCCTTCGCGCAGCGCCTGCGCTGTAGCAGCGGCCAGACGCGCAGCCGTGCCCGTCTGGCTGGCGTGAGCGACGAGGGTCTCAGCGCCACGATCGGCACGGCGACGCTCACCCACCCACCGCCGTGCCCACAGCCAAAGCCCGCTGATCAGCAGAAAGAGCAGCGTGGTTGCGACCAACAAGTTCAAGAGCCCCGACCAAGGACCGGCCCAGGTCCCCCCGTGGATCGCCCGGATCCAGCCCGGATAGGGTGCGATAGCGGTGGTTGCATCGCGCTGGATCACCACATCGCGACGGCCCTCGGCGTCGCTACCGTGGACGATCCAGGCCGACCGTTCCTTTCGTTCCATTGCATGGATAGCGGTCACCCCTGCAGCCTCAAGACCGTCAAAAGCCTCAATCACCGGTATCCGCGGCGCCTCTCGGTCGATGACAGGCAAGGTGGGCGTTCCCCAATCGCGCGCCAGTAGCACGCCAGTGACCGTGAGCGTGAGCACCAACGGCAGCGTCAACCAGCCGAGCCCGTTATGCCAGTGGTTCAACCCACGGCGCAGACGGGGCCAGGCCAGCCAGGGACCAAGAATCAAGATGGCAAGCAGTGCGTAACCCCCCACCTCAACCAGCCAATCTAGGTCGAGCAGGAGATCGGTATGCAGATGGCGCACCGTGCGGAAGAGATCGGCTCCGGTCGACCGCTCACCGAGGCCGGCACCATCCTCGAGGCGATAGAGATGGACCGAACGGCTGCCGGCCTCGCTCTTCTCAAAGACGGCGATACCGCCGGCCTCCAAATGGATGGCGCGGGTCCTCTGCTCCGGATCGTGACGCTCAACGATCGCCCTCAGCTCCGCGAGCGCAGCAGGCTCCCCTGCGGCCGGACTGCCCTGCACACTGTCGATCACCGGCTGCAGCGCTAAGAGCGCACCGGTGGCCAGAACGAGCAGCAGCAGCGGTGCAAAGAGCAGTGTCAGCCAGCGGTGGAGAAAACGAAGGAAACGGTGGTGAGCTTCACGCATGTTGATCTTCTGCTCTTTGCTGCAGCAATGACCGACTCCGCCAAGCCTATACGGTGACTGCGGCAGAGGTTTAGCACCCCGGAGACAGTAATTGGGCGTGCCCTACGCTCACAAAGGAGCGCAGGGGCCGAACCCGCGAACACCCTCTTCTCGCAAGACCTGCTGATGATTTGCCGGCAGCGGTCGCGGCAGCAAACGCTTACTGCCCTCCTTGCCCCGGCCCTTGCCCAGGCCCCTGCCCCGGCCGCTGTTGTTGTTGCTCACGTTGCTGCGGGCGGCTGCCGTCTCTTGGCCGCTGCTCCTCGCTACGGCCCATGCCGCGGCGCTCCTCGGCAGCGGCACGGCGCGCCTCGCTGCGGCGCTCCCGGTCGGCGCTGCGACGTTCCAGCTCGGCCCGCTGCGCCGCGCGGCGGCGCTCGACATCGGAGCGTGGACCTTGTTGTCCGCGGCGTGCCTCACCGGCTCCTCCTCGCTGCTGTAGCTGCTGCTGAGCAGCTCGGGCCGCCTCGCGACGCTCACTGCGGGCATCCCGCAGCTGTTGCCGCTCTTCGTCGCTCAACTCGGCCCAGCGCTGCTCGGCACGGAACTGCATCGCTTCGCGTTGTGGCTCGCTGACCGGATTGCCGGGGCGCTCATCAACGCGCAGCTCCTCAGCAGGGACTGATACGCTAAAGAGTAGCGCGGCGGCTACGGTGCCGGTGAGTAGTACGATTCGCATTTTCGATGCCTCCTGAACGTGATCGAGTGTTGGTACGATGGTGCTTTCGTTAGCTGCTCTCTGCCGCTGACCCATCCCAGCGCCGGCCGCGCTCTGCGCAGCCGCTGCCTCCATGCCGAAAAGAGAGCACCACCACGATCACTATAGCCGGAACGCCGCGGCGGAGGGGTTAGGGAGGGTGAGGATTTGTAAAGAATCGTTAAGGGGGGAAGCGGGTGGACGGCACGGCGGATAGACCTCAGGTACTATTGATCGACGATGATGTGGAACTGGTCGCTTTACTGCGCGACTACCTTGAGGGCGAGGGCTTTTTGGTCTACGCCGCCTACGACGGTGAGGAGGCGCTCAGCGAGCTGGCTGCCGGCAACCCGGAATTGATTGTGTTGGACGTCATGCTCCCCGGAGCGGACGGCTTTAGCGTACTGCGACAACTTCGCCACCACAGCGACACTCCGGTGTTGATGCTAACCGCACGTGGTGACGACACCGATACGGTCGTCGGGCTTGAGCTTGGGGCCGACGACTATCTAGCGAAACCGTGCAACCCAAGGGTGTTGCTGGCTCGCCTGCGCGCCCTGCTGCGGCGGCGAACCGAGTGGACCGGCGATGCCGAGCGAGCGGCTGGAACGACAACACAACGCATCGGTGATGTGCAGATCGATTGGGTGGGGCAACGGATTTGGGTAAACGACCGCGAAGTGGCGCTGACCGGGGCGGAATGGGAGGTGCTCAAACTGCTGTTGAGCCAGCCCGGTCACGTCGTCGATAAGGAGCGGATCAGCCGCCACGCCCTCGGCCGGGCGCTGACGCCCCACGACCGGAGCGTCGATACCCACATCAGCAACTTGCGCCGCAAGCTCGGCCCGCACGCCGACGGCGAGCCGCGCATCGTTGCACGCCGGGGCGCTGGCTACCTCTATCGGGTGCGCACGTGAGCCAACTCTTCGTTAAGCTCTTTGCCTGGCTGTGGTTTGCGCTCAGCGCGGTGGCAGCCGGCTTGGTGCTGACTCACCACTACTGGGTTCCGGGCGTGGTGCTGCCGACTGTCGCCGAACTGGAAGAGCACGCTGCTGAATTGCAAGCGCTGACCCGTGAAGGACGGCTGCGGGAGCAGCGCGCCTATCTGCGCGCATTGCAGCGTCAGGAGTCGCCGCGCATGCTGCTCGTACCTGTGGGGGGGGATCGCGGCGAAGAGCAGCGCGGCGCCCGGCACGGCTATCTGATCCAGGCCCTCGCGCACGATTTAGAGCGGGTCTTGGCGCAGCAGGGGGCGCAGCAGGGGACAAGCGCAGAGGAGCAATCCGCGCTCACGCAAGAGCCCGAACAGGGAGTCGAGCGAGGGGGCGGCCGAGGAAGGGGTAGAGAAGGAGCCGAGCCACGCGACACCGAGAAAGAGAGGCCGCAAGAGGCAGCGTGGCCTGCGATCCGTGGCAGCATCGGCGGACGCGGTACGGGCACGATCTACCACTACCGCGCGGTGCCACTGTGGCCGACAGCGGATGCGCTACAGCAGACACCGCACTACTTGGTCGCCGCGCATCCGCGCCGCGCACTGCTCGAACTGCCACTGCCGCTCGTCGCACTGGTCTCGCTGAGCATTACCGCGGCGCTGGCTGCGATGCTTGCGCGACGGTTTAGCCAGCGGGTGCGGCGCCTGCGCGCTGTAAGCCAGCGCCTAGCCGGTGGTCTCTTGGAGGCGCGCACTGGCGCCCCGCCAAGCGGCGGCGATGAGATCACGGCCCTGGGGCGCGATTTCGATCGAATGGCGGAGCGTCTGCAGATTCTGATTGAGTCGCGTATTCGGCTGTTGCGCGATCTCTCTCACGAACTGCGCTCACCGCTGGCCCGCCTGCAAACCGCACTGGAGTTGGCGCGCGCTCGTCCCACCACGGCTGCAAGCTACCTTGATCGTATAGAGCGTGAGATTGAACGCCTGGATGGCCTGATCGGCCAGGCCCTCAGCCTGGCGCGGCTGGAGGCAGGCATAGAGCCGTTCCACTATACGACGATCGATCTGGCGGCACTGCTGGCGGAGATCTGCGCCGATGCGCGCTTTGAACACGCGACCCGCTCCGATCGAGGCGCGATCACGGCGCAAGGCGCGATAACATCGCAAGGCACGACAACGCCGGAGGACGAGAACGGCTCTGGGGACTTATCGCCGCTGCCGAGAGAAGAAGCGCCGGAAGGAGCATCGGTGTATCTCCAAGAAGGGCCAGCGGCGCGCCTCCAAGGCGACCGTCGACTACTGCGTTCAGCGCTGGAGAACATTGTCCGCAACGCCGTCTACCACACTCCCCCCTCCGGGGCCGTCGAGGTCAGCTGGCGGTGGGAGACAGCAGAGCGTTTGAACATCTCGGTAACTGATGCCGGCCCCGGTGTTGCTGAAGCCGATTTGCCACGTCTCTTCGAACCCTTCCAGCGGCTTGAAGGGAGCCCAGGGCACGAGTACGCCGGCCATGGGCTCGGCCTGGCGATTGCGAAGCGCGCCATCGAAGCCCACGGCGGCTCGGTGCGCGCGGAGAATCGCAGCGGTGGCGGGCTGCATCTTGCCGTCGAACTGCCGACGAACGCATAGTTAAAGGGCACTTGTCGCGGACGCTCGCGACGCAAACCGGGATGACGAATGCTCAGTGCGGACCCGCATGCCAGGTGGCGTGGTGAGGGCGGGCTAAACACCCACCCTCGCCCGATTATGCGCCCTTTCTTGCCCATCAGAGCGACAACTTCGACTCGTCTCTCGGCGACCCGAGAACTTCCACCAGTTCCGCAATCACCTGCAGTGTACCTTCGTCCGCTTCGGTCAGCACGATCGGTTCAAAATCGTGATTGTCGGGCCGCAATACGATCCGGCTGTGTCGCCAGCCTTCCTCGTTTACGGTTTTCTCACTTTCGTACCGCTTGACGGTGTAGCGCTCGCCGGTTTCGGGATCGACTTGATCCCGAAGCTGGACGATCACGACTTTGCCACGCCGGGTGCCAATCACCGGCGACCGGAACAGACACCAAGCGGCATCCGGGATTCTCGGTTCCATCGACTTGCCAACGACTTGGGCCACGAACATGCCCGGCTGCAGCTTTCGTCCGGTATCAAGCCTTACCCACCCCTCGGGCTCGACGCTCTGCACGTCGCCGAAGCTCCCCGCTGCTGCATGTCCGGCGGGTAGCCGAACTTCCGCAACATGCGCTTGACGAGGACTCGGATCTGCGCGCGAGCGTTCTCTCGGACCTGCCAGTCGATGGTCACGCTCTGTCTCACCCGCTGGACCAGTTCCTGGGAGAGGAAGCGAAGCTGCTCGTCTCCCATGACCTCCCTGGCGCTCCCGTTGTCCGCGAGCGCGTCGTAGACCCAACAGTCTTGTCACCAGGGGCCATTTAAGATTAGCCGGGAGGCTTGCCGAGGACAGCGGTCAGTCGATGCTACTGGAAGGGGAGGTGGTGGGCGGCGCTGGGATCGAACCAGCGACCCCTGCCGTGTGAAGGCAGTGCTCTCCCGCTGAGCTAGCCGCCCACTCTGGTTGCGACTATAGGCAAAGGGAGCGCGCGCGTCAAGTCGCCGAAAGGGGGGCTGCGAAGTGGCGCAGATCGAGATCAGCGGCGGCACACGGGCGCGCAAAGAGATACCCCTGCCCTTGGAAGCACCCGGCGTCGAGCAGGATCTGTCGCTGTGCTTCGGTCTCGATCCCTTCGGCGATGACTTCAAAGCCCAAGCTCTCGCCGAGTCCAGCAATCGCCCGCGTGATCGCCACCAGTCGTGGATCTTCGGAGAGCCCGGTAACGAATGAGCGATCGATCTTGAGCCGATCGATCGGTAGATCACGCAGGTAGCTCAGTGCCGAGTAGCCGGTACCGAAGTCGTCAATCGCTACCCGCATGCCGTGCTGGCGGAGGACTTCTAAGCGGCCGATGGTCTCGGCGTGGGGATCGACGAAGAGGCTCTCGGTGATTTCCAACTCGATATGTGATGGTGGCAACCCGGTACGCGCTAAAATGTCCAGCGTCTTATCGACCAATTCCGTTGAAACGAGTTCCGGGGCAGCGAAGTTGACGCCGATTCGCCCCGGATCGTAACCGGCATCGAGCCAAGCACGGGCCTCGATACACGCCTGTTCAAAGACCCAATCACCCAGCAACTCAATTAACCCCACCCGTTCGGCGACCGGGATAAAGCGCCCCGGCGGCACCCAGCCGCGCTGCGGATGGCGCCAACGCGCCAGCGCCTCCATCCCGATCCAGCATCCGGTACGCAGATCGACCTGTGGCTGATAATGGACTGCGAGCTGCCCGCCGCGTTCAAGCGCGTAGCGCAACTCGGAACCCAACTGCACTCGCTCCCGCGTTTGCTCGGTCAGCTCCTCACTAAAGAAGCGGTAGGCCACACCCTCCTGCTTGGCCTGCTCCATCGCCGCATTCGCCTGCTGAAAGAGCTCATGGGCCGGCAACTGCCGCCCCGGAAAGACACTCAACCCGATGCACACCGAGAGGTGCAGCTCTTTGCCGGCAACGCGATAGGGCTGCTGCACCGCCTTCAGCATCTGCTCAGCCTTCTCACCCGCGGCATCGACATCGCGCAACCCAGGACAGAGCACCCCGAACTCATCACCACCAAGACGCGCAACGGTCTCCTGCTCACTCAACACCTGCCGTAGACGTGCCCCGACTTGCTGCAGCAGCGCATCGCCAGCTTCGACCCCCAGGGTAAAATTGACCGACTTCAAATCTCTAATATCGAGCGAGTAGACAGCCAAGGTTCCGGTTGCGCGCTGCATCGCAACCACCGCCTGCTCAAGCCGATCTTGAAAGAGCGCACGGTTGGGCAATCCGGTCAGCGGATCGGCGTGCAGCAGCCGCTCAAGCTGGCTCTGATACTCTTTAACGCGCGAGATATCGGAAAAGACCGTCAGATAGTGGGTCCGCTGGCCGATTTCGTCGCGAATATCGCGCACGGTGACCAATCCTGCGAAGGAAGAACCATCACGGCGCCGACTCCACAGCTCACCGGTCCACAGACCGTGTCTCTCCACCGCCTCCAACAGCGCCTCGTAGAAGGCCGGCTCGTGCAGATCCGAGCCGAGCAGGGCCCATAGCGTTCCGACCGCCTCCTCCTCGCTGTAGCCGGTAATCTCACTAAAGGCGCGATTGACGGCAATGACCCGCTGCTCGGCATCGGCGATGACGATCCCTTCGTGCGACTCCTCGAAGACGACTGCAGCCTGCCGCAACTCGCCCTCGACACGCTTATGCTCGGTGACATCGCGCAGATTGACCAAGTGGGCTGGCTCACCGTGCCAGCGCACATCACGCACCCGCATCTCAACAGTGCAGAAAGTTCCTTGCGGGCCGTAGAGCTCGATCTCCTGAGCATCCGGCCCGCCGATCGGTAACCCAATCACTTGGCCGATGATCTGCCAACTGCTGCGCGCAAAGAGGCGCGCGGCGGCCGAGTTGGCGTAGACGACAGCGCCAGCCTGATCGACGACCAAGACCCCCTCGGTCATGTTGGCGAACAGCTGCTGAAGCTGCGCCTCGCGCTCACGCAGCGCGGTGGCCACCTGCTTGCTATGGCGCTCCTGTCGGCGCCGCTCGGTCACCTCCTCAAGCAAGTGCACCGAGCACCAGTAAGCACCTGCGGGGGTACGCATCACGAAGGAACGCGAGAGGAAGACCTCACCGGAGTCGAGAGTGATCTCCTCGCTCGATTCGAGCTCACCGGGGGCGCATACCTGTCCGGAGAGCTGCTGCGCCCGCTTAAGCCCGCGCCGGCAGCCGTCGAGCGGGCCGCTCAGCAGCGGAAAGACCTCCCAATAGGGGCGCCCGACGACCGTCTCGCGTGGCTGACCGACACGCTCAAGGTAGGCGCGATTGGCGTCAATGATGCGGCACTCAGCGTCGTGCACAAAGACCAGCGACTCGACGACATCAATCGCCGCCTGCCATACGCTATCCCTTGCCGACGACCCCTCGTCCCGACCCGCGTCGGATCGTTTGATAAGCCCCCTCCGCACCGCCGTACGCGGCTGCCTCTAAGATATTGTCGTAAAGAAATTCGAAAAGATAGTCGCAACGGCCCGCTCCCCACTCCGAGTCACGAGCCCGTCACCCCTACCTTTAACCCCTACCTTACTTGAAGGTCGCAGGCGCAGCCCGCCGCTGCC
>NZ_NRRN01000057.1 GCF_016583625.1 Halorhodospira abdelmalekii | reverse complement strand
TCCGGACTTCGACTACCTGCAGTTTGGTGACCTTGGCACCGACCTGCTCAAGGGTAGCCGTTAACGGATAGACCCGACCGTTCGGGTCGAAAAGAACCGGGGGCTCACTTACGAGCCCCCGGTTTTTGTTTGAAAAGAGTTAGGTCTGATAAAAAGCCGGCGCCGGTCGGCTGTATCACGATAAAAGCACCGTTGGTCTCTTCATTTACTAAGTTTCTCAAAAGTGAAGCCAGCCTCCGTGTCCCGCCATAAGTGCACGGGCCAGCTCATGCGACTGGCTTTAGTTACGCAAAGTTTAGTATTTTTGTCGACCATCCTAATAGCGCCCTGCTTCCTCAGAGTGGGCGCCTATGCCGCACACCCATCGCTCGATTTTTATGTCACTATGGCCTTGCATGCCGGCGAGCGGTCGTTCCTCTCGAGGAGCCGCGGGGCCGGGTGCCTGTACGCCGAAACGTACTCACTGACTGATAAAGAGAGGTGCATATCATGGATGCCTCTATTGTTGTAGCTGTACTCGTGCTGATGGCTGTCGCTGGTTTCACGCCCTGCCTGCGGCGTAAGCTGTAAGATAGCCGATGGCCTGCCTCGGCTGGCGAAGTCCGCCGACTGAGGCAGGCCACGGGTTACCCGAGCGCATATCCCTCTATCGACTTGCTACAACGACCGAACCGCACTTGAGGCGGCGCTGCTGACAGCCAGCAGCCGGCTTAGCAACCGGTGTCGGCGGTGAAGGCGGAGCGGCGTTACGGGATCTTCACATCGTCATGAATTAAGCCTCGTGGCACAGCGCGCCTGCAAAGAAGACTTCGCTGCCACGTCGGAACGGCTAGGATCGGCGTTCCGTTGTTTCGGCAGAGTGCGCGCGCTCTTCGACGGCGCACAGTGTTGGCGCAGTTTTGACAACTGCTTTAATCCTCGCAGCCTCCAGCGCCATCGCCTGCGATTGCACCATCCGCTGTTGACCGCCCCTATCGGCTCCCTGCTATCCGAAGCTGGATTGTTCTTTCAGGGGGTGGGGTTGTTGCGTCGGGAGCGGCCCAATTCTTCGATCACATGCGCGCCTTTGGGTGGCGAGCCGGGTGTTGCCGTAGGGGGGGGGCGCCCGCGCTATACTAGCAAAACCCGCCGTTGCCGGGGCGCAGCACCTACGAGAAACTCACCGATCTTTTTCGACGAGGCATTTTGCGTCAGTTCGTTTTAAAGAGTGGTTTTTGCCCTGAGGGGCTAGTTGACGGAGGTGTGGACCATGAGTATGGACGTAAATGAGAAATCCGGGAGCTCTCAGACTCCCGAGAGTGGCGCGAGCACTTCTCAAAGTGGTGCCGCGAAGGGCAGCTCAACTCCGGCCAGCGGCGCAAGCACGGCTGGACAGAGCGCTGCAGCCGGCGCAACAGCGCGCACTTCAAGCGCTGGGGTCGAGCGTCCTGAGGAGATGGAGAGCTCCGCGCGAGGGTCCGCTGCGAGCGCGCAGGGTGCCTCTGAGAAGGCTTCAGCAACGGGTTCGGCGACCGCCGGCGCCGCCACTTCTTCGAAGTCTAGCGCTGACAGCACTTCAAAGAGCACGGCTCAGGCGCAGCGTGAGCGTGAGGCGGAGGTTAGCCAAACGGCCTCAGGGGTGTCGTACGTTGTCGGGCCGGTGACCGGCTTTATGTATCTGGCTGCGCACCGTGATAAGCCAGAGGTGCGTTTCCACGCCTGCCGCTCGATCTTGATCTCAGCGGTGATTCTAGTTGCCTGGATCGCGATCTACGTTCTCAGTTTTTCGGTTTTAGGGCTGCCGTTGATCTTCTGGGCCGGTTTGGGCTTCTTGATCTACATGGCGGTGATGACCATCAAGAAGCAGCCACTCGAGATTCCGCTTCTTGGCGAGTACACCAAGAAGTTCGCTGATAAAATGGCCCCTGGTGGCGGCAAGTAGCCTGAGCGAACGACGTGTGGCTCATGCTGCCGCAACCGCAGGCTGTTCGCTGCCCGCACGTGGCGCGGGTCGCGGGGCGCGCTTGCTCGGTGGGCTCGGAGGGAGTGGGCGCCTATGCCGCACACCCGTCTCCGCTACATTGTGGCAGTATAGTAATCGCACGTTGGTCGTGGAGCCCGGCTCTTCACTGGGTGTAGGGTTCCGGGGACCGACATGCAGGCACGTAAACGTTGCATAACGACCGAAAATGAAGGGAGGTTCACATGGGTGACGCCGGAATCGTTGTTGGTGTTCTCGTAATCCTGGCCATCCTGGGGTTCCCGACTATCTCGCGGACCCTGCGGCGCTGGTAAAGGCCGGACGGGCTCGGCCGAGCGGTTCTGGAGCTCGGCCGAGCCCGTCGCCTTTTTTCCTTCTCCTTTAGCTCATCTTTCGCTAAGTAGCAGCCCCCTTCTCCCTGTTTCTTCTTTTTCTCTTCTCTAATAGTTTTTCGATTCAGTCGAAAAATTTTTTGCTTTTTGCGGCTGACAAAGTTTCGTCGTCGTCACTCGCATTTCCTCAGGTCGGCTGAATTCCTTTCGTGGCAATTCCTTTTGTGGCTGGCCCTTACTTTTCACATTGGGCTACGGCTACAGGCGCAGCAGAGCGCAAGCAAGGCACCGGCGGCGTAGGGCGGCGTAGTGCGAGGGAGCTAGGAAGAGGAGAGAGTGAGCGAGGAGCGAGGAGGAAGCGAGGAGGAGGGAGCAGCTATCGTGTAGGCGCCGCTACGGCGAAGTAGCGGCGCGGTTACACCTTGCGGGGGTGATCATCGTTTGGTCCGCTTCGCCAACCAGTGAATGATCAAGGCCCACCTTGCTTGCGAGCCGGTTACACAATTAGCGACGCCGTCAGCGCCGTCCCTTCTGCTCTTGAATCGCCCGAAGCTGTTCGATGATCGCATCAGGGTTGGTCACCCCCGGCAAGACGTGTGACTTATCATCGGGCGTCTTGATCCAGATATCGCCAACGCCCAGCATCGAGGCAATCATGCCGCGGCGGCAGAAGACCTCCTTCATTTCGGAGCCTTTGATGTCCGTGCGCTCCGGTTTTCCTAAAAAACCCTGGTAGAGGACGACACCGTCGCTCTCAATGCGGCAGCGCCACGAGTGGGTAGTGAAGATGATCAAAAAGATGCCGCCAAGAATCAGCATGGCGCTGAAGGTGACAAAGTAGAAAAAGGGCGCGGCAATATCAGAGAAGACGTAGCCCTCCGCGGCGTGCAACTGGTAAGAGAGCAGCCACAGCAGGATGACTAAAATGCCCGCCGCAATCAGCCCCCAAGCAACGACAGGGCTGCGATAGGCGGAACGAATCACTTTTACGTCTGAATCGGGTGCATCTGAAGCGGGTGTAGCCATAGGGTTATCCACCATCCAAGCCGAACCAAAACCGAGTCAACCGAGTCAACCTTCCCACGCGACAACGCACACAAAGAAAGCGCACACGCAGAAAAAGCATCGCGTGAGGGGGCGTGCATCAGCGCATCAATGCAGTGCAGTGCCTCAGCGCGCGCGGGCTAGCCCCGTCAAGTGCGCAATATTCTTCACCATGATGCGGATGTGGGCCCACGGTCGCGCCTTGACCAAGCGCTTATTCATATAGGCATCCCACGTCAGGGCTTGAACGTCGGGGTCGCAGCAGATGCTGACGAAGCGCTCGCGACGGTTGTCGTTCTTGTACCAGAAGCGCTGCAGCGTGGCGAGGACCTTAAAGACTTGGCCGTGCTGACGCATAAAGGCCGCCCGAGCCTTGCCAAGCGCCGCTCCATCGCCGCTGCGCAGCGTCTCCTCGACGGCATCAGCGGCGTACTTCGCACTGGCCATGGCGTAGTAGATCCCCTCGCCCGAGGCCGAGGCGACGACGCCGGCGGCGTCACCGACCAGGACGACGTTCTGGCCGTCATCCCAGCGCTCAAGTGGCCCGATGGGGATCGGTGCCCCCTCGCAGCGCAGCGTCTTGGCTTGATCGAGCCCCGTCTCGCGGCGCAGCTGCGCAACGGCCCCCTTTAACGAAAAGCCCTTCACGCCGCTTGCAACGCCGACGCTCGTGGTGCCGCCGTGGGGGAAGATCCAGGCGTAGAAATCGGGCGAGAGTTCGCCGCGGTAGTGCAGATCGGCGCGGTTCGGATCGAAGCGGTCGTCCTGCGCCGGCGGTGATTCGATGATCTCGTGATAGGCACCGACGCACGGAATATCCTGCGCCCCCGGAACGGCCTGCTTACCAACGGTCGAACGCGCACCGTCGGCGCCGATGACAGTGCGCGCCCAGATTTGCCGGCGTGGGGCATCGGTCCGGCCGCGCCCCTCCTCATACTCCAGCAGAATGCCGTCATCGACCCGTTCGAGCTTGGTGAAGCGGCCATCGCGCCGCTCGGCGCCGGCATCGGCGGCGCGTTGCCGCAGCCACTCATCGAAGACCTCGCGATCGACCATGCTGAGCATGCTCAGCGGACCGTCCTCCTCATCGGGAGGGACTGCGACCCCGGGGGCCGGAATCGGCATATCGGCGTGGTTAAGGGTCGGCGAGACGATGCGCGCACCGCGCACATTGGCCGCGATCAGATCGAACGGGATCTCGAACTCACGGATCAGCTGCGGCGGGATCAGGCCACCACACGGCTTGATGCGCCCAGGGCGATCAATAAAGGCGACCGAGTGGCCGCGGCGGACCAATTCGTGGGCAGCCGTCGCTCCGGCGGGGCCGCCGCCGACGACGGCCACATCGAAGCGGTCGGCAGTGGGGATGGCATGGCTCATCGGATATCACTCCCGGTTGATCGAGCGTTGTGCAGAGAGGCTGCCACCGCCGCTCACTGCTGCCGCCGGAGCTCGATCGACGGTCAAGACACGCGCCGCGAGCCAGACAGAGACCAGGAACAGCACAGCAGCCAGGGTAAAGACCACGTTGTAGCCGAAAGAGGGCATGTGGAAGAGGAAACGGAAAAGATCGACACCGGCCGTCCCGAGGAAGATGCCGAGCCCGGAGGCGACCGCCTGCGCAGCCCCCCAAAGACCGATGCGCACCCCAGCACGCGCATCCTCACCTTCGTTCGCCAAGCGCATCATCAGACCGATGGCGGCCACCGCATAAGCGCCGTTGGCTACGCCCAAGGCGAAGACCGACATGCGCAGCGGCCAGACCTCGCTGACCACCGAGCCGATGCCGAGGGCGGCCAGCGCGCCCCCGGAGGCGATGCAGCCGCCGATGGCCCACGCCCACAGCGTCCCGAAACGGCCGCGCCCGAAGGTGCCGAGAAGACCGACGAGCACCATACCGAGCAGCACTCCAGAGTAGAGGTACATGCCGCCGAGCTGAGTCGCTTGGCCGGCCGTCAGATCAAAGGCGATGCGGGCAAACGGCTCGATGATCGTCTCGTGGGCGTTGTAGGCGAGCATCGAGACGAAGACGAAGATCGTAAAGCGGCGCGCCTTGGTATCGGCCCACACCTCACGCAGCGCCGTGACAAAGGAGCTTTGGCCCTCGCCAGTCGCGGCCGCCGGGTCGGCCGGCTGAGTCGGGGCGATCTCGGGGCCTTCCAAGCGAAAGAGGGCAAGGGCTGCGAGCGTCAACGCGGTGACGCAGACCACCGAGACGACGACGAAGAGGCGCTCCAGCGAGAAGGGGTCGAGCACGGCGCCGACCAGCCCGCCGGTGACGGCAAAGCCGAGAATCATCATCAGCCAGACGATCATGGCCGCCAGCGGTCGGTGCTGGGAGGCCACCCGCGTCGCCAGCAACGTCAGTAGCGCTGTGCCGGTCGCGGCAACACCGACGCCAATAAAGAAGTAGCCAACCACAGCAACGCCGATCCCTGCCCACAGCAGGGTCCCCATCAGCCAGACCCCCGCGGCTGCGCTGATGCCACCGCACGCCAACACCGCCATGCCCGCCAAAATCCACGGCGTGCGGCGCCCGCTGCTGCTATCGAGGGCGTGGCCGACCCGCGGTCGCGACAACTGAATCGCGTAGTAGAAGCCGCCGAGAAGTCCGGGCAGCATCGCCATCAGGCCAAGATCGTTGATCATGGCCTGATTCAGGGTCGTTAAAGGTTGGAGGACAATCGCACCGAGGGCAGAGTTGACCAGCCCGAGTCGGATAATACCTAGCCAGCCAAGGGTGCTCGGGGTGCTCACGCACCGCCCCCGACGATGCTGCCGATGGCAAAGGCGGTGATCAACATCCCGAGGATGTACGGCGTTACCCCGACAAAGCTATACCAGGCAGCATACCCCTTCGGATCTTTCAGCAAGCGCACCATCAAGCCGATCTGCACGCCGAGCAGCAGTGAGACCCCGACCGCGTGCCAGAGCTGTCCCCAGGAGAGCAGCAAACCGATGACGATCAACTGCGGCACGATCATGGTGATGCAGGCGACTTGAGTGGCCCGCTGGGTGCCGAGCTGCACCGGCACGGTGACCAGCCCCATCTGGCGATCGCCCTCAACGGCCTTAAAGTCGTTGAGCACCATGATGCCGTGCGCCCCTAGGCTGTAGAGCAGGGCAGCGGCGAAGATCTGCCAATCGGGCATGACAGCCGACCCGCTTGAGGCGTAGATCATGACCGCTGCCCCAGTGATCCACGGAATGCCCTCATAGGAGATGCCGACGGCACCGGCGCTGATCCAGCCGTTGCGCTTCAGGCGGAAGGGCGGGGCGCTGTACGCCCAGGCGAGGGCCACGGCTATGATCGCGGCGACAAAGACGACCGGGCCGAGCAGGGCGGCGATCACCAACGCCAAGGCGCTAGAGACGATCGCGATATAGAGCCCCCAACGCCCCGGCATGCGGCCCGACGGGATCGGCCGGTGTGGTTCGTTGATGGCATCGACGTGGCGATCGAACCAGTCGTTGATAGCCTGACTGGTGCCACAGACCAGACCGGCCAGCATGACGCCGGCGGCGGCCAAGAGCCACTGCCAGCCGCTCGGCACGATGCCGGCGGAGACGACACCACAGAAGAAGGCCCACGTCGGTGCCAACCAGGTAACCGGCTTGAGCAGCTCGATCACCGTGGCAAAGTCGGGGCGCTTGAGCGCATTTTGGGGTTGGGCAGCCTCAGACATGCGCGTACATTACGAAGGCCGGCCAGTAAACGTCAAGCTGCCGTGACAGTCGGTCGCGGGGTCAGCGGTTTGTCGCCGCAGCCACCAGTTGCGGGACGATCTCGGCGGCCTTACCGCGCAGGCTCCAATCGGCGACCGGTGTTAGCGGCGTCGGTTCGGGGTTGATCTCAAGGACTGGAATACCACGCTCAAGCGCCTCCAGCGGAAGCGAGGCGGCCGGCTGTACCAGCGATGAGGAGCCGATCGACAGCAGCAAGTCACTATTGCGGATCGCCGCACCGGCCTGCTCCAATGTTCCCGCCGGCAGGGCCTCGCCGAACCAGACGACATCAGGGCGCAGCGGTGTGCCGGTCTCTGGGCAGCGGGGCAGTTTCGGGTCGGCCGCCAACACTTTCGGCACCGGCCCCTCAAGGGGGCGGTCGCGGTGAATATTGCCGTGCAGCTCGGTGACAGTGTCGCTGCCGGCTTGCTGGTGCAGCCCATCGACGTTCTGCGTCACGATGTGGCAGCTGTGCAGCCGCTGCTGCCAGTCGGCCAGGGCGCGGTGGGCGGCGTTCGGCTCTGCCTGCGCGATGACCTGGCGGCGCTGCGTATACCACGCCCAGACCTGCCGCGGCTGACACAAGAAGCCCTCCAGCGTGGCCAGCTTCTCGGGGTCGAATTGTGCCCACAGCCCGTGTTGCGCTTCGCGGAAGGTGGGGATGCCGCTCTCGGCTGAGACGCCGGCGCCGGTCAAGACGACGACCCGTCTGGCCGCTCGTAGCGTCTTGCGCAACCGATCATCAAGAGGGCGGGCGGGCGAGGCAGCACCCCGCCGGTCTAGGGGCGGGACATCAGAGTGGTGACTAAAGGGGCGATTCAGCATGATTGCTCTCCCGAGTGCACGATCGTCGGTATCCTCAAGCAGGGTGCTTCCTATATGATGTGCATCCCTCTTCGCGGTTGTGAATCTATGAGTGAGATTATCCTGATCAACGTCTCGGGTGAGGATCAGCCTGGGCTGACTTCATCGCTAATGGGTATCCTGGCCGAGTACGACGTTGGCGTGCTCGATATCGGTCAGGCGATGATCCACGATACCCTCTCGCTCGGTATCCTCGTCGAGGTGCCGGCCGAGAAGGACGTCTCGCCGGTGCTCAAAGATGTCCTTTTTCATCTGCACGACGCCGGGATGCAAGTGCGCTTCACGCCAATCACCCAAGAAAGGTACCACAATTGGGTGCGCGGTGCAGGTAAACCGCGCCACATCATCACGTTGCTCGGTCGTTCGGTGACGGCCGAACAGATGGCCCGCATCGCTGAGGTGATCACCGCCCAAGGGCTGAACATCGAAGATGTCGTTCGCCTCTCGGGGCGCCGTCCGCTGCATCGCGAGGGCGAGCGCTCGCGCGCCTGTGTCGAGCTGACGGTACGGGGCCAGCCGGTCGATCCCGACACCATGAAGCGCGACTTTATGGAGATCTCCAAGGCGCTCGACGTCGATATCAGCTTCCAGGAGGACAACGTCTACCGGCGCAACCGGCGCATGGTCGCCTTCGATATGGATTCGACGCTGATCCAGCAGGAGGTGATCGATGAGATGGCGAAGGCAGCCGGTGTCGGCAAGGAGTGTGCGCGGGTCACCGAGCAGGCGATGCACGGCGAGATCGATTTTTGCGAGAGTCTGCGCCGGCGCGTCGCCCTGCTCGAAGGTCTGCCGCAAGAGACCCTGCAGCAAGTCGCCGAGCGTTTAACCCTCACCGAAGGTGCGGAACGACTCGTGCGCACGGTGAAATCGTTCGGCTACGTCACCGCTATCATCTCCGGCGGCTTTACCTACTTCGGCCAGCATCTGCAGCGCCAACTCGGCATCGATTACGTCTACGCCAACGACCTCGAGATCTGTGACGGCTACCTGACCGGCCGAGTCACCGGCGAGATCGTCGACGGCCGCCGCAAGGCCGAGTTGCTGCGCACGATCGCCGAGCAGGAGGGGTTGGCGCTTGAACAGGTGATCGCCATCGGCGATGGCGCCAACGACTTGCCGATGCTGCGCCTCGCCGGCCTCGGCATCGCCTTTCGCGCCAAGCCAGTGGTTCAGGAGAGCGCCCGGCAATCGATCTCGACCCTTGGGCTCGACGGCACCCTCTACCTGATGGGGATTAAGGATGCCGACACCCCCGATTCGGTCGACTAGCTCGACTCGTTCGATTCGCACGCCTCGTAAGACCCGCAAGATTCGCAAGACTTGCACGACCTGGGCTGATCTTTAACTGCGGCTACGAAAGTGAGTAACATACCCCGAACCTTAAATTCGTCCGTGCGCCCTGAGCACTGGCGGTTTCGATCAAGCCGAGAAGACCCATATGGATACAGCAACCTTCACCTCCCTGCACAGTGACACCACAGCCTCCTCGCGCCACCCGCTCGCCGGCCAGACGATGAGCGGTGCCGAGATGATCATCGAGGTGCTCGCCCAGGAGGGCGTAGACACCCTCTTCGGTTACAGCGGCGGTGCCATCCTGCCGACCTACGATGCGGTCTTCCGCTACAACCAGCGCCACCGCAGCGCCGCGGCGCAAGGCGATCTCGACGAGCCGATGCGCCTGATCGTCCCGGCCAACGAGCAGGGGGCCGGCTTTATGGCGGCCGGCTACGCCCGCGCCTCGGGCAAGGTCGGCTGCTTTCTCGTGACCTCCGGCCCGGGCGCGACCAACACCGTCACGCCGATCCGCGACTGCATGGCCGACTCGGTCCCGGTCGTCGCCATAACTGGCCAGGTGCCGACCCACGCCATGGGCACCGACGCCTTCCAGGAGGCGCCGATCGTCAACATCATGGGCAGCTGTGCCAAGCACGTCTTCTTGGTCACCGACCCGGAGAAGGTCGAGGCGACCATTCGCACCGCCTTCGAGGTGGCGCGCTCGGGGCGGCCGGGGCCGGTCGTCGTCGATGTGCCGAAGAACGTTCAAAACTGGGTCGGCGAGTTTCGCGGCGAGGGCTATCTCGATATCCGCGGCTATCGGCAGCGGCTCGAGACGCTGCGCTCGGCGAAGCTCTCCGATCGCAAGTGCCGCAGCTTCTTCGAAATGCTCCAGCGCGCGCGCCGGCCGCTGCTCTACGTCGGCGGCGGGGCGGTCGTCGGCGATGCTCAGCGCGAGCTGCGCGACTTTGCCCACACCTACCGCATCCCGGTCGTCAGCACCCTGATGGGGCTCGGGGCGATGGACACCACCGATGAGCTCTACCTCGGCATGCTCGGGATGCACGGGACGGCCTACGCCAACTACGCCGTCGAGGATTGCGACTTCCTAATCGCTGTCGGCGCCCGCTTCGACGATCGGGTCGCCGGCAAGGTCGAAGAGTTCGCCCCGCTCGCCGAGCAGATCGCGCACATCGACATCGATGCCGCCGAGATCGGCAAGGTCAAGGGGGTCGACTGGGCGCACGTCGGCGAGGCCTCGCGCAGCCTGCAGCAGCTGCTGCGCTACGGCGAGTCGATGGGCTTTGAGCCGTGCTTCGACGCCTGGGTGGAGCATGTACACGGTCTGCGCACACGCCACCCGATGGGCTACGACCGCACCAGCGAGCTGATCCAGCCGCACTACGTCATCGAACAGCTCAACGCCCTGACCGGTGGCAGCGCCATCATCGCCACCGGCGTCGGTCAACACCAGATGTGGGCGGCGCAGTACTGCGACTTCCGTGAGCCGCGCCAGTGGCTGACCTCGGGCGGCTTGGGCACCATGGGCTTCGGCTTGCCGGCGGCCATCGGCGCCTATCTAGCCTGCCCCGATAAGACGGTGGTCAACATCGACGGCGACGGCTCACTGCGCATGAACCTCGGTGAGCTTGAGACGGCGACGACCTACGGTCTGCCGGTCAAGGTGCTCCTGCTCAACAACCTCGGCGACGGCATGGTCCGGCAGTGGCAGAAGCTCTACTTTGGCGATCGCTTCTCGGCCTCCGATAAGTCGCTGCGCCGCAAGGACTTCATCAAGGCGGCCGAGGCCGACGGCTACGAGTTCGCCCGGCGCGTGACGGCCAAAGAGGAGGTCGCCGCGGCCCTGCAAGCCTTCGTCGAATTCCCCGGCCCGGCCTTCCTTGAGGTCATGATCGATCCCGACGCCGGCGTCTTCCCGATGGTCGGCCCAGGGTCTAGTTACAAGGAGATGGTGACCGGTGAGTTCATCCCGGCCCGGCAGGCCGCACCGCGCTCAGGTCGTTCGGGAGGCGCGGAGCAGGATGCGGCCGAGGCCGAGACGCAGCCGCAGTCGCCTGATCTCTTCTAAGCGGAGCCAGGTCATTAGCGAAGCCGGGGGATCCCAAAATGCCCCGGCTGAAGTGTCCCGTTGAAGTGCCCCGTTGAATTGTCCAGTTGAAGTGCCCAGATAGAGCGTCAAGTCGACAGAATCAGGAGGCAATGGAGAGAGCATGAGCGCAGGATCCGAGATGGAGACCCGCGAGTTTCAGGCCGAAGTGCAGCAGCTGCTCAAGTTGATGATCCACTCGGTCTACTCCGACAGCGAGGTCTTTCTTCGTGAGTTGATCTCCAACGCGTCCGATGCGATCGATCGGCTGCGTTTTGCTGCGCTGCAACAAGAGCAGCTTTTCGAAAACGATCCGCACCTGCGGATTCGCGTCGAGTTCGACCCGCAGCAGCGGACCGTGACCGTCTCCGACAACGGCATCGGCATGGATCGGGACGATGTCATCGCCAACCTCGGCACCATCGCCCACTCCGGCACTCGCCGCTTTCTGGAGCAGTTGACCGGCGATCAGCAACAAGATGCGCAGCTGATCGGCCAGTTCGGTGTCGGCTTCTACTCCGCCTTTGTCGTCGCCGCCCGCGTCGAGCTCTTTACCCGCAAGGCTGGCTTGGAGCCGCGCCACGGCGTCTGCTGGCGCTCCGACGGGCAAGGGGGCTACAGCATCGAGCCGATCGAGCGGGCGCAGCGTGGCACCAGCGTCGTGATCCACCTGGCCGAGGGCCAAGAGGCATTCTGCGACGGCATGCGCTTACGCTCCATCATCCGCAAATACTCCGACCACATCTCGGTACCGATCGAGATGCCGCCGCTCGAGTCGCCCGCTACGACGACAGAGGCCGCGAAGCCGACCGACGAAGACGCGAGCACGGAGACCGCCGCGAGCCCCGCCGATAGCTCAGACGAGGGCACTGCTGACGGCGCCGCGGCCGATGCCGCCCCGGCGCAACCGGCCTGGGAGGTCGTCAACCGCGCCTCGGCCCTCTGGATGCGGCCGAAAAACGAGATCAGCGACGAGGAGTATAAAGAGCTCTACAAGCACGTCGCACACGACTTCAGCGACCCGCTGACCTGGGTCCACAACCGCGTCGAGGGGCGGCAAGCCTACGTCTCGCTGCTCTACATCCCGCAGCGCGCGCCCTTCGATCTCTACGATCAGCGCACCGCGCACGGCGTTAAGCTCTACGTGCGGCGGGTCTTTATCACCGAGGACAACGAACACCTGCTGCCGCGCTATCTGCGCTTCGTGCGCGGGGTGGTCGACTCCGACGATCTGCCGCTGAACATCTCGCGCGAGATGCTGCAGCACAACCCGATGATCGCCTCGATCCGTGGGGCGGCCGTCAAGCGCATCCTCGATCGCCTCGAACGGATGGCCAAACACGAGCCGGAGACCTACGCGACCTTCTGGCAGACCTTCGGTCGAGTGCTCAAAGAGGGGGTCGCCGAGGACCCCAACAACCGCGAGCGGATTGCCGATCTGCTGCGCTTCTCCTCGACCCGCGAAGAGAAGGAGACGCCCGATGTTCGGCTGGCCGACTACGTCGAGCGCATGGCCGAGGGCCAGGAGAAGATCTACTACGTCACCGCCGAGAGCTTCAACGCCGCTCGCCACAGCCCGCACCTGGAGGTCTTCCGCCGCCACAACATCGAAGTGCTGCTCCTTCCCGATCCGGTCGATGAGTGGCTGGTGGCCCACCTGCACGAGTACAACGGCAAGCCGCTGGCCTCGGTGGCCAAAGGCGAGCTCGATCTCGGCAAGCTCACCGGTGCGGAGAGCGACGAGGAGAAGAGTCGGCGCGAAGAGCAGGCTGAGACCTACAAAGACCTCTGTCAGCGCCTGCAAACGCCACTCAGCGATCGGGTCAGCGCCGTGCGCGTCAGCGATCGCCTGACCGACTCACCGGCCTGTTTGGTCGTCGGCGAGTACGACTTCGGGATGGGGATGCAGCGGCTGCTGCAGGCCGCCGGCCACAACCTGCCTGCCGGTAAACCGGCGCTGGAGATCAATCCCGACCATCCGCTGATTCGCCGTCTCGACGCCGAGCCGGAGGCACGCTTGCACGACTGGGCGTGGACGCTCTACGAGCAGTCGCTGCTGGCCGAAGGGGGGCAGCTGGAAGATCCGGCCGCTTACGTCAAGCGAGTCAACACGCTGTTGACCGGTTAGCGAAAGGGGGGGCGCGCCCATGGCACCGACACCAACGTCGACAGAGGAGTTGTCCGCAGGTGAGCCGTCTGCCGGTGACGGAACCGGCGCGGGGGTCGGGGACCAGGTCGAAGTCGAGGCTGAGACCGTGACCGAGATCGGAACGAGGGAAGATGACGCCCCCGCGCTCGACTTAAAGGGGCGCATGGCGACGTTGACCGTGGTGCGCGTCCACTCGCCGTCAATTCCCTCACTATGTGCGGTGCTTGAAAGTAAGCTGCAAGAGGCGCCTAATCTGCTGCGTGGGGCGCCGATGCTCATCGAGCTCGATGATGGGCTGGTGGGGGAAGATTCCGTCGATCTGTGCGCCCTGACCACCGCGATGCGCGAGCTCGGGCTGGTGCCGGTGGCGGTGCGCGGTGACGGAGTCGATGTCGAGACGGCGCAGGCCGCCGGGCTTGGCGTGCTGGCGGGGGCAGCGGGCCAGACGGGCCAAGCGGGCCAGAGTAGTCACGCCGAAGCGGCCGATGGGACCGATAGAACAACCACCCGCACCAGTGCCGCGGCCCATGAGAAGACCCAGCAGGCCACATCGACACCGACAGTCACGGCAGCAGAGTCCGCAGCGGCGGTTGAGATGCCCGATGGTCGTAGTCCCGATGGTCCCGCGGGTCCCGGAGGTCGTGGCGCCCCAAGTGAGGCGGCAGCCGCGGCACAGGAGCACAGCGGCAATCCGCCCCTGCCGCCGCGTGTCATCGATCATCCGGTGCGCTCCGGGCAGCAGTTCTACGCCCGCGGCAGGGGACTGGTCGTGTTGGGCGCGGTGGGGCCGGGGGCCGAGGTGTTGGCCGATGGCGACCTCCACATCTACGGGCCGCTGCGCGGGCGTGCCCTCGCCGGTGTGCAGGGAGATGAACAGGCACGTATATTCTGTATGGGGATGGAGGCCGAGTTGGTCTCGGTGGCTGGTAATTACCAAGTCAGCGAGCGTTTTGCCGAAGAGCTGCACGGGCGTCCGGCACAGGTTCGCCTCGATGAGGCGGGGGTGCTGCACATTGAGCCGTTCGGCGGCAACAACAGCGGCGGTAACCACAAGGGGGGATAGACATGGTCTGGCATAACGGCAGCGGGGAGGTTTGGTGTCGAAAATCGTCGTGATTACATCCGGCAAAGGCGGGGTCGGCAAGACGACCACGGCTGCATCGTTTGCTGCCGGGTTGGCCAAGCGCGGCCATAAGACGGCCGTGATCGATTTCGATGTCGGCTTGCGCAACCTCGATCTGGTGTTGGGCTGTGAGCGTCGTGTGGTCTTTGACTTCGTCAACGTCATCACCGGCGATGCGCGCCTGCACCAAGCGCTTATTAAGGATAAACGCCTCGATAACCTGATGATTCTTCCGGCGTCGCAGACCCGCGACAAAGATGCGCTAACAGCCGAGGGGGTCGAGCAGGTGCTCGGGGAACTGCGCGAGCAGTTTGATTACATCATCTGCGACTCTCCAGCCGGTATTGAGCGCGGGGCGCATTTGGCCTCGTACTACGCCGACGATGCCATTGTGGTCACCAATCCCGAGGTCTCATCGGTGCGCGACTCCGACCGCGTGCTCGGTCTGCTGGCCAGCCGGACCCGGCGTGCCGAGCAAGGCGAGGATCCGGTTTGCGAGCACCTGCTGCTGACCCGCTACGATCCGCATCGAGTCACCAAGGGCGAGATGCTCAGCGTCGACGACGTCTGCGAGATCCTAGCCATTGAGCTGCTGGGGGTGATTCCGGAGTCGACCGACGTGCTCAACGCCTCCAACGCCGGTGTGCCGGTGATCCTCGATGAAGGGGCCGATGCCGGTCGGGCCTATGACGATGCGGTCGCGCGCTATCTTGGCGAGGAGCGCCCCCACCGCTTCATCCACGCCGAGCGCAAGGGATTGTTCGGGCGGATGTTCGGAGGATAGGTGTAATGAATATTGCGAGGTTCTTTCGAGAGCGCAGCAAAGAGCGTCAGGGCGGGGGGAGCGCCAGTGTGGCGAAGGAGCGGCTGCAGATTATCGTCTCGCACGAGCGTGCCGAGCGCGGCGGTGGCCCCGACTACTTGCCGATGCTGCGCGATGAGCTGCTTGAGGTGGTGCGCCGCTACGTGACTGTCGACCCCGGAGCGGTCCGCGTCGAGGTCGAGCGTGACGGAACACACGAAGTGCTGGAACTCAACATTACACTGCCCGAGCATCCCGGGCCTTACCCCCCTCCGGGGCGGCGGCGCTGAGCTGCCACCCGGGGGAGCGCCCCTCCCCGCGCCGCCATCCCCGCCGGCACTCCTTGGTA
>NZ_NRRN01000056.1 GCF_016583625.1 Halorhodospira abdelmalekii | reverse complement strand
ATTTAACGAGTGTTACAATCAGCGCGGCTTGACCGAGCAACAGCGGCACCAGCCACTTGAGCAGATCGGCTTTGATCCGCACCACCTCGGTACGCAACTGCTCAATGTCGAGCTTCAACTCGGCGCGGACCTGCTCGATGTCGGACTTGAGCTCGGCGCGGACCTGCTCGATATCGGACTTGAGTTCAGCACGGAGCAGTTCGATTTCCTTCTGCAGCCGCAGTTCGCTCTCGCGCAGGTGGGCCTGAGTGGCAAGGTCGGGCAGGTGCGGGTAGCGATCCTCAAGGCGTTCAAACGCCTCCGCGATCACTCGTGCCCGGGCGCGGTCATCGGGGGCAGAGGTTAACGCTTCGTAGAAGGCGACTGCCGAGGTCATGGCGACGGGCTCCAAGGGTCGGCGACGGTGCGTTTCGTTCAGTCGGAAAAAATTGTACCACGCGGGAACGACCGTGCGGCAGTTCACTCCGCGGTTCACTCCGGGACAATGGCGTGGTGGCGTGGTGGCGTGGTGGCGTGGTGGCGTGGTGGCGTGGTGGCAATCACTCGGGGGACAGTCACAGCCCCAGCCCGTCACAGCCCCAGCCAACTCCGTTGCCCAGAGATGGTATAGAGTCGCACTGTCACCCGCGCCTGTGGGTGCTCGGCCACGGTGTATTCCATCCGGTCCCAGGCCAGCTGCCATGGCAGCGCCTCCAGAGCCTCCAAAAAGCGCAGCGTGTCCATATAACTCGCCTCGACCTCCAGGTGGACCGGGTGGCGAAAGATCGGCGGCACTTCTCCGTCGGCATCAGCTTCCAGGAGTGGTTCGGCCGGCAGTCGCTGTAGATGCACCCAGCGAATGCCCGAGTGTTCGTCCAATACCCCGCGCAGCACCGCCCGCATCTCATGCGGAGCGATAAAGTCGGGCATCTCCCCGGCGATGTGCGCCTCGATTTCAGCCAGCGCCTCCTCCAACCGATCGATCTCCCGACGCAGCCGCTCATCAGGGTCGATAGCCAGTTGCTCCTCAATCTCCGCGCGCCGTATCTTTGCGGTGGCGATTTGCTGCTGCAATTCGCCGATCTCGGCTTCTGCCGCAGCACCGCGCTCAAGCGAAGATTCGATCGCTCCAAAATAAGCGGCTGCACCACACAGCACCCCAGCCGCCGCCAACAACAAGACACGCTCACGAGTGGAGCGCTCCTCAATCGCTGCCCGCACACGCTCCCAGGCCGCCGTCATCACGGCAAAACCTCAGAGCCCAAGATGGCTACGAGCAGACAGTCCGCGATATCAGACATCTTCGATGATCCCCTTGCTACTCTTGCTGCTCCAGCCTCCGAGTCGAAATCCTAAACTCCACCATGTCCCTGGTCGCCCCTCGAGCCGCTCCTCTCGCTGCTTCCCCGGCCGTTCCCCCGCGCCCCTCAGCCGCCTCATCCATCTCTTCCGCCGGCCGTATGATCTCAAAGCCATCAAAATCGGCTCCCTGCAAAGTCGGTTCCTCGGCCAGCTGCTCCAGAAACTCAGCTACATAGCGTGGCTTCTGAGCGCGCCCACGCAGATAAAGCGCCTCGCCAGAGCGCTCAAAGTGGGTCAGCCATAGCCCCTCGACTCGGCCCCGAGCCAGCGCCTCCAGCAGCGGTGAAAATCCCTCCAGCTGGCGTGCCTCCATCCGTTCCAGCTTATCCGCAAAGCGTCGCCGCAGCTGCAGCTCCTGCTCCAGGGCAGCATGACGGCGCGCAAGTCGCGTGCTTGGCCGATGGGCGGCGAGCTCTTCCTCCAAGCGCTCTACGTTAGCGACCCACTCGGTCCGCTCCTCCTCCAGCTCGGCCTGTTGCCGCTCAATCTGCGCCGCCTGATAGAGCAAAACGCCTGCCACCGTCGTGCAGAGAGCCGCCCACAGCCCAGTGTAGGCGGCAATGGCCTCGGCACCCAGCCAATCGATCTCGCGCGGCTGCGGCCGATAGAGGAGAGCGCCCGACGGCAGCGGCGGCAGGAGAGCCGCCCCGACAGCCAGAATCGTCCGCGCCTGAACCTCGGGGGAGGGCGGCAGCAGCGCCTCCGCTTCCGACTCAGCGGCCAGTTCAACGATGTGCTCTAAGCTGAGCTGCGCCGCTGGCACGGGCAAATTCTCATTCAACTCATCAAGCAGGGGGGCAGCGTCAAAAGAGGTCGGCAGTAGCAGCACCTGCGCTGCACGGGCGGTCGAAAGCTGGCTGTCGTGGTAGTCGAGCGAGCGCTGCAGTTCCAAGATCACCCCTTCGCGCTCGCTCACCTCGGCCTCAGCCAACCGGGCGGTACCGTAATGGTGACCGCGCGCCAGATAGAGCTGATCGTCACGCGAGAGTGTGACCACCCCGGTGCTGTGGTCAATGAGCAGCTGCGCGATACGGCTGCCGGGGTCAGGGGTCTGCAGCGCCAGGCCAATCATCGCCACCTCTCGGTGGACGACCCGCTGCGGGCTCAGTCCCGCTGCGGCAGTGGCAGCGACCAGCGCCTCAACGCGCGCCTGCTCAGCGATGGCGATACTGACCATGCTGCCGCCATCGGTGGCACGATCAGAGTGCAGGCGATAAGCGGCCACAACCGCCTCGGCCAGCGGGATGCGACTCAGATCCTTGACCCGAAAACGGGCGGCATTGGCCAACTCCTCATCGGGAATGCCCGGCAGATCGAGCTGCTGCAGCTGGTAATCGCCCTCATCAAGCACGATGGTCGTGGCAACATCGCGCAGATGGTGGTTGGTAACCCAAACAAAAAGGGCGCTCTCCCGTTCCTGTGGCGTCTCCGCCGCACGCCAGTCGCAAAAGTGCAGAGTGGTGCCATCGCCACTAAGCACCGCAATTGCAATCCCGTCGGCGCACCAGCGCACACCGACCTGCAGGTCAGTGCGCACAGTGTGGCCGGCGAGTCGGCGCAGGCCCGGAAGCCTCAAAAGGCTAGCAGCGGCGCCGCGGAGTCTATTCACGCCCATAACATTATTGCCAAGCCACCCATTGCCAGCCACCCATTACTCATCGCCCATCGCCCATCGCCCATCGCCCATCGCCCATCACCCACCGCAAAGCCGCTTATTCCAAAGCCGCAATTCGTTCACGGGCGTAGTCAGTGATGCTGGGGTCGGCATCAGTAGTACGCTCCACCACCGCGCGCCACGCCCGCAGAGCGGTCTGGTGATCACCCAGCGCCTCGCTGCTCAGCGCCAAACCGGCCGCCCAGAGCGCGCGATTCGGCTCCGCAGCAGCCAGCTCCGTGTAGAGCGCAACAGCGTCGGCATGCGCCCCCTGTTCCCGATAGAGAGTCGCCAAGTAGGCCGTCAACGCCCTCGGCGTTGCCCCCCCTCCGGCTCTATGGGCACGTTCCAAAGCGGCAATCGCCGCCTCCGGCTCCCCATGCTGTTCAGCCAACTGCGCATACCAATGCGCCGTCTCTGGGTGATCTGGCGCACGGGCCAGCCCTTCCCGAAGCACTTGCCGAGCCCGCTGCGGTCGATCGGTAGCGAGCAGCAGCTCGGCATAGTGGTGCCGAATCGTATGATTTTCAGGGTCAAGCTCTAAAGCTTGGCGGAAGGTCTGCGAGGCAGCGGCTAAATCGCCCGCACGCAGCTGAGCGCGTCCTTGCGAGAGCAGAGATTGAGCGCGTCGCTGAGCACTCGGCGCATTCCTTTCGCGACTAAAGTGGCCACTCGAAGGCTCTCCTTCAGTTCGACCATGGGCCACGTAAGTCTCCTGAGCCTCCTGAGCCCCATCGGCGCGATGGTGTGATAGTGCCTGTCCCCCTTGAGCCTCTTTAGAGTCTCCATCTCCCAGTGCCTGTCCCTTAGAGTCCTCTTCCTGTCCCTTAGAGTCCTGTGGGAGTGCCTGTCCCTCAGTCCCCTCAGTCCCCTCAGTCCCCTCCGTCAGCGACGCCTGGAGTGCCTGTCCCTTCTGGAGCGCCTGGAGTGCCTGTCCCTTCTGGCTAAGCTCCTTCTGGCTAAGCTCCTGGTCCTGGCTGACTTGGCTGACTTGGCTGACTTGGCTGACGCGCCCGACCGACGACACGACCGACGACTGCAGCGCGATGCCCACACCGCCTCCGGCAAGCACAGCAGCAAAAAAGATCAAGGGCCTCACCGTTCGACCGCGCCGCCACCGGCGCTGCTCAACCTGCAGAGCCCGGTTTGCGGAGAAGGCAGCGCGTACACCCCCGCTCGCGCCAGCGCCACGGCTAGCTCTACCCCCTCCGCTCGTAGGGCTCCCGCCCCGGGCGCTAGCACCCACACCCCCCGCACTCTCGGCACCCCCCGCACCACCAGCGCCACAGGCACCACCGCCACCGCAAGCCCCCTGATGCCCCCGGCGCTGCTCCATCACCCGGTTCAACAGGCTCATACGGTCACCCGGTTCAACAAGCCCATACCATCACCCGGTTCAACAACCTCACGCGACCGATTCCCTAGCCGCAACACGCAACCGCAACCTTCGCCATAGGCTCGGTACCACAGCGCTATCCGTATCGACAATCGCATCATCGACGTGGTGATGATCGACACAACTCGCCGCTTCGCCGTAAGCGCTCAGCAGCGCCTTATGAGCGAGGACATTGAGCGTACGAGGAACGCCGCCGCTGCTCTCCACCAGCAAGCGGACGGCGGCCGCCGTGAAGAGTGGGCTACCGCGGTGTCCGGCAATCTGAAGACGGTGCTGCAAATAGTCATCAATCGCGGTAGACGGTAACGGTTGCAACGCATAACTGAAGGTGCAGCGCTGCCGTAGCTGGCGCAAGTGCGGCTGCGCCAACCGCACCTCCAACTCCGGCTGGCCGAGCAGCACGATCTGCAGCAACTTCCGCTCCTCGGTCTCCAGATTGGTGATTAAGCGCAGCATCTCCAGACTTTCGTCGGGCATCGCCTGCGCCTCATCGATCAGCAGAACAGTTCCCCGGTTCTCGCGCACAGTCTTCTGCAAATGGATGTGCAGATCGGCCAGCAGATGATGAGGGGTATCGTGAGTGGCCGCCGGCAGACCGAATTCGTGCGCAATCACCCGCGGCAGCGAGTCGGCGTCTAGGGCCGGATTGGGGATCACGCGGGCGAACCAGTGGCCCTCGTGATGCTCCTGCAGGGCGCGCATAAGCTTTTTACAGAGCAGCGTCTTACCGGTTCCCACCTCACCCGTGACCCGGATCAGGCCTTCACCCATCGCGAGTGCGCCAAGAAGCATATCGAGCGCCTCACGATGGCTCGCGCGCCCGTAAAAATAGCCAGTATTCGGCGTGAGCCGAAACGGATAGTCGAGTAAATCGAAATGCTCTAGATACATAGTACGGCGGCCTGCACCTGCAGCTGGGTTCGTTCCAGCGTCTGAGCTAGCTGGTTCCCTACATTGAGCCTGAGATTGAGCCTGGGCCTGGGCCTGGGCCTGGGGCCTCTACGGATCACTCTACGGATCAAAAAAACGCCGTAGCCGCTCATCCTGCTGCTCCAACTCCCGCCCCCACGTCTCATCGCCAACGAAGTGAGGGCGCAACAGAATGACCAACTCATACTTCTTGCTGTGGCTGCGCTCACGGGTAAACAGCTGCCCCAAAAGAGGAATTCGCCCCAACAATGGGAATCGGCTGGTTGTCTGCTCTTCGCGCTCCTCAATGAGCCCGCCGATGATCACGATCTCACTGTCACGGGCCCGCACAATCGTATCGGCCTGTCGAACATCGCTGCGGGCCAGAGCAAACTCGCTGCGCTGGCCATGGGTCTCGATAGTGCGCGGGACATCGCGAACCGTCGTCACCGAAGGCTGGACGTGCAGCGTCACCCAGCCGTTGCGGTCGATCGCTGGGGTCACATCAAGGGCAATGCCCGAGAAAAAAGGCTCAAAATCTGGGATAATATCGACAAAGCGCTCGCCGCCGTCGACGCTGCTGCTGCGGCTGATGCTGACATCGGTCTGAAAAAACTCATCCGTCCCGACCTTAATCACCGCCTTCTGATGATTGAGCGTCGAAATACGCGGCGCTGACAGAACCTGAACACTGCCCTGGCGCTCCAACGCGCGGATAATGGCGTTAAACGATCCGTCCCGCTCAAGCCGCAGCCGGTAGGCGTTATCGGCAACTTCCCTAGTACCGGTGCCGGGGAGGAGGGCGCTGCGCAGCGAATCCCCCACACGCTCCCACTCAATACCGCGCTCAAAGCCGTCCTCCAGTTCCACCTCAAGAATGCGCGCTTCAAGAACGACCTGGCGCTGCAGCGCCCCCTGCAACTCCTCCAAAAAACCCTCGACCTGTCGCAGCACTACCGGCGTTGCCCGCACCGCCACAATGCCGGCCTCCGGGCTGACCGTCACGCGACCACCATCTGTGCCCTGATCATCCACCAAACGACTCAGAAGCTCTTCGAGATCACGCCACAACGAAGAGCGCGACTCCGTGCTCAAACTGCTACCGGCGAGGGCGTCGTTATCACTGGCCAAAGTACCGGCACTGACCTGAATCCCAGATCGGCCTTGACGCTCTACATGCAGAAAATCGAGGCGGAAGAGGCGAGTCTCCAATCGCGGAGAGTAGACGACGTAGCCGGTTTCGCTATGCCGAAACTCATAGCCGTAGACATCCCGGACCTTCTCCATCACCTCGGGAATCGAGACATCGTGAAGCCGCAACGAGATCGTACCCTCGATATCGGGGTGAATCACAATGTTGTACGGGGTGTCGGCCACCAAGCCCTGGAAAAAGGCGCGGGCAGGGACCTCGTCGGCGTGCAGGTCGAAACGCGGCTCTTGCTCCGCCAGGTCATCGAACAGACGATCTCTAGAGGCAAGCGGGGCACTCACCGCGGCATCACGCAGCGCGGCTGTTAACGACTCGGGGGGTGGTGGCGCCTCGTCGGCAGGAGAGTCACCGGTAAGGCGCTCCGCAGCGCGCTCGCCCCGCGATTCGCTCTCAGCTGCACGTGGCGGCGACTCCGGCGACGTGCCGCAGCCGCCCAAAGCGAATACCGCAGCCAGCAGGAGCGCCATGGCCACAGCCACAACTGCCCGCCGACAGCGCACACGCCAGCAGACCAACAAGCACCGCCGCGGGGCCGGGGGGGGCAGCGCAGCAGCAGCACGCAAGTGGTGCACGGTCACTCCTCAATCAGATTCTAGCGGTCTGTCTACTCTACCGATCCGTTGGTCCTGTCGGTCCTGTCGGCTCTATCGGTTCCCGTTGGCCCCGTCGGTCCTGTCGGCTCTATCGGTTCCCGTTGGCTCCGTCGACTCCGAAGGCTCCGACGAATCGGTCGGTCCGCTCCGCTCTTGCCCTGTTCAATCGCTCCGCGGTTGTTTGATGACCTCCGTACGGGTTAAGGGGATACGGTACCGCTCCCCGTGACCGCTCAGCGTGACGCCACCGCTGTCGATCTGCTCAACGTAGAAGGACCCTACGTGTTCTCCCCTACGATACCACTGGTTATTGATGTAGGCCATACGGTCAGCGCCGTCAGAACCGTGCAGACGGACCATGGTGACACGCGGGGGGGGCGAAGCGCGCGGAGTGGCCGATCCGGCCTTTTGCCGCAGCGCCGGTGGCGCCGTCGGATCGCTCAGCTCAGCACGAGCCACAGCGGAGCCACCGGCACTCAGAGGCAGCAAAGGCAGCAAAAGTAACAACAGCGAAAACAACAGCGCGCTGATCAACCTAGTAACCATTAGTAATCACAAGCAGTCATAAACTCCCGCTCAGGCGGGGGGTCGTTGATCACTCAAGCTCTGCCAGACGCTGCCGCACCCACTGCCGCTGAGCCGCATACGCAGCCTGACCGCGAGTCTGCTCCATAAAAGCGACATAGTCACGCCGTGCAGAGTCACCACGCCCGAGGCTATCGTGTGAGTAGGCACGATTCAACAACACACTCGGGTGATCGGGGCGCAGCCGCCGCGCCTCATCCAAATAATCGAGAGCCTGCTCATGCTCGCCGGCGTCCTGTGCAAGGACGGCAAGCTGCACCCACGACTCAAAGTGGCGCGGGTTGCGCTGCAACGCCTGACGCAGGAAGTGATCGGCGCGTGGGTAGTTGCCAAGGCCGATCTCAGCGGCGGCCGACCAGAACCACACCTCGTGTTCATCGGAGAGTTGCTCTCGAAGATCAACAAGTTGCTCCGCGGCGTGCTGGTAGCGCCCCTGTTCAATAGTGCTTTCGATACGACCGAGCCGACGGCGCGCCTCACGCTGTGCGCTGCGCTGCTCATCGGCGCGCGGCCGGCTCTCTGTAGGCGCTCCATCCTGGAGCAAGTGCGCAAAACGCTCGCGGTCAACAATCGCAGTCACCGACCCGGTTGCTACGCCTGTGCCTGTTGTGCCCGTGCCTGTTGTGCCTGCCGTGCCTGTTGTGCCTGTTGTGCCTGTCCCTCGTTCTCCTCGTTCTGCTGCTCGTTCTGCTGTCGTGCCTGTCCCTCTCTCTGCTGCTCTCTCTGCTGTCGTGCCTGTCCCTCTCTCTGCTCTCTCTGCTGCTCTCTCTGCTCCCCCACCATCTGCTCCCCCATCCCTATCTTCACCCGGCGCTACCAGCCCACGCTCATGCCACTCAATCCGCCGGATCAAGCCGCGCAAACTGTGCTGGCCAATCCACTCTAATTCGAGAGCGACCCGCAGGCGATCACGCACCGCCTCAATCCGTTCCGGCTCCGGCAGCGCTAGCATGTAGTAAGCGGGTCGGTTGCGATACCACCCCGGCACCATCACCAGCGTATGCGCCTCAACGTGGCGTGAGAGATGGAGCCGACCAATACGGGGGTTGTGATAGGCGCTGATCAGCAGCACCGGGCGCTCCGGCTCCCGCTCCACCATCGCCTTCAGCGCCTCTGCCCAGTGCTCGGTCGCCCCCGTAAAGTCACCGGCACGCAGCTTCTCAAGGCCGGGCTGATGCCACGTTTCGGGGTCGAAGCGATCGCCCGCAGCGGCAGCTGTCCGGGCAGCCGCCTCTCGCTCTCCCGCCGCTCGCTCTTCCGCCGCTCGCTCAGACGCAGACTCGCGCTCAGCACGATCAGCACGCTCCGCACGCCCAGAGCGCGGGTCGGCGAGTGCTTCAGTCGGCGCGATTGCATCCTCGGCAATCGCCCCCGCCGCAATCGCTCCCTCTGTCTCGGTTACCGATAGTCCCGTCGACGGCCCTGCCGACGGCCCCGCAGATCGCCCCGCCGTCGCCCCGGGCGCTCCAACTCCCCCCGTTACAAATCCGTCGCGAACAGCCTCGTCCGCGGCGACCCCTTCGCCTTCGGCAGGGTCCGCCAGACGCTCTTCGCCAGGGCGCTCGACCAGGCCCTCAGGAGCGGTGTCGCTTCGCTCCGCCTCCGCACGCTGCGCCAGCAACTCTTCCGGCCCCTTCGACGCTTCCCGCTCCGCGGCCTCGTCGCTGAACCACAGCCCCGGACCGCCAGCCGGCCAGCCGTCACCCGCCGGCCAGCCGCCACCTGCAATCCAATAGCCACCGAAGGCCCCCGCGCCGACCACCGGTGCGGTCAACAGCGCCGCCCACAGCCACTTGCTACCACTCGACGAGCGCCGCCGCCGACCCGCAGTGCGTGGCAGCGTCGGCCGCTGCCGCTCGCCCTCGCTCCCCGCCTGCTCAGCCTGGGTTCGCTCGACCCGGCGCAGCGCATCCTCGACAATACTCATCTAAATCCCCGTACCCTTGCGCACCTCGCGCGCCGCCCGCCGCGCCAACCGCCACCCGACCTCCCGGGTATCGGCGGCGAAGGCACCGAGCACCGCCCGATCGGCAATCTGATTGATTCGCCGCGGCACCCCCTGAGCGGCGCGGTGAATGACAGAGACCGCGGAGGGCGAAAACTCAAAGTCGAAGTCACGCTCGCGCGCCGTCAACACCCGGTGACGGATATACTGCTCGGTCTCTTTACGGTTGAAGGGGACTAAGTGGTGGCGCAGCGCGATTCGCTGAGCCAAAGGACGCATCGCCCGCAGCGCCAGCGTTCGATCAAGCTCCGGCTGCCCGACCAGCATCAGCGAGAGCAGCTTCTGCTTCTCGGTATCGAGGTTAGAGAGCAGCCGCAGCGACTCCAGCAACTCCGGCGCCAACCGGTGCGCCTCGTCGATAACCACCGCTGCCCGCCGCCCCTCCGCAGCCATCTGCAACAAGTGATCGTAGATCGCCCGCTGCATCGGCCCCGCCGTCACCCCCGAGAGCCACTCCCCAGTCAGATCGTGGTAAATCGTCGAGAGCAGATCCTCGTAGCTCTGCGCCGGATTAAAGATGTAGGCCGTCTGCACGCCGCTCGGCGGGTGGCGCAGCAGATAGCGACACAGCAGCGTCTTGCCGAGCCCGACCTCACCGGTCAGCAGCGCAAAGCCGCCGCTCGCCATGCCGTAGCCCATGCAGGAGAGGGCGGCGGTATGCTGACCACCGGGGTAGAAGAACTCGGTGTCCGGCGTGATACTAAACGGCGAGCCAGTAAACCCCAGCTCACGGTAGCAAGCCTCCAGATCCACGCCTTACTCCTCACTTCACCCAACTTTAACCAGCCGACAAACCAACCAAAAAACCAACCAAAAAACCAACCAAAAAACCAACTAAAACAGTCAACCAACCAATCAAGCAACTAAAAAACCAACAAAGCAACTGACCAACGACACAACCGACAAAGCAACTGACCAACGACACAACCGACCAACAACGGCCAACCTACAACGGCCGGCCAATCACCGTCGGCTGCAGGAAGATCACCAACTCCGTGCGCGTGCTCGCCCAATACTCACTGCGGAAGGCCCGTCCAAGCAGCGGGATGCTCCCGAGCAGCGGCACCTGACGCTCCGTCAACGCCACATTATCCTGAATCAAGCCGCCGATCATCACCGTCTCGCCATCGCCGACCTGAACCAACGTGCTCGTCTGCTTCAGATCGTAGACCGGAGCGTTGCTATCACCACTCGGCGAGGTCGAAATATCGAGCAGTCGCGTGATCATCGGTGCAATATCGAGCATCACTCGACCATCAGAGGCGATCTGCGGCGTCACCGTCATCATCAGCCCCTCGCTGAAGTTCATCGGCGTCTCGTCGACCTCAACGACCTGCACCCCGTCCTGGATAAAGCGCGTCACGTCGCGTTGCCAGAAGGCCCGATCGGTCGAGACCTTGATCAGCGCCGGCTGATTGTTCAGCGTCCGCACGCGCGGTTGCGACATCACCCTGCTCCTGCAGGGCGTTGATCAGCCCCCCGAAGGAGCCATCATCAAAGTCAATCACCAGGGTCTCTGCGCGGCCGTCGCTACGCCCCGCTGGCCCGGTGTTGCCGCTCATGCCGATCATGCTTGAGCTGCCGATCTCGCCGAAGTTGCGGAAGTTGATGCGCGACCAGTCGATGCCAAGTGCCTGATCGTCGCGCAGATCGACCTCAATGATCCGCGCCTCAATCGCCACCTGTCGGTTCATCGAGCCTTGCAGCGCCTCAATAAACCACTCGACATCCTGCACCCGTGGATAGATATCGGAGACCTGTACGGTGCCGGTCAGACGGTTGACGACCAGTCGCCCCTCATCGGAGAGCAGCTCCCGCAACTGCTCCTCGACCTCGCTCCAGAACTCATTGGTCACCTCGGAGGTGATGGAGGTCTCGGCGCTGTCATCGCTGCTACCACCGCCACCACCGCCGCCACTGCCTCCAGCTTCAACCGCTGCCTGCGCGCTCATCTGCCCAGCGCGATCGAGGCGTACATAGTCGAGCTCGAAGGTGCGGGTCACCGTGCGTCGCACCCGAATCGCCCCATCTTCCCAGCTCCAGTAAAGCCCGCTGCCCGAGAGCAGCAAGCGCATCGTCTGATCAAGCGGCAGACTCCGAAAATCGACGTCGACCGTACCCCGCACATCGGGGTCGGCGTAGATGTTGAGGTCGTACATGCGTCCGAACATCCGCAGCGCCTCACGCACCGGCAGATCCTCGGCCCGGAAGCTGTAGCGCTCCCCGCGCACCTCTGCCGGCAGATGCGCATCGGAACTCTGTTGCACCGATTGCGGCATCCGTAAGCTGCGATCAAGCGGCTGCGTCTGGGCGTCATTGCCCCTTTCGTTGCCAGATGATTCACCGCGCTCGTTCTGTTCGGCTTCGGGATCAGCCTGCGGCCGCTCCGGTGTCAACCGTGGATCGTTCAAGATCCGTTCATAGGCGCTATCAGGTACTCGCTCCGTCCCCGATGCGGGCCGCTCCCGCGTATCGAACGTGCCGCATCCACCGAGCAGCAGTGGCAGTGCAGCGGCACTGATCAGGCCCCCTCTGATCAGGCCCTCTCTAGTGGTGCTTTTCATCCTACGCTCCCCGCTTACCCGCTTTTATTGTTCAGTGATGAATAGTGCGTATGCCACGCCGCCCACGCCGTTTTGCCCCAAGCCATCTCGCAACGAGCCGCTTCGCCCCACGCCGTTTCGCCCCAGCTTACCCCGCTCCAGGTCGCATCGCCGCAATCGCCCGTCGCCCGGTTGGCCGGCCCGGTCGGCCCCTCCATCAACAACTCAAGCTCTCCTTGCAGCTCCTGCAGCTCTCTCAGCTGCTCAAGCCCACGGCGCAGATCGTCACCATTCTCACTCCTCGTGCGCTCGGTGCGTTCAGTCCGCTCGCTGCGTTCATCCCGGGATGCCCGCGTCGGCTCAGGATCCGTCAGCGGGCGATCGAGAAAGTGGACCTCCTCGCGTCCCAGCGGCCCGTGGACGACGACGTGGTCGTGCATAATCTGGGTAACGCGGTACTCCTGGACACGATCACCGGCACTCACAATCCGTCCGCCGAGTCGAGCCAGGCGCCGCTCATCAATCGACATGATGCCGCTGAGCACCAACCGCTCGGCCGCCGTTGGGATCGGTTCGGCCTCTGCAGCGTCGTCGTCCGCGTCAGCCACAACCGGCGGAGGATAGGCGTCCGGCGGCGCCCGGAAGGCAGCGAGTTCAATCTCGGGTGTAGGTGCACGCGGCGTCAGCTCTGCATCTCGAATCCCATCGGGCAACTCGAACGACTCGGCATGCGGCGGCGGGGCCGACTCAGGCGACACGGTGAGCAAGCCAGTCCACCAACCCACCAATCCGAGCAGCGGTAGGGCGAGAAAAAACAAGTACCCCTTCATTGCGGCGGCTCCTCAAAGATCCACACATGCTCTCCGGTCCAGTCGATCCGGTAGTCCGGCGGTTGATCGACCCCCGTGCGCTGCTGGCCTTGCTGCTGCTCAATCAGGAAGGTGCGAACCGAGAAGATCCCCGGACTCTCGTAATTGGCAGCCAACATCTCCTGCAGCAGCACGAGCTGATCGCGTGAGAACTGCGTGCTCAACTGCGCCCCCTCGCGTCGCCGCTCGTGCAGTTCCGGCTCCCACCCCAGCCGTTCAATTGCCGCCTGGTATTCACGAATCTGCGCCTCAAGCCGACTGAGCGTTCGCTCCGCCTCGGACAGCTGGACCTCTCTGTACGACACCGAGTCGATCTGCCCGCGGGCGTAGACGCCCAAGCCGGCAGCGAGCACCAGCGCTGCGAAAAGCAGCCACAGTCCCGAACGATACATGAAACGATTCATGCCTCTTCCCCTTGCATTACCGGGTCACGGTCTTACATGGCCACGGCTTCTTGCACAAACTGGTAGATCGGACCGAGCAGCGCGAGCACAAAGATGCCAAAAATGATCCCGATGACAACGATGATGACCGGTTCGATCAGCTTACTGAAGACCTCAACCAAGTTCTGTACTCGCCGGTAGTAAATGTCAGCCAGCTTGCCTAGCTGCTCCTCAAGATTACCGGTCTGCTCACCGAGGCCGATCATGCGCACCGACAACGGCTCAAAGAGCTGCGTACGCCCCAGTGACTGATGCAGCGACATCCCAGCCCGCAACTCCTCTTCAATCGGTGCCAAGCGGTGCCGGAAGAACTCGTTGCCGGCCGAGCGGCGCACCACCTCAAGGCCCTGTGTAATCACGACCCCAGAGCGGTAAGTCAGTCCGAGATACTGGAAGTAGAAGGCCCACTCGGCCCCGCGGATCAGCCGTTTCATGATCGGCAGGCGCCAGTAAATGGCATCCAGTAGGCGCGCTATAAACTTGATCTGGCGAGAGGACTTTATAACGAACGGGATGGCAGCCAAGCCAACAACCACCCAGAGCCAGTATTCGGCAAACCAATCGCCGAAGGCGAGCACCCGCTGGGTCAGCACCGGCAGTTCAAACTGGAAAGAGGCAAAGACCTGCTCCAGCTGCGGCACAATAAAGGCGAGCCAGAAGATCACGACCCCGATCATTACTACGAATGAGACCATCGGATAGAGCGAGGCGCGCATCACCGCACCGCGGATGGCGATCACCCGCTCCAGGTGTTGCCCGGCATCGGCGAGGGTGCGGTCGAGGTTACCCGAGTCCTCACCAATCGCCACCATATTGATCACGATATCGGGAAAGGCGCCGGTCTGCTTCAACGCCGCGGAGAGCGGATAGCCGGAGTAGAGGTACTGCTTGATTTCACGCAGGCAACGCCCCATGGCTCTGGAGCGTTTCGCCGCCAACATGTCCTCAAGCGCCGACTGAATATCGACGCCACCGCCGATGTACATCGCCAGCGTGTTACAGAACTCAGCAACCTCCGCCGGGCGCGGTTTGGAGCGCACCCGCGTGAGCACGCCGGCGAGGAAGTCGGGCACCGCGACGAAGTTATAGAGCAGCTCGCCGCGCGACTCAATGTCGCGTACCAGCGCCTCGTAGTCGTCAAAGCGGCCGCGTCCGCGCTCCAGGGCGCCGCTACGGCTGACGGTGCTATAGATGTAAAGCGGCATATCAGCGAATCACCCGTTCAACTTCCGTAAGGTCCGTCTCCCCCTGCTCAACGAGCAGTAGGGCCGACTGCCACAGCGTGCGCATCCCCTTCTCAACAGCAAGCTGCTGCAGTTCCATGGCGTTGGCGTTCTCATCGATGCGCGCGCGAATCTCGTCATCCATCTCAATGACCTCACCGACCGCCGATCGTCCTAGATACCCGGTGCGCATACAGCGCTCACACCCCTGTGCCCGATAGATCGTCTCCACCTGCAAGCCGAAGCGCTCGCGCTCCTGCTCGCTCGGCGTATAGGCCTCTTTGCAATGGGGGCAGAGCTGGCGCAACAAACGCTGGGCAAAGATCCCGACCAGCGACGAGGAGAGCAGGTAGCTCTCGATCCCCAAATCGCGCATCCGCACAATAGCGCCGGCGGCGTCGTTGGTGTGTAGGGTCGAGAGGACCAGGTGGCCGGTCTGGGCGGCGCGGATCGCCAGCTGCGCGGTCTCTTGGTCGCGGATCTCACCGACCAGCATGACATCCGGGTCGTGGCGCAAAAAGGAGCGGATCGCCGAGGCGAAGGTTAATCCTGCGCGCTCGTTGACCGAGACCTGGCGCACCAGCGGCATGTCGTACTCGACCGGATCTTCGATGGTGAGGATGTTCTTCTCCATCGAGTTGATCCGCCGCATTCCGGCGTAGAGCGTGGTGCTCTTACCGGAGCCGGTCGGCCCGGTGACCAGCAGCAGGCCGTACGGGATATCGACCATGCGGTGGAGCAGTTCAATCTGATCGGGGAAGAAGCCGACGTTCTCGGTCGAGATCAGCTCGCCGCTGCCGGAGAGCACCCGCAGCACCATCGACTCGCCGTTGCGCTCGGGGGCCGTCGAGATCCGCAGATCGAAGCGCTCGCCGAGGAACTCAAACGTCATCCGCCCATCAAGCGGGCGGTTCTGTTCGGCGATATCCATGTTGGCGGCGACCTTCACCGCCGAGACCAGCCGGGTGTGGGCCGCCGCCGGCAGCGCGTAGCGCAACTGCATCACGCCGTCGATCCGGTAGGAGACGAGCGAGGCGATCGGCGTCGGGTTCAAGTGGATATCGGAGGCGTTGACCTCGACCGCACCGGTAATCAACAGTTCGGTCAGCCGCTCGGGTGAGTAGTTGCGACCGGCCCGGGCATCAAGGGCGATGCGCTCGACCTCGGCATCAATCGGGTGCTCGGCGAAGTAGTAGAGGCGCTGAATCTGCTGTCGCAGGCGACCGCGTGGGGCGACCCGCAGCGTCAGTGGGTAGCGGGTAAAGCGCGAGGCGCGGCTGGTGCCGGCGCTATCGAAGGGGTCGGCGATCGCCACCTCGAGTTGGCCGTCGACAAAGCGCAGCGGCAAGATCTCGTAGCGCTGGGCGAAGTTGTAGGGGAGCTGGCGCAGCACCTCGGGGTCGGGCAGTGCTCCGGCGAGCGATTCGAAGGGCAGGCCGGCTTGCTGTGCCAACACGGTAGCGACCTCGCGATCGGTGGCAAAGCGCAGTTGTTGCAGGACGTTACCGAGCCGTTCGCGGCTGATGCGCTGGATCTGCAGGGCGTACTCGACCTGCTCGCGGGTGATGATGCCCGCCTCTTGCAACAGCTGGCCGATCGGCCGGCTGACTGCGGCAGTGGTTGCGGCGTCGGTATCGGCGTCGGGTGCGGGGCCGGCGGTTGCGGTGTCGCCCGGTGCGCCGTGCTGTGCTTTGCCCGCTTCCTCTGCTTCCCCTGTTGTGGTCGCCATGCTTGCCTTCCTCGTCTACCGGGGCGGACTAATTGCTAACGAGCTCGTGAGTGAATAAAACAACTAACTAGCTGATTGACTAACTAGCTGATTGGCTCACTAGCTGGTGTTCTTCTCCTTCCCGAGGGGCCATCTCTTGCGCCCTGAATTGCAGCCGAGTGTTCAATACGCCGGCCCCTGCTTGTCCCAGGTCGGGGTCGTAAGAGAAGTTGCTTTCGGCGAGTCGAACCCGTTTGCCGAGGCGATCGAGCACCGACTCGGCGAGGCTGCGGGTCCGTTCGAAGTCGCCGTGCAGCACGATCTTAAGTTCGGCAACAAATGCCTCCGGTGGGCCTTGGGGTGTCGTCGGCTCGGGGGCGGCGCGCCGCCCGCGCGTCTGCTGCGTCGACAGCTCTCCAGCCGGCTGCATTTGCAGGCGGACGATCTGGCCATCCTCCGGGATCTCGCGACTGATCCAGGCCAGCAGGTGATCAAGGCGCAGGGATTGCCGCTCGCGCTCGTAGAGCTCTAGGCTCGCCTGGAGTTCGTTGAGGCGGGCCTGGCTCGGTCGCGCGGCTTCGGCCGCGCTGAGGCGCTGCAGGTACCTTTCCTGCTGTGCGTCGAGCTGCCGATGGATCTGCGGGTCGGCCCGTTGCTCAATCCAGCCGAGGGTGCCGAGGACGACGCCGGCGAAGACGGCGAGCATCGCAGTGGGGACTGCCACACGGCTGGCAAGCACTTGGTGGCGGTAGTCGCTGCTCTGCATGTCGGTCCAGCTCGGTGCGAAGATCAGTCCATAGAGCTCGGGCTCTTGCAGCACGATGCGGCTATCGACTCCGCGCAGTAGGCCGCCGATGCGCGCCTCCAGGTGTTGCCGTTCCAGCGGTGAGTTCTCGCGCTCCAGCGGCATGCCGAGGAGCTCCCCAAGGGCGATGCGATGCCGCACGGCGCGTTCCGCCTCGGCGCTAAGGCCGTTTTCGGTGCTGTCGGCGAGGTGCTGGAAGCGCTCCCAGCGCTCAGGAGGGCGGGGGCGGGGTGCGGGCGCGCCAGCGCCGGGCCAGTTGGCGTTGCTGGTGCTGCCAGTACCGAGGCCGCCGAGACCTCCAGTGGCGCCGGAGTTGCCGCTGTCGATGCTGCCGGTGTAGGGGACGATGCGCCCAGAATCCTGAGAACCGGACTCCTGGGAACCGGATTCCTGGGAAGAGGTCGCGGTGGCGGCGGCATAGGGGTCGGATTCGACGAGGGCGCGGCTGCTGTCGGGGCTGCTATCGGG
>NZ_NRRN01000055.1 GCF_016583625.1 Halorhodospira abdelmalekii | reverse complement strand
GAGGGGTAGTCAGGAGGCCGGGGCAGGGGGCCAGAGCGGGGCAGCGCTTCACAGCCCCTCGGGGATTCGCTACGATCCCCCCGTTCGCCCGCGCTTGCTCGGCCTTGACTCGATCGACTCCAGGGGAGTCCGGAGTGACCTTCGGATGGCCCGGGGTGCTTTGGTTTGCCGCTGTCGAGCGCGGTTGGGAGTCCCGATGTGGCGGGTGGGGCGATGAGTGCCCCTGCCGGTGCAGCGTGGGCGTTTGCTGTCAAACACTACATTATTTGCCGTATAACGGGGGATCGAACCATGGCCATCAAGGTTGCCGTGCCGAAGGAGACCCGGCCCGGCGAGCGGCGAGTCGCGCTCGTCCCCGGGGCCCTGAAGCAATTCGGCAAACTCGGCGTCGAGTTACTGCTTGAGAAGGGTGCCGGTGCCGATGCCGGTTTTGACGATGCTGAGTACGCGGAGGGCGGAGTAGAGATCGTCAGCAGGACCGAGCTGTTCCGTCAAGCCGATGTGCTGCTGACCGTGCAGCCACCGACGCCTAAGGACGTCAGCCAGCTGCGTCAAAATAAAGTCATCGTTGGCTTCATGGCGCCGCACGAAGGCGATGAGCGGATTCAGACGCTCTGCCAACGCAAGGCCACCAGCTTTGCTATGGAGCTGGTGCCGCGCATTACCCGCGCCCAGTCGATCGACGCGCTCTCTTCGCAGGCGGCGGCGGCTGGCTACAAGGCGGCCCTGATCGCCGCTGAGCGCTCGCCGCGCTTTTTCCCGATGCTGACCACGGCCGCCGGGACCATCCGGCCAGCGCGCGTCGTCATCGTCGGAGCCGGCGTGGCCGGGCTGCAAGCGATCGCCACCTGTCGTCGACTCGGTGCCCAGGTGCAGGCATACGACGTGCGCCCCGAGACCAAAGAGCAGGTCGAATCGCTCGGGGCGAAATTCATCGATACCGGTGTCGAGGCGGTCGGTGAGGGCGGCTACGCCCGCGAGCTCACCGCCAAGGAGCGTAAGCAGCAGGAGGAGGCGCTCGCTGAGCAAGTCACCAAAGCCCATGTGGTGATCACCACGGCGGCCGTGCCGGGGCGCGCGGCGCCGCGCATCATCGGCAAGACGACGGTCGAGCGGATGCAGCGGGGTGCGGTCATCGTCGATATGGCGGCGGAGACGGGCGGCAACTGTGCCGTCACCCGCTCCGGTAAAGAGATCACCCACAAAGGGGTGGCGGTTATCGGGCCGGAGAATCTGCCGGCCGGTCTGCCGGTGCACGCCAGCGAGATGTACTGTAAGAACCTCTATAATCTGCTTTCCTTGATGATCACCGATGGAGCGCTTGAGCTCGATTGGGACGATCAGGTCATCGCTGATACCTGCTTGACTCACGCCGGTGAAGTCCGTCACGGCCCGACCCGGGAGCGCCTGGAAGGAGGGGATTCATGATCGAAGTCAGCGGAGTCGTCGCGCTCTACGTATTCATGCTGGCGGCGGTCGCCGGCTACGAGGTCATCACGCGCGTACCGGTGATCCTGCACACGCCGCTGATGTCCGGCTCGAACTTCATCCACGGGATCGTTGTGGTCGGTGCTATGGTGGCGCTCGGAGTGGCCGAGACGCCGCTGGAGCAGGCGATCGGCTTTGTTGCAGTGCTTTTGGGCGCTGCCAACGCGGTCGGTGGCTACGTCGTGACCGAGCGGATGTTGGAGATGTTCAAAAGCAGTAAGAAGGAGGACGGCTAGAGATGGATTGGTTCGTTCAGCTTAGTTACTTCGTCGCCGCCGTTCTCTTTATCTTCGGCCTCAAGGCGATGAGCTCGCCGGTAACCGCCCGGCAGGGGGTGATGTGGGCTGGTGTCGGTATGGTGCTGGCGACCGCGGCGACCCTCTTCCACCCGAGTGTCGAGGGGGTGGGCAATATCACCCTGATCATCCTCGCGGTGGCCATTGGTGGTGGTTTTGCCTGGTTTACCGCGATCAAGGTCAAGATGACCGAGATGCCGCAGATGGTGGCCGTCTACAACGGCCTGGGCGGTGGCTCGGCCGGCGCCATTGCGGCCGTTGCGTTGCTGCAGGGGGCGCGCGCGACTGAGGGCACCAGTGTCGCCGCGGAGATGGGCTCGGACGTCGCAGTGTTGGCGCTGCTCGGTGGTGTGATCGGGTCGGTGGCCTTCTCCGGTTCGATGATCGCCTGGGCGAAACTCGATGAGCGGCTGAAGAAGTCGACCCTGGTCGAGAATCACCAGTGGTGGAACGTCGGTCTGGCGGTGGTCACGGCGCTGTTGGCGCTCTGGGTCTACCACACCGGCTCCGGCTTCCCGATCCTGCTCTTCTTCCTCGCCGCGCTGGCTCTTGGCATCTTTATCACCGTGCCGATCGGTGGCGCCGATATGCCGGTGGTGATCTCGCTCTTTAACGCCTTGACCGGTTTGGCGGTCGGCTTCAAGGGCTACGTCCTCGGCAACCTGGCGCTGATCATTGCCGGTACTGTGGTCGGTGCCGCCGGTATGTTGCTGACGGTCTTGATGGCCAAGGCCATGAACCGCTCTATTGCCAATATCCTCTTCAGCGGCTTCGGGGCGACGCCGAGTGCCTCCGGAAGCAGCGAAGGCGGCGAGATGAAGGAGGTCGGCCCGGCCGATGGCGCCTACATGATGGCCTACGCCGATCGGGTGGTCATTGTCCCGGGCTACGGGCTGGCGGTGGCGCAGGCGCAGCATAAGCTCTGGGAGATGGTCGAGCTGCTGCAACAGCACGACGTCGAGGTGAAGTTCGCCATCCACCCGGTGGCCGGACGGATGCCGGGACACATGAACGTGCTGCTCGCCGAGGCCGGTGTGCCGTACGATATGATCTACGACATGGATGAGATCAACGAAGAGTTCGAAGGCACCGACGTGGTGTTGATCATCGGCGCGAACGATGTCGTCAACCCGGCGGCCCGCGAGGATGAGAGCAGCCCGATCTACGGGATGCCGATCCTCAACGTCGATTACGCCGATAATGTCCTGGTGGTGAAGCGAGGCCGTGGGGCTGGCTTCTCCGGGGTCGAGAACACTCTCTTCTTCCGCGACAATACGCGCATGGTCTTCGGCGACGCCCAAAAGGTGGTGGCCGAGATGGTGCAGACCGTTAAGAGCATGTAAAGCCGGACCAAGAGTCCGGAGGGAGGCACGATCGTGGACGACTCGGAGCGACTGTGGCGCTTTGCTGAGACCGTCTACGCCCGTGCCGGCGTCGAGGCGGCCTGTCTGAAACTGCAGGCCCGCTACGGCCTGTCGATCAGCATGTTGCTGGCGGCGGTCTGGAGCGGCCTGCAGGGGTATGGCCGCTTCGGCGTCACCAACATTGAGGGGGCGATCCGCCGTGGTCAAGAGTGGGATCGAGAGGTCATCGAGCCGCTGCGGGCGCTGCGTCGCCATCTCAAGTTACACCCGCCGCGCGGCGCTGAGGAGGAGACGCAGCAACTGCGTAAAGAGCTGATCAATGCCGAACTGCGGGCCGAGTCGATTGAGCAGCAGCTCTTTTTGCAAGATCTGCCGGACGGTTTGCCGGCAGCTCCGCCGGCGCAGCGCTGGCGCGATGCGGCGTGGAACGCCGGTGTCGTAGTGCGCCGTAAGTGTCCGAGTTGCGACCCCGAGGCGGTTTCGGCGATCGCCTGTATCCTGGCCGCCGCTTGTGACGACCTCGACAGCGCAACGGTTGTCGAAGAGGTCAAGCGCGCATGGCCGTAGTCGTGTCGTGGGTGCGGATGTGATTGCTACTGCCGTGGTCGTCCTTGCTGTTGTGGCTGTGGCTGTGGCTGTGGCTGTGGCTAAAGCTGGCCCGTGGGCTGCAGTTCCCCGTTGGGGCAGGGGCTGGGGTGGTGTGCGCGTGCGCGGTGTGCGCACCCTGGCGCTGGTTGGCGGGGCGGTCCTGGCGAGCGGTTGCAGCGGTGTGATATGGGTCGATCAAGAGACCCCGGAGCGCCTTGAGCTGCGCCTTGATGAGTTGGCCGTGCAGATCGAAGAGCAGGGCGGGCGGCAAACCTCGGCTCTGGCTTTGCTGCACGCCGATCTCATTGAGCACCGTGCGCAGGTTGCTGATGGGCTGCGTTGGCGCGAAGAGCAACAGCAGCGCGAGCGTCTAATCGGCGCCATGGAGTCGTTGTTGGCGCAGCGGACCTTACTCGGCGTAGGACTTTTCGCGCTCGGGTGCCCGGAGCGTGACAACGCCCCTTGTCCGGAGGAGCGCTTGCACGCTGATCAGCAGATCAGCGGCGAGCGGATGTATGTGCTCGGCGAGATCGAACCGGCACAGATTGATCCTCCGGGTGTTCAACTCGATGCGCGCATCGATACTGGGGCGAACACTTCGTCGCTGGATGCGCGTAATATCGAGCCGTTCGAACGAGATGGTGAGCCGTGGGTGCGCTTCGAGATCGTCGACCCGGCTCGTGAGGAGCGCTTTGCGCTTGAACGCCCGCGTGCGCGCGTCTCGCGGATTACCCAAGCCGCCGGTGCCGAGGAGCGCCCGGTTGTGGAACTGCACGTAACCGTCGGCGAGATCTCAGAGCTCATCGAGTTAACCCTGACCGATCGCAGCCACCTGACCCACCCATTGCTGATTGGTCGCAACCTTCTCCGCGATGTTGCCCTGGTCGATGTTGGGCTGGTGCGAGTGACCTCCCCGGCGACCCCCGACGATGACGATCTCGAAGCGGTGACCGCGGATGACTATGTCGAGAAGCTCGACCCCGACGCCGAGGAGAGTGGGGACGAGGAAGACGATGTCGGTGACGATGACGATGCCTCGAATGGCGAAGAGTAGGCGGGCGCCAGGCTTGCTAAGTCGCCGCTGGGCCAGGGCGGGTTTGGTCAAGCACGATGGGTTGCCCGGCGAACGTGCGGTAGTGATGGCTCAATGAGTGCTCGGACGGTCTTCTTTGCCCTGATTGCAACCCTGGTGATCGTTGGCAGCGCTATGGCTGCGTGGCGTCACATCGACGCCGGAGTGCCGTTCTGGCCTGGAGTGCAGCAGCCGGTGTGGCTGGTCGAGGCGCGGATCGACTTCGAGGCGACGGGTGAAGGGGTCCTGGTCAGTTTCAACATCCCGAGCGATCCCCCCGGTTTTGACGTCTCCTTCGCCCATACCGCCTCACCCGGCTACGGCTTCGATAAGGTCGAAGAGGACGGGGTGCTGCGCGGCGAGTGGTCGATTCGCGAGGCGAGTGGGCCGCAGACGCTCTACTATAAGATCCACGCCGTACCGAATGGCCGCGCCTACCGCCATAGCAACCCCACCCAGGAACCGCCGACGCCGTCGGCACCGACCTGGTCGGGGGCCGAGGAGACCGCCGCTGCCCAGATCCTTGAGCGCGCCAAGCAGGCCTCAAGCACCCCTGAGAGTTTGACCCGACAGCTCATCGCCGCTTTCCGTGGGCCGGTCGACGATAATGCCTCGTTGCTGCTTAATCGCTACGAGCGAGTCGAGGTCATCGAGCGTCTGCTCCACCAAGCGGGCGTGCCAGCGCGTCGAGCGATGGGCTTGAGGCTCGAAGATGGTCGCCGCAATCAGAGTCCAACGCCACTCCTTGAGGTCTACGCCAGTGAGTATTGGGTGCCGTTTGATCCACAGACCGGCCATCAGGGGGTGGCCGACGATATGCTGCTCTGGCACCGCGGTGGGGCGTCGCTGATCGATCTCTTTGGTGGGAGCGGGGCGCGTGTCGTCTTCTCGATGAACCAGCAGCGGGTGCCCGCTGAGCAGCTTGCGCGCATGGACGAGCAGGGGGCACTGATCAGCATGTTGAGTGTCCACCAGCTGCCGATTGAACAGCAGACGGTCTTTAAGTTGCTATTGCTGTTGCCGTTGGGCGCGCTGGTGACGGTCTTCTTGCGCGTCCTGGTGGGGGTGCGGACCTCGGGGACCTTCATGCCGGTGCTCATTGCCCTGGCCTTTCTACAGACTGAACTACTCGCCGGCCTAGTCAGTTTCGTCGGCATTGTCGCCCTGGGGTTGCTCCTGCGCAGCTACCTATCGCGATTGAATCTGCTGCTCGTTGCGCGAATCGCAACGGTGATTGTTATTGTCGTCTTTTTGATTGGCTTGTTGAGCCTGCTCGGCTATCAGCTCGGCTTTGCCACCGGTATGACGCTGGCCTTCTTCCCGATTATCATCATCGCGTGGACAATCGAGCGGATGTCGATCTTGTGGGAAGAGGAGGGGCCGCACGAGGTGCTCGTCCAGGGCAGCGGGAGTTTGATCGTCGCCTTGGCCGCCTACGCCCTGATGAGTTGGCCGCTGATGCAGCACCTGACCTTTAACTTTCCGGAGATCAACCTGATCGTTGTGGCGCTGATCATGCTCATGGGGCAGTACACCGGCTACCGGCTGCTTGAGTTACGGCGCTTCGGCGCCTTTACCGAGAAGAGCGGATGAGCACAGAGGGCGCAGAGAGCGCGGAGCCCGACCGGCAGCGGTCACCGCTGCCCGGGCCCCCTACGCCCGTCACCGCGAGCCGTTCGTGGTATGCGGCGGGGCGGGCGCTCTGGCAGCAGCTGTGGTCGCATCACTGGCTTGAGGCACGGCGACTGCGTACTGCCGGTGTGCTTGGCATGAATCAGCGCAATATCGACTATATCGGCCGCTATAACGAGCGTCGCCTCTATCCGGGTGTCGATGATAAGCTGCGCACGAAGCTGCTGGCTAGGGAGTACGGGGTGAGTACGCCGCAGCTGCACGGAGTAATCCGACAGCAGCACGAGGTGCGTCGGCTAGAGCAGCGGATTGACGGGCTCAACGAGTTCGTCATCAAACCGGCTAAAGGCTCTGGCGGTAAGGGTATCTTGGTGATCAGCGAGCGGCGCAACGGTGCGCTGATCAGTGCCGGAGGGCGGCGCATGAGCATGGACGATCTGCGTCGGCACGTCTCTAACACGCTAGCAGGGTTACACTCTCTGGCCGGGGCACCCGATGTCGCGATCATCGAAGAGCGAATCTGTCTCGATCCTCTCTTTGAACGGCTCTCTTGCGAGGGGGTGCCGGATATCCGGGTCATCGTCTTTCTCGGCTATCCGGTGATGGCGATGCTGCGGCTGGCTACTCGTGCCTCCTCCGGTAAGGCGAACCTGCACCAAGGTGCGATCGGGGTCGGTCTCGATCTGGGCAGCGGCCAGTGCGCCTACGCGGTGCAGAACGATCGTCGCGTCTACCACCACCCCGATACGGGGAGCGAACTCGACCAAGTGGTAATCCCGGATTGGCGCGATCTGTTGGTGCTGGCGGCGCGCTGCCAGGAAATGAGCGGTCTGGGCTATCTCGGAGCGGATCTGGTGATCGACCGGCAGCATGGACCACAGCTGCTGGAGCTGAATGCTCGCCCCGGGCTGTCGGTGCAGATTGCCAATGGCGCGGGCCTGTTGCCGCGGCTGCGGTTGATTGAAAGCTTGCAGCGGCGACATGAGAGCGCTGCCGAGCGGGTCGATTTCGCCATGCACGCCTTCGGTACACCGCCTGGGGCGGCACTATCGCCCTCTCCGCATGCCGCCGAGGCCGGATCTACGCCCGCAGGAGGGGTGCGATGACGGCAGCCGAGATTCTGACCGCATTGCTGCTGCTGAGTCTCTTAGTCCTCGGCGCTGCTGTACTGCGCAATCATCTGCTGTGGGCGCAACGGCTCTTCTTGCCGAGCTCGATCATCGCCGGGGTGGTGGCGCTGCTGCTTGGCCCCGAGGTCTTAGGGCGCTGGCTGGAGAGCCCCTTCGAAGAGGGCGGTGGGCTCTTCCCCGAGTTCGTGCTTGAGACGTGGAGCGCCATCCCCGGGCTGCTAATCAGCGTCGTCTTTGCTGCGCTCTTCCTCGGTAAGCCACTGCCCGGGCTGCGCGAGATCTGGATGCGGGCGGGTCCGCAGGTGGTCGTCGGGCAGACCTTGGCGTGGGGGCAGTATGTCGTCGGTCTGCTCTTGGCGATCCTGGTCTTGGTGCCGCTCTTCGGCATGAGTCCGCTCGCTGGGGCGCTGATTGAGATCGGCTTTGAGGGCGGGCACGGGACGGCTGCCGGTATGGCGGCATCGTTCGCTGAGTTGGGCTTTCCGGCAGGTGCCGATCTGGCTTTAGGGCTGGCTACGGTCGGCATCGTCAGCGGCGTGCTCATCGGTACGGTGATGATCAATATCGCGGTCCGGCGCGGTGTGATCGACTCACCGAACGCCGCCGGGCATGCCGATGCCGCAGGGGGGCTGCCGTCGGCCCATTCACCGGAGTGGCAGCAGTGGCGGCGCGAGCGGCAGGCCGAGCAGGCGGCGACCGATCCGCTGACCGTGCACCTGGGGCTGGTCGGGCTGGCCGTGGTGATTGGCTGGGCGCTGCTGAATGGACTGCAGTGGTTTGAGTCGGTGACCTGGGCACGCGATGGCGGTGTGGCGGTCTTGGCGCACGTGCCGCTCTTCCCGATGGCGATGCTCGGTGGTGTCTTGCTGCAGGTGTTTATCGACCGCAGCGGCTACGGTGAGCGCATCTCGGCGCGGACGATGGCGCGAATCTCGGGGACGGCGCTCGATTTCACCATCGTTGCGGCCCTGGCTACCCTCTCGCTCACCGTCCTCGGTGAGCATTGGGTGCCCTTTATATTACTGGCGCTGACCGGTATCGCCTGGTCGCTCTTCGTGCTGCTGGTCATCGCCCCGCGCGTGATTCCCGAGAACTGGTTTGAGCGCGGCGTGGGCGATTTTGGTCAGTCGATGGGGGTGACCGTAACCGGGGTGCTGCTGATGCGCATGGCCGACCCGAGTAACCGCTCTGGGGCCCTGGAGAGTTTCGGCTACAAACAGCTGCTCTTCGAACCGATCGTTGGTGGCGGGCTCTTCACGGCGGCCTCGCTGCCGTTGATCTATCAGTTTGGCCCGGTGGCGGTATTGATCCTGGCGGCAGTGATGACGACCGCCTGGTTGGCGCTCGGTCTCTTCTACTTCGGTCGCTGGGTTCCGGACGGGGGGCGCGGGCGCTGGCGTGGTCGCCGTTAGCCTCGCCAGGGTACGCACCACCGGTAGGGCAGTGCCAAGCGATGCCGGTTAGCGCGATTGCCTGCTGGCCAGATAGCCCGCTGATCGGATAGCCCGTTGGTTAGTTTGCTGGTCAGTTACCAGTCAGTTACCAGTCAGTTGCCGATAGGCGGCGGTGATGCGCTGGAGGGTCGCCGTATCGCCGCCGCGATCGGGGTGGTGGCGCATCGCTAAACGGCGATAAGCGCGCCGGATCTGTACGCGGTCGGCGTCGGCCTCGAGACCGAGGACGGCCAGCGCCTCATGGCGGTGATCGGGGTCGTTTGCTAGATCGTCCGTCAGGCAGCGGCGTAGCCCTTCGGCGATCAATGCCTCGACCGCCGTATCGTCCATGCCCTCCAGGTTGCTGAGGTCGAGATAGAAGGCGGCGACCTCGTCACCCGCCGCGAGCGCACCAGACTGGGCGTGCGGCTGCGGATGAGGGCAAAGACGGATGTCGAGGCAGTGAATCTGCAGAGTCAGTCCCTCGGCGGCGAGCTGTGGGCGCACTCGGTAGAGGGCGTGAAAGAGGATGAAGTGGGCGCGGAAGAGCGTTTCGGGGCGCTGCCGGGCGGCGCGCTCGAAGAGTCGGCAGCCAGCCTCGGCTAGCGCCTCCATCAACGTCCACTCATCGAGACCGTGCGGTTGTGCGGCACGCAGGATGCGCAAGGCGTGGTGCTGCAGTGTCGCGATGGCTTTTTCGAACTCCATAGCGCCCGACTCTAACGCGCGTGCCTCGGCGCGTCACCCTCGCCACTTGCCCCACCCGGCGGTAGCGGCGGCGCGTGGTCGCACCCAGACGGCCTCTGTCGGTATCAGCACGGTATCTCTACGGCATCCTTACGGAGAGGCGATGGACGATCGAGCCGACGATAACGTTGCGGATCCAGTCGATGATCCCCTCGCTGAGGGCGCACCCGCTCGGCTCCTGCAGGTGGCGGTGCCGCGGCCCCTGCCTGAGCCGCTCGACTATCTGCCACCGTCACCGGGGATTGCGGAGCGGGTCGTTGGGCGCCGTATCGACGTGCCGCTTGGGAAGGGGAGGGCGGTTGGAGTGGTCGTCGGCGTCGCCGCCCGCACGGCGGTTGCCCAGGGTCGGTTGCGACGAGCTCACGGCTGGCTCGATGAGGTGCCGCTCTTCGATCGTGAACTGCTCGAGACCCTACGCTGGGCGGCTGGCTACTACCGTTATCCATTCGGCGAGGTGCTGAGTGCCGCGTTGCCCGGCGGGTTGCGCCGCGGTGCGCCCGCTGGTGCGCAAGAGACGTGGTGGTCTTTGAGCGCGGCGGCTCGGGTAGAGGGTCCGCTGCTGCCGCAGGCGCCGCGGCAGGAGGCGTTGCGGCAGCGGCTGCTGTCGGTTGGCGGAGCGGCCCCGGCGACTGAGTTGCTTGCCGAGCAACCGGCGTGGCAGCGCGCCGCCCGTGAGCTGGAGCGGCGCGGTTACTTACAGCGCGAACAACGCACGGTCGGTCCGCTCTCTGGTAGCGTAACCGCTTCTTCGTCCCTGTCCGCACCACCGGCCCTGGCCCCGTCCCCAAACATCCCGGATGTCCCAGGCGACTCCCCTCCGCCGCTGGATGAGGCGCAGCGGCAAGCCCTCACAGCGATCCAGGCAGCGGTCGGCTTTCATACCTTCCTGCTCGATGGGGTGACCGGAAGCGGTAAGACAGAGGTCTATCTGCAAGCCGCTGCGCGCGTGCTGGCGCGCGGTCAGCAAGTGTTGCTGTTGGTGCCGGAGATTGGCTTGGCACCGCAGCTGCTGGAGCGGGTGCGGGCGCGCTTGCCTGGCCGCGTGGTGGTGCTCCATTCGGGGCTTGCGGAGGGGGAGCGGACGGCCGCGTGGCTGGCGGCGCGGGCAGGTGAGGCAGCGGTGGTGGTGGGGACGCGCTCGGCGGTGCTCACCCCGCTGCCGCGGTTGGGGTTGATCGTTGTCGATGAGGAGCACGACCCGTCGCTTTCACAGCAAGAGGGGTTTCGCTATTCGGGGCGCGACCTCGCCGTAGTGCGCGCCCGGGCGCACGCGGTGCCTATCGTGCTTGGCTCGGCCACCCCCTCGCTCGAGACGCTGCACAACGCCCAGCGGCAGCGCTACACTCGCCTGGTCTTGCCGCAGCGTGCTGGCACCGCACGCGCGCCGAGTATCCAAGTGATCGACATTCGCAGTCGGCCGTTGACCGGTGGCCTCTCTGCGCCCTTGCGCCAGGCGCTGAGCCGCCACCTTGAGGCGGGGCAGCAGGCAATGATCTTTCTCAATCGGCGCGGCTACGCCCCGGTGCTGATCTGTCACGCCTGTGGCTGGGTGGCTGAGTGCCGGCATTGCGATGCGCGATTGACGGTGCATCGGGCGCGCGGACGGATGCGTTGTCACCACTGCGAGTACGAGCGCCCGCTGCCGAGTGCCTGTCCAGAGTGCGGGGGGACGCAGTTGCTGCCACTGGGGCCAGGGACCGAACGGCTTGAAGAGGCGCTGCGCGAATCCTTCCCGCACGTTTCGCAGGTGCGTATCGATCGCGATACAACACGCCGTCGCGGTGCCCTTGAGGCGGCATTGGCTAGGGCGCACTGCGGCGAGGCGCAGCTGCTCATTGGGACACAGATGCTGGCTAAGGGTCACCACCTGCCGGAGCTGACCTTGGTGGCGATCATCGACGTCGATCAGGGCCTCTTTGGTGCCGATTTCCGTGCCCCGGAGCGCCTGGCTCAGTTGATTGTTCAGGTCGCCGGACGGGCTGGGCGAGGGGAGCAGGCGGGTGAGGTCGTGCTGCAGACTCGCCACCCGGAGCATCCGCTCCTGCGGACCCTACTTGAGCATGGCTACGGGGCGTTCGCCGAGGCGCACCTGCAGGAGCGCTCTGCAGCCGGCTTGCCGCCCTTTGCGGCACTGGCGCTGCTGCGCGCCGAGGCCCGTGAGGCGAGTGTCGCCGAGCGGTTTTTGGTGGAGGCGCGCGAGCAGGGGGAGCGGCTGCTGGGCGCCGCAGACTCCGGTTCGACTGCGGACGTCGAGCTGCTTGGCCCGATACCGGCACCGATGCCGCGGCGAGAGGGGCGACAGCGTGTACAGTTGCTGCTGCGCGCCGAGCAGCGCGCGCCGCTGCAGGCCTTCCTCGGGGTGTGGTCGCCGCAGCTGGCTAAGCTCAAGGGCGTGCGTGCGGTGCGTTGGTCACTCGACGTCGATCCGGTCGATCTGTTTTAGCGGGCGCCTGCGGGCTCAAATGCGCGACTAAGCCCGTTCAAGGTCGTGCTGTGAAATCTGCAAGGCGGTGTGTTGATTGACCAAGTCGAGCAGAATAATGGCCCGTTCGTCACCGCGTTTGGCCTGGAAGATCCCCTCATACCCCTTGAAGGGGCCGTCGAGAACACGCACCCGCTCGCCCGGGTGGAGAGGTTCCGGGGCGAGATCGCAGTAGCCCTGGGCGGTGCGCTCGCGGATCAGTTCGACTAAGGCGTCGGGGACTTGGGCTGGCCAGGGACCGAAGCGAACCAGGCCGCTGACCCCATATGTCGAACGGATTGGACTCCAGTCCTCAATTCCAGCCGCCAAACGAATGAAAAGATAGCGGGGAAACATCGGCTCGATAAATGTGCGGTAGCGCCGACGGTGGTGACGGCGCACGCGCGCGTACGGCAGGTAGCAGCGAAACCCTTGCGCATCCAGGTTCCACCACGCCTTCTCTTCCTGGCGCGGCTTGCTATAGACCAGGTACCAGGCATCGACACCATCACCGATCATGAGTAGACACCTCCGCAGATCGGACAACACCGGGCGGCCCGTGAGCCGCACTGCCCTCGCCACGTAAGGCGTGGGGTGGGCCGCCTGGCGCGAGGTTAGATCGCGAGGTTAGGCGGTTACTTCCACTCACGAGCCCCACGAACGTCAACGGCTAGCCGGTCGTTATCGTCAAGCAAGTAGCGTGTACCGCAATAGGGACAGACCGCCTCGCCGCTTTCGTGTACCGGCAAAAAGACCCGCGGGTGAGAGCACCATAGGTAGGTCTCAGGCGTTGGGCAGGCCAGCGGTAAATCGGCGGCGGTAACGTGGCGCTGGCGTTCAGCGTTCGGTTGCAGCAAGTCTGCACGCTGATAGCTTTGTGGCTCAGGCATGCTTTCCCCCTCCTCGGGCTATTGTCGCACTATAGATTGTATAGAAACTCGTGGCGCTCCGGAATCACTCCGAATGGGCACTCGGTTGAGCGCTGGCACTAGCCAGGGCGCGGCCTGCACAGTAGGCTATCCGGCGAGTGTACGAGTGAGGAACGGTGCCGTGCGCCAGCAGCCCCCCGGAGATAACCGCATTGAGATGCTCTATGCGCAGCTGCGTGCTTGCTCCTCGCCCGAGGCGTATCGTGAGGGGGTGCGGGGGGCGGCTGCCCGTGCGCGGGCGAGCGTGCCGATCGTTGATTTGGTGCACCGGACCCCCGCCTACAACCTGACAACGCTGATTGGGTTGCTTGAACGCGAGCGCTTTCAGGCGCCGGTGTTGCTCTTTGAGCGCGGGCTTGATGCCCAAGGCACCCCCTTCGTGCACCACGAATGCGCCACGGCCGCGCTCGGTGCGGCGTGCACCGCCTTGTTCAGCCTGCCCGACTGCTCTGGAAGTCCGACCGCGCACCGGCAGCTGCTCGCCGATTTGGTCGGACTGTGGCTGATCGCGGCCGTGGCAACCGCGGGCGGTACGGAGGATCAAGTGCTTCGTGATCTGGCCCGCGGCATGGGGCCGTGGATGGTGCCGCAAGGATGGGCCGGACGGTTGCTGCAAGTGGATAGCGGTGAGGCGTTTCACCCCCACGGGATGGTGGTCGCGTTGGTGCGCGAGGCCGTTGCCGAGCGCGCCCCGGGACTGAAGTTGCGGGTGGTGCGCCAGGCTCTGGAGGCGCTTGATGTCTGCAGCGGGGCGCAGTACCCGCAACTGTGGCGACGCGCCTTGGCGTTTGTCGTTGGCGCCGATCTCCATCAAGATCCGCTCGGGCGTCTCCACGCTGAGTACCACGCGCATCGCGAGAGTCCGGCGAGCCGCCATCGGCGTGCCGTCGACTTTATCTATCGTGAGGCCATCCCCACTTACCACTCGGTGCGCGACTAGTGGGTGCGCAATCAAAGGAGGAGTGAATGCGACGGGTCGCAGCAATCTTCGTGGTCGTGCTGGCCGCGGTTTGGTTATCCGGATATGTAGCTTGGGAGACCGGCTACCTGACAGCCGCTGAGCTGGCGCCGCTGCAGTCGGCGTTGGCGGAGCATGTCGATGCGCAGGGGATGGCGCTGCTGGCGCAGGCCGTCGAGTGGGGGGCGTGGGCCATTGCGGTGCTCCTACCGCTGTGGCTGCTGGTGGCGGCGATACGCGGCGGCCTCCGGGTGCGCCGGCGTTTCCGCGAGACCCGCGCGGCATTAGAGAAGGCGCGGCAGGTGGAGACGGTCAGCGCCTACGATCGCGTACTGCGCATCGCTGGTCACGGCTGGTGGCGACCGCGTAAATCGCTGCGGGAGGCGCTGAGCGCGCGCCAGCGCCTGCTGACGGCCTACTGCGATGAGCTCGATCGGTTTGCAACGCTGCTGCAGCGGGCGCCGGATCAGCCGGCGGCAGCGACGCGGCAGGACATTGCGGCACTGCTATGCGGAGAGTTGCGGCGAGCGGTGGCGGCCCTCCACGGGGACCCGGCTGCAAAACCGCGGCGTCAGCTTGCTGTGGCGCAGCAGCCGCGCCGGTTGCGTCCGCCGTTCGCGGTGGCCGAGCGACTGCGGTGGCAACTTGGTGACCGGGGCGCCGGGGGCGATGGGGCCGGTGCCGACGATCGGAGCGGAACGCTGGAGGAGATCACGCAGCAGCTCGGGGAGGAGGCCGATGCACTCCTCGATCAGACCCTTGAGCGTGGCTTTGATTGGCGCAACTTAGTCGAGCCGGAGCAGGTGCGGCAGATTGAGCGCCCCCGCGGTTCGCTCGTTGAGGCGGCGCAGGCGCTGCCGCAGATCATCGCCGCGGCGCAGAGTCAGCTGCGCGAGCCGCCTCGTCAGCCCGGACGTGCCCGCAAGGCTACACCGATCGATTGGGAGGCGGTGCGCACCGCGCTGGCGCAGCGCATCCTGGTCGACTTCGTGCGGCGCGCCTTCACCGATCGAGGCTGGTACGCCAAGACGTATGAGAAGTGGTTCACGCACTCCGACGAGGCCGTGCGCCGGGTGGTCAATACCCTGTGGCCGCAGGAAGAGGCGCTTTTCGAGGCGAGTGAGCGCAGCGCAGCGGCCGATTCGGCGGCGGCAGAGCGACAAACAGCGGCTGACGCGCCAGCTACGGCTAAGGCAGCTACTGCGACCACTACTGCGGGGGAATCTATACCGGGTACTGATAAGGGCACTGCATCGGGGGCGGCTGCACCGAACGCGGTGCGACTTGAGCCCATGCTGCCGCTGCCGTTGCAGCAGGGTGGCAGCTTCCGTTTCTGGGGCGCTAAGCGCAACGAGGCCACCTTTGTGCCCGTCTGGCGACTCTCGGGTGCGCCGTCAACTTCCGCCGTGCCGCAGCAGCCGATCGATTCGGTCGATCTTGTTGGAGCACCGCTCAGCGCCGCCGGCAGTGAACAGCTGCTGACGCGTGCCTGTGCCGGCGGTTTGTTGGATGTTCTACGGCTGCTCATCGAAGCGCTGCGCGCGGCGGCTGCGGCGCAGGGTGCCGCCAGTGGCCCTGTACCGACTGGCGCCACCGAGACTCGCTCGGGCGCAAACGGCGGCGCAGCGAGTGTCGCGGCACCGGCAGCATCTGCCGATCGTTCTGCCGCTGCGGCCACTGCTGCGGTTACGACCAGCTCGGCGCAGCGGGCAGTGCCGCTTGAGCAGCGGCTGGCCGAGATCGCCGCGGCGTTAGCCCAGCTCGATGAAGCGCAGCTCGGCGTGACGAGCGCCGAAGGGGGCGGGTTGACGGCCTCTGGGGTTGCGCGCGAAGCCGTCGCTGTCGACCTGACACCGGTCGCATCCGTTGCCGCGCACTCTTCCCCTGAGCGTGCCGAGAGCGGGGCGCACCGCGCCGGGGGCGGGGGATGACCCTAGCGTTGCCGTCGGCCTGGGAGCAGGTGCGGGTGGCCGTGGTCGGCGACCTGATGCTTGATCGCTACTGGTCCGGTACAACGCGGCGCATCTCGCCTGAAGCCCCGGTGCCGGTGGTTCACGTCGAGGAGAGCGAGGCACGCCCCGGTGGGGCCGGCAACGTCGCTCTTAACATTGCCGCGCTCGGGGCGCAGGCCTCCCTTGCCGCTCCCAGCGGCGATGACGAGGCCGCTGATGAGCTGACGCAGGCGCTCGTCGCCGCCGGTGTCGAGTGTCGTCTGGAGCGCATCGCTGCGGCGCAGACGATCACCAAGCTGCGCATCATCAGCCGCCATCAGCAGCTGCTGCGGCTCGACTTCGAGGCGCCCTTTCCCGGCTTTGATGGCGCGGCTCTGGCCCGTTTGGCTCAACCGCTGCTCGGTGCGGCAGACGTGCTGCTCCTCTCCGACTACGCTAAAGGGGCGTTGCCCGATCCCCAACGGCTGATTGGGTCGGCCCGCGCCGCTGGGCTGCCGGTCCTGATCGACCCGAAGGGGCGGGACTATCAACGCTACCGCGGTGCCACCCTGCTCACGCCCAACCTGACCGAGTTCGAGAGTGTGGTTGGGGCGTGCTGCAGTCCGGCGCAGATCGCCGAACGGGCCGGTGCGCTGGCGCGTGAGCTGGCGATCGAGGCCCTCTTGGTCACCCGCGGCGAGGCCGGTATGACTTTGGCCCCGGCGGAGGGGGCACCGGTCCATCTGCCGACGCGCGCGCGTGAGGTCTTCGATGTGACTGGAGCGGGCGATACCGTGATCGCCACCCTAGCGGTCGGTTTGGCGGCGGGGATGGAGTTGGCGGCGGCGGCGGCGCTGGCCAATACGGCAGCCGGCGTGGTGGTTGGTAAACTCGGTACGGCGACAGTGACCCAGGCCGAGTTGCGGACGGCGTTTGCTGCGGCGAGTGGTGGATCGGGGGGTGCGGAGTCGCCGGGCGGTGTCCGTGGCGTTGTCGATGAGCCTGGGTTGATCAACGCGGTGCGCAGCGCACGCGCCGTCGGGGAGCGTGTGGTCATGACCAATGGTTGCTTCGACCTGCTCCACGCCGGGCATGTAGACTACTTGCAGCGCGCCCGGCAGTGCGGCGACCGGCTCGTCGTCGCGATCAACGACGACGCTTCAGTGCGGCGCTTAAAAGGGGCGACACGCCCGATTGTGCCGCTAGCCCAGCGCGCCGCGGTGCTCGCCGGACTCGCCGCTGTCGACTGGGTGGTGCCCTTTAGCGAGGAGACCCCGGCGCGCCTAATCGCCGCCGTGCAGCCCGATCTCCTAGTCAAGGGCGGCGACTACCAACCGCACGAGATCGCCGGGGCCGATGCCGTGACCGCCGCCGGTGGCCGGGTCGAGGTCCTGCCCTTTGTCGACGGGGCGTCGACGAGCACGCTGATCGAGCGAATTCAGCGCCTAGCATCTTCGCGGTGAGGGCCAGATCAGCAGTCACTTTTGAATTCGCGCAGTTGGTGCAGTTGGTCCCGAGCAGTGCCGATGAAGTCTTGCAGATAGCTTAGCTCCAGGTCGGCACGGCGCAAGTCGACCCGTAAGAGGCTCCGCAGGCCTTTTGATCCGAGCGGTCGATCGATCACGCCGGAGCCGCCGGAGGCTGTCGGTTCTCCTACATGAACTACTCCCGCCAAGCTACGCTATGGCGTGAGTTTCGCGCTTCGACAGGCGCGCCGACTCACCCAGAGGATGCCCCGGTCTTACCACCCTCCACGCATCGGCCGGTTCCCGACCGGATAACAAACTCTTACTTTCGATACCCTATCACCTGCTTGAGCACCGCCGGGTAGCAGGGAACCATCGCTGGTTCCCCGCCCCCTCAGAACCGTGCGTGCGAGTTTCCCCGCACACGGCTCAAGCAGGCTGCAAGGCATCCATTTGTCTCCTGTCTTTGGCATGTAT
>NZ_NRRN01000054.1 GCF_016583625.1 Halorhodospira abdelmalekii | reverse complement strand
CCTTGTATCCCCCCCCCCAGCGCGGCTGCCCTCTTTTTTGCCTGGCGAACATAGCGAGTGGGAACCACCCGACCCCATGCCGAACTCGGAAGTGAAACCACTCTGCGCCGATGATAGTGCGGCCGAACTGTCGTGCGAAAGTAGGTCATCGCCAGGCGCCTTATACCAAACCCCCACAGTCAAAACGACCGTGGGGGTTTTTTTATTGCGCAAAACATCTCAATAAGATAATGTTTTAGCGGCTCCTGCTGGCACTTCGGTACGCCTGCTATTAGGCAGTCCGCGCTGCAGGTCTCCCCTTACTTAACCGTGACTGCGGTTATCGGTCTCTCTTTAGCGGAGGATCTATCGATGATGAGCGAATCGCACCCCGAGACTCCGACCGCAGTGAGTCTCGCCTACCTGCCCTTGCCCCTCTTTGCCGGCACCATGGGGCTATCCGGATTGGCTCTGGTTTGGCTTCAAGCTGATATGCAGTGGGGGATCGGTGCTACGATGGCGACAGTCATAGCGTGGCTGGCACTCTTCGCCTTTCTTGCTATGGCGCTGGCCTACAGCATTAAAGCGTGGCGTTACCGCACTGCGGTGGTGAACGAGATTACCCATCCGGTGCGTCTCAATTTTTTGCCGACGATCTCGATTTCGCTGATCCTGCTAGGGATGTTGGCCCCCTCGGGGTCGGTCTCACTTCTTTTATGGGGCAGTGGGGCCGGGCTGCATTTGCTCTTCATGCTCGGTATTGTAACGAGCTGGCTGCGCCGGCAGCTGGAACTGAGCACGCTGAATCCGGCCTGGTTTATCCCTGCGGTCGGTAACGTTCTGGTGCCGATCCCGGCTGCTCATGCTGGTTATGTCGAACTGGCGTGGTTCTTCTTCGCCGTTGGGCTCTTCTTCTGGCTGATCTTGATGACGCTCTGCTACTATCGGTTGATCTTCGGGCCGAATCTGCCCGATTTTCTACAACCGACCCTGGCGATCTTGCTAGCGCCGCCGGCGGTCGCCTACGTGGCGTGGGTCGCGTTGAATGGCGGTGCGTTACCGGAGGGGGATGTCTTGGGGCGGCTGCTCTTCTATAAGGCGCTCTTTACCTTCCTTCTCCTGATGGTACAAGTGCCGCGGTTGCTGCGAATCGCCTTCTACCCCTCCTGGTGGGCCTACACCTTCCCGCTGGCTGCTTTTTCACTCGCTTGCTTGAACTACGTGCCGGCCCAGATCCCGCAAGCAACGCTTTGGATCGTACCGGTGCTCGGTTTGACGACCTTGGTGGTTGCTATAGTCTTTGTCCGCACGCTAATCGGGTTGTTCAACGGTTCCTTGCTGCGCCCCGAATAAGCGCTCTTGTCGCTAGTGCGGCAGCAGTCGCTCGGCCGTTTTGGCGTCGCGGAACCATAAGAGTGCCGGGTTGCCGCTCTCGGGGGGAACATCGTGCGCCATAATCAGGGCGTTGCTCTCTTTGGCCAAGTGCCAGACGCGCCAGTTGTTGTCGGCTTCGATGATGTGGCTGGCCTCACCGAGTCTCTCCTCAAGCGCTTCCAGGACGGTCTCAAGATCTTGTGCAGCGATTACGATGTTGATGGCGGTTAGATAGCGGGTATCATCGAAAAAAAGTGCCAGATAGCGCGCAGGCAACCCGTCGACTTCGGTAACTGGCGCAAAACAGACCTGATCCCCGGAGCCGATACGGCCATCGTCAGAGCAGTCGAGAGTGATGCCGGTTAGGCGTTCACCGAACTGGCTGCGCTCGACCGGCTTGGTCAGCTCCGTGAGCCGCAGCTCGACCTCGATAGGTGGACGCAAGACGTCTCGCAGCAAGTATCCGGTTCCGAAGACGACGACTACGCCCAGAGTTACAATGATGAGGGTGCGCATAGGGGAAGTTTAACCCGGCTAGGTTAGGCGGTGAATGTGCGGATCTGGGCGGTTAGTCTATGACAAATTCTCCCTACAGCATAGCCGGCCGTAGCCGCTTGTGGAGGCGAGCTCTATGCGGATTGTGCGTCGAGTGGGCGGGGTGGGACGTTGCCTAGCGGGTCGTCGTGTCATACCGTGGCCTAAAGATCGGGTGTAGCGCACACTGTGGCGCATGAGATGGGAAGCGGAGAGAGAGGGCGGAGTGGGCGCAAGCGACGACGATCAGTCCCGGCGATGCGTCGGGTGGCGGGAGTGGGTGGCACTGCCGGATCTCGGCATTGCGCGGCTGAAGGCGAAAATCGACACTGGGGCAAGGACTTCCGCTCTCCACGCCTTCGCCGTGGAGCCGTTCGAGCGGAGCGGACAGCGCTGGGTTCGCTTCGGTATCCACCCGCAACAGCGTTCAAGCGCAGGGGAGCGGTGGTGTGAGGTGCCGATCGTCGATCGCCGTCCGGTGACCGACTCGGGCGGTCATCGCGAGCGGCGCTGGGTCATTAAGACCCGGGTGCAGCTCGGTGGAGCGTGCTGGCCGATCGAGATGACTCTGGCTGCGCGCGATACCATGCGTTTTCGTATGCTGCTCGGACGCACAGCGATGGCGGGGCGGTTGTTGGTCGATCCACAGGCCTCTTACTTGATGGGCCGCCTGCATCACCCGTGTGATCACGACCCACCTCTGGAGGAGACATGAAGCTCCTGCTGCTCTCGCGCAACCCCCGCCTCTACTCGACCCGCCGCTTGGTCGAGGCGAGCGAGGCTCGTGGCCACTCGGTACGGGTAATCAACCCATTGCGTTGCTATATGAACATCGCCACCAGCAATCCCGAGATTCACTATCGGGGTGAGAGGCTTGAGGATTTTGATGCAGTGATTCCGCGCATCGGGGCATCAGTGACTTTCTACGGAACGGCGGTGTTGCGTCAATTCGAGATGCTTGGCACCTATCCGCTCAACGAGTCGCAGGCGATCAGTCGTTCGCGTGATAAGCTGCGTGCACTGCAACTGCTCTCGCGGGAGGGGGTCGGGATGCCGGCGACCGGTTTTGCGCACTCGCCGGACGATACCGATGATCTATTGCGCCTAGTCGGTGGTGCCCCGGTGGTCATCAAGCTGCTTGAGGGCACGCAAGGGGTCGGCGTGGTATTGGCCGAGACGCGCAAGGCAGCTGCGAGTGTTATTCAAGCGCTGCGCGGGCTTAAGGCACACTTTCTGGTTCAGGAGTTCGTCGAAGAGGCAGGCGGGGCTGATATCCGCTGTCTGGTGATCGGTAATAAGGTCGTAGCAGCGATGCGGCGACAAGGTCCCGAGGGCGAGTTTCGCTCCAATCTACACCGCGGCGGGAGCGCCGAGTTGGTGCGGATTACCCCGCGCGAGCGGGCAACCGCGGTGAAGGCGGCCAAGGTGCTAGGGCTGAATGTTAGCGGGGTCGATATCCTGCGTGCCAACAGCGGCCCCGTCGTGATGGAGGTCAATTCCTCGCCGGGGCTGCAAGGCATTGAGCGGGCAACAGGGCGTGATGTGGCCGGCATGATTATCGAGTTTATCGAGCGCAATTGTCAGCCGGGGCGTACGCGCACGCGCGGACGGCGAGGCTGATGACGCGCCGCCAGCGCTCCTCGTTGTTGCTCAACGGGGCCGAGATCGCGCCTGGGGAGCGTACGACCCTGCAGCTTGATGTCGCACAGCTCTATACCCACACCCCAGTGAGCATGCCGGTCCACATCGTCCACGGACGTCAGGACGGTCCGGTTTTGTGTCTGAGTGCCGCGATTCACGGCGATGAGATCAACGGCATTGAGATCATTCGTCGCCTGCTTGCACTGCCGCAGCTGCGGCGACTGCGCGGAACCTTGTTGGCTGTGCCCATTGTGAATGTCTACGGTGTGTTGGCGCAGACGCGCTATCTCCCCGATCGGCGAGATCTCAATCGCAGCTTCCCGGGGAGTGCCACCGGGTCGTTGGCTGCTCGTCTTGCCGATCTCTTCGTGACCCAAGTCTTAGAGCAGGCGACGCACGCGATCGATTTACACACCGGGACCGCGCATCGGGCGAATTTGCCGCAAATCCGCGCCAACCTCGACGATCCGGCCACACTAGAACTCGCACGTGCCTTCGCGGCGCCGGTGATCATCAACTCCGATCTGCGTGACGGTTCACTGCGGCATGTCGCCGACGAGCGTGGGATTCCGACTCTGCTCTACGAGGCGGGTGAGGCGTTGCGCTTCGATGAGGGTTCTATTCGCCTTGGCATGCGGGGGATTGTCGGCGCGATGCGTGCTCTGAAGATGCTCCCGCGGGTACGTAGCAAGCGCCCGCCGCAGATACCGATCCAGGTTGAGATGACGCGCTGGGTGCGCGCAGAGAGTAGCGGAATCCTTCGCACTACCGTGAGGTTAGGGCAGCACGTGCGGCGCGGTGGGCGGATCGGCCTAATTGCCGATCCCTTCGGGGAGCGTGAGACCGTTGTGCAGGCCGCTTTCGGTGGTATTGTGATCGGGCGGACGAACTTGCCGCTGGTGCACGAAGGGGACGCACTGTTTCATGTGGCACGGGTGCGTCAGCCGGAGTTGGCCTCGGAGTGGGTTGAGCAACTCAGCGGTTTTGATGAGGGCGATGGGCATGGGGAGGGTAGCGATGGATATTACTGAGCTATTGGCGTTTGCGGTCAACAGTAACGCTTCAGACTTGCATGTATCGGCGGGGATGCCGCCGCTGATTCGTGTCGATGGCGACATCCGGCGTATCGATGTGCCGGCACTCGATCATAAGCAGGTCCAGAAGCTGGTCTATGAAATCATGAACGACCGCCAGCGTCGTGACTTCGAGGAGCACTTTGAGACTGATTTCTCCTTCGCCGTGTCGCAGATCGGGCGTTTTCGTGTCAACGTCTACCAGCAGGATCGAGGGTTAGGGGCAGCCTTCCGAGCCATTCCCGCCGAAGTCGTGACGTTGGAACAGATCGGTGCCCCGGAGATCTTCAAAAGCCTCTGTGATCGTCAGCGCGGCTTGGTTCTGGTCACCGGACCGACCGGTTCGGGTAAGTCGACGACCCTCGCCGCGATGATCGACTACAAGAACAAAAACGACTACAGCCACATCCTGACGATTGAGGATCCGATCGAGTTTGTTCATACCCCACAGCGCTGTTTGATCAACCAGCGTGAGGTTCACCGCGATACCCATAGTTTTAGCGCCGCGTTGCGTTCGGCACTGCGCGAGGATCCCGATGTGATCTTAGTCGGTGAGATGCGCGATCTAGAGACCATACGCTTGGCCTTGACCGCCGCCGAGACGGGGCACTTGGTCTTCGGAACGCTCCACACCAGTTCGGCGCCGAAGACCATCGACCGGGTAATCGACGTCTTCCCCGCCGCCGAGAAGACGATGGTGCGTTCGATGCTCTCCGAGTCGCTGCAGGCCGTTATTTCGCAAGCGCTGCTTAAGCGAGTCGGCGGTGGCCGAATCGCCGCGCACGAGATCATGATTGGCACTCCGGCGATCCGGAATCTGATCCGCGAAGATAAGGTCGCGCAGATGTACTCCTCCATACAAACCGGGCAGAGTTACGGGATGCAGACCCTCGATCAGGCCCTGCAGAAGTTGGTGCAGACTGGGCAGGTCGCCCGCGAAGAGGCACGCCTCAAAGCTTTGAACAAGGAGCAGTTCTGAGGAGTTGAGGAGCTTGCGGTGAGAGACTTCAGTGTTGAGGCGGGCTTGAGGAGGGAAGCAGATGCGGCTACAGCAGCTACTTGAGATCTTCCAGGAGCGTAAAGGCTCCGATCTCTTTATCACAGTGGGACGGGCGCCTATCCTGAAAGTCGACGGACGGCATGAACCGCTCGACGACCAGCCGCTGAGCGTAGAAGGGGCGGCGCACCTTGTCGACGAGGCACTTAACGAGCATCAGCAAGCTCTCTTTGCCGAGATGCACGAGGCGAACTTTGCGATTGCAACGGATGAGGGAGCGCGGTTCCGCGTCAGTGCCTTCTATCAGCGGGGTGCGCCCGGCATGGTGATCCGGCGGATTGAGACGGCCATCCCCTCCCTGGAATCGCTCAACTTGCCCGCCCTGATTGGTGATTTAGCGCTGACTAAACGCGGTCTGATCCTCTTCGTCGGGGGAACTGGCACCGGTAAATCGACCTCGTTAGCGGCCATGATCGGTCGTCGCAACGCGAGTGCACCCGGGCATATTCTTACCATTGAGGATCCAATCGAGTTTATTCACCCTCACCAGCAGTGTATCGTCAATCAACGCGAGGTCGGAGTCGATACCGACTCTTTCGATACCGCGCTCAAGAATGCACTGCGCCAAGCGCCTGATGTCATTCTGATTGGCGAGATCCGCTCGCGCGAGATCATGGACTACGCCATTGCCTTCGCCGAGACAGGCCACCTGACCCTTGCCACCCTGCATGCGAACAACGCCAATCAGGCACTCGACCGAATCATCAATTTCTTTCCCGGTGAGCGTCGCGATCAGTTGCTAATGGATCTCTCCCTCAATCTGAAGGCGGTTATCGCTCAGCAGCTGATCCCGCGGGCTGATCAGGCGGGTAGGGTGGCCGCGTTAGAGGTCATGCTCGGTACTCCGTTGGTCCAGGATAAAATCAGAAAGGGTGAGGTGCATGCGCTCAAGGAGATCATGAAGGCCTCAGAAGAGCAGGGTATGCAGACCTTCGATCGCCATCTCTATCGGCTCTATAGTGGGGGCTGGATTTCCTACGAGAGCGCTTTGGCCTACGCCGATTCGGCCAACGAGGTCCGCTTGATGATCAAGTTGGGTGCGGACTACAGTGCTGATTCGGCAGAGGGCAGTGAGGCGTCATCGGAGCAGCGGGGGCCAGCAGCTGCCGCTGTTCCGGGGTTTAAGTTGGTCGACGATTGACAGCGGTAGCGGCGGAGGGGGGCGTCAGGAGTGCCCCCCTGAGTGTCAACCTATCTGCCGACAGTGGCCTATGGCCTACCTATGGCCTAAGGCGACGCGGCTGCATGCACCCCGGCTGAAGCAACAGGCAGCCGGGGTGTAAATGCAGCCGTGGATGCAGAATGCAACCCAGGCGGGCTGGTTGGCGGTGGTGGCTATGACCCGTGTGGCCCTATCCCGTCGCTCTCTATGAGCCGTCAGAGCCTGAATCTTGCCCCCAGTTGTCGCGGATGCGCTTAAGCCTCTTGACCTGCAGTCTCTGGATATTGGCGCCGATCATGATGATGCCGCCGACGAAGAGGGTGGGCACCCCTACGGCCATGGCGATGTGTTCCGAGCCAAAGAGGCTGATCCCACCGATGACCACCAGCAGCGCCACCGGGACGCCGATGAGACCGGCCGTGGCAAAGGCCTGACCTTTTTGGATCTCCATCTCCAGGGCGTCGTAGTCGTCCCACTGCTGCGGCTGCATCCCCATGAATCCGGTGGCCTTGGCATCGCGCCGCTCCTTGCGCTCGCGGGCCCGCTTAGCGCGCGGGCTGTCGGCAAAATTGCGTTTCGGTTGGCTCGAGCCCTCAGCGGTCTCAGCCGTTTGCGCCTGGGCTCCAGCAGGGGCTGCTCCCGACGCGTCGGATTGCTCCTTGGCACCGATTCTTCTAAATAGCGACTTTATCATGATGGCTTCCGTAATCGATGTCTGTCTGCCCTACGGCCATCGCCGACAGTCGAAGACCTAACCGGCAAAGATTAGGCCGACAACGTACTGCCAAGGCAAGACCAGAAGGATACAGAGCGTGGTGACGATAAAAGCGTGTTTAAGCTCTTTTTTACCAAGATAGAGGTAGCCGGCCATCAACAGGCCGATTGGAGGAAAGAGTACGCTGAACAGATAGGCCAGAGCGATGGTTAGCCCGTTCTTGTTGCTGCTATTGTCGCTCTGTTGAGAGGAGTTTGATGGTTCGACGGTCATGGTGATGAGTCCCGTGTCGCTCAGTATAGTGGGTACCGGATACCGGGTGATTCTCTCCGGGTGATTCTCTCTGTAACCGCCCGCGGTCACGGCCCGGTAACCCGGACCCGGTTCGGGTTTGCGCACGATCGTATCACGGGTTAGCTGCGTAGGCGAGGCAGTAGCCGCCGGAGCGTCTCACTGAGCGCCTCAAGGGTCACCGGTTTGGTCAGATAGCAATCGCTGCCGGCCTTGAGCAGGTTACGGCGTACCTCTTCGACCGCGTGCGCCGAGACGGTGACGATCGGAGTCGCGCGCTGCGCATACGCGGCCTCGTGGGCACGGATGGCTGCGATTGCTTCGGCCCCGCTCATCCGCGGCATCTGCGAGTCCATAAAGATGATGTCGTAGGCAGAGTCGCCGCCGCTACGGTCGATGATTTGCGCGCAGGCGGCTTGACCGTCACTGACCGCTTCGCTGGTGACGCCAAAGCGCTCTAGGAGGCGTTGCAGCAGCAAGCGGTTGGTGGGGTCGTCTTCGGCAACCAAGGCGTGTGCTACCGTTTCACCAGGAGAAGGCGCAGCAGCGTCGCGAGTGTTGCCGGGGCGTAGCGCGTGGCTTGACGGCGGTGCGGCGGAGTGTTGCCGATGCCTTGCGGCGGGTGCATCAGCGGCCGCCTCTGGCGGCGTGGTTGCAGCCAGCGGCAGTACGACAGCAAAGCAGGCCCCTCCGCCTGGGGCCTCGTCGACATCGATGGAACCGCCCATCAAGCGCACCAACTCCAGGCAGATGCGCAATCCGAGCCCACTGCCTTCACGCTGCGAATTGCCGTGCATGCCTTTGGAGAACCACTCGAAAATCGCCTCGCGCTCCTGCTTCGGGATCCCTGGCCCGCTATCACAGACTGTTAGGCGCAGCCAGCCAGTGACGGGGACCTCCAAACTCAGATCGACGCTGCCGGTCTCCGTGAACTTAACGGCGTTACCGAGCAGGTTGCTAACGATCTGGCCGACGCGGGCGCCATCGCCGGTGACCCACTGCGGTACCTCGGTGTCGATACGGCGACTCATGCTCAGCCCCTTACTCTGCGCGCGCGGACGCAGCAGCTCGAGCTGAGAGTCGATCAGCTCGCGGATCTCGAACGGCTCGGCGAGCAGTTGCAGACGACCATGCTCAAGACGCGAGAGCTCAAGGAGCATGTCGATGAGCAGCAGCAGCTTATCGGCCGCCCGGCGGGCGAGGGCGACAAACTCGCGCTGCTGACCGCCAAGCGAGGAGTGTGCCAGCAGTTCGGTGTAGCCGATGATGGCGTTGAGCGGGGTGCGCAAATCGTGGCTGACGGCGGCGAGAAATTCGTTCTTGACGCGGTTGGCTTCACGGCTTGCCGAGAGGCTCTGCATGATCGTCGAATAGCGCTCAACCACCCCGTACGCATCAGTATGGGCGACGATGGTCTGGGCGACCGGCAGTACCTCGCCGGCGGAGTCATAGAGTTCCGTCTCGCCTTGCCAGACGCCCTCTGCCGCAGCGGTCGGCAGGGCCTCTTCGAGCAGTCGGCGGATGGCCTGGGGGGGGTTGGTGCTGGTGGTCGCCGATAAGGCCCCGTAGCGCTGGATTCTGGTAGAGGGGGCGGCCCTGGGGGTTGAGTGTGGCGATATAGTCGGGGCTGGCCTCGATCAGCTGCAGCAGTTGCTCACGCTCCTGCTCGGCCTGCTTACGATAGAGGTACTGTCCAAGAATCAGCGCGATGCGCTCGATCAGGTGGCGCTCTTCGTTGAGGAAGGGGGCGTTGGGCTGGGGCGGAGTGCGCACAAACCAGACGACCACTTTGCCACTGACCGCCCCGGCCACTCGAATCGGTGCCTCAAGTCGCCAGCGCCCAGGCTCGCGGCGACTCGTTGCGTAGCGTTTGCCGCGATAGAAGATGGCGGCTTCACAGCGCGTCGGGTACTGCCAGCCGCTCGGTAGAAAGCCCGCTGCCGCGGTCAGGGTCTCATCGACAGAGACATCTCGGTTGGTCAAAGCAGCAACCTCGCCGAGGCAGGCGACCTCTTTGAAGCGCTCGCGCAGCGCCAGTGAGGTGCGCTCCAGGGCGTGCTCGGCGCGTTTGCGGGCCGAGATATCGACCACCGCCCCCTCAAAGTAGAGGGGGGCACCCTGCGGGTTCAGAATGGCTGCGCCGCGGTCATTGACCCAGTGGATGCTGCCATCGGGGTGGCAGAGCCGGTAGTCGATGCTCCACTCTTCCTCGGCGGTGACCGCGCGCACGCGAGCCCCGCGTACACGGGGGCGGTCGTCTGGATGAATCAGCTGGGCGTAGGCTACTTGTCGGCTATCAAGCAGAGCGTTGCGGGAGAAGCCGGTGGTTGCAGCGACCGCACCGAGCAAGACGCGCATCGTTAAGCCTTGATCGGCCTGGCAGCGGTAGAGAAAACCGTCCATGCGCTCGGCGATACGTTCGCACAGTTGCAGCGGCGGCTCTTGCAGGTCCTCATCCCGGCGGGGGGGTGGAGAAGAGAGATTGGAGCTCATACGGTTAGTTCTGAATAGCGCACAACGAGGTTGCGCCCTCCCTTCTTGGCTGCGTACATCGCCTGATCGGCGCGGTTCTCCAGACTCTCGAGCGAGAGACCCGGCTCAATGGCGGCGACACCGAAACTCGCCGTAATCGTACCAATGCCTTGCACGGCGGTAGCGCTGATGGCCTCCCGGATGCGTTCGGCGAGCAGGGCGGTCCCCGCCTCATCGGTATGGGTTGCCAGAATCAGAAACTCCTCACCGCCCCAGCGGCCCAGAACGTCGGTCTCGCGCAACTCCGCTGACATGCGTCGGCCGATCTCCCAAAGCACCGCATCGCCGGCAGCGTGTCCCCAACGGTCGTTGATGCTCTTAAAGTGATCGATGTCGATAATCACGACAGCGAAGAGGGTGCCGTGGCGATTGTAAGCGGCATTGGCTGCACGCAGGTGTTGTTGCAGCTTGGCGCGGTTGAATAGATCCGTCAACGGGTCGTGCGAGGCGCGGTACTCGAGCTCCTGCTGGAGCTCTTTTTGCTCAGTGATGTCCTGCAGCGTGCCGATGATCCGCCAAGTACCGGCGTTGGCATCGCGCTCGGTACGGGTGATGGTACGCACCCAACGCACCGCGCCGTTTGGGCGCACGATGCGATATTCGATCTGGTGGTGCTGATACTCCGGGAGGCGCTTGATGACATCTTCACGCACGAAGGGGCGGTCTTCGGGGTGTACGGCCTCAAGAAAACGGCGCAAGCTCGGGGCGTAGTGACGCGGGTTACGGCCGAAGATCTCGTAGATCACTGGTGACCACCAGAGCTGGCCGCCAGCCAGGCTATCGTGCGGGTAGACGACCCAGTGCCCGAGGCGCGCAATGCGCTGCGCCTCTTCAAGTCGCGATTTGCTCAGCGCCAGTTCGCTCTCGACCTGCTTACGCACGGTGATATCTTCGTTGATGCCGACGATCCGGACGGCGTGGCCGTGGCGGTTGTAGATGTACTGCCCGAAACCGCGCAGATGCCGGATCTCGCCATCCGGACGGCGAATTCGAAACTCGATCTCCCAGCGCGAGTGAGTCACGCGCGCATGGCTGAAGGCGCGCTCCACGGCGGGCAAGTCCGCAGGCTCAACTCGTACTCGCCACTCGGCGTAGTTGCGTGGGGGCGACGACGGCGGTAGGCCGTAGATATCGAGCATGCGATCGTCCCAGTGGAAGGTGTCGGTTGCCAGATCGCGCTCCCAGATGCCCAGTCCGGCCGACTCGGTGGCGAGCTTCAGCCGCTGCTGATGCTCGCGCAGCGTCTCTTCATAGTAGTGATACTGCTCGGTGAAATCGTGGACGGCTAGGGCGATACACCGTTGTGAATGGGGTTGTGCGTGCAGCGGTGCGGCGTTGACCGAGAGCACACGCTGCTCGCCGTTCGCGCGCTGTAAAGTCAACCGGACGTCCCGCAGCGGCGTGGCTGTCTGCGCCAGCCAGCGAAAGGAGCTGAGCTCAGAGGGGAGTTGATCGGTCGCCAGGGGGCAGTCGATCGAACCATCAGACGCACTCCCCTGGATCGGCAGATCCAGTAGGCGGCAGGCGAGCGTGTTGGCGTAGACCAAGTCGCCATCCGCGTCTAGCACCAACAGGGCCGTAATATCGCTGGCGAGCGCTTGCTCTAGCAGACCTGGATATGCTCGGCTCAAAGGCTACACAGCTCCTCGCTCGTGGCGGTCTGCCAGCCCTGCATCTCACGCGCGGGTGGCGCACCCCCCTCCCCCAGTATGTGCTACGCTCCCGGCCGAGCCCAGCGTAACCGCTGTTCGATCGCTTCGATTGCCTCGGCCCCTTTGCCTGCACATTTTGAACGGTTAAGGCTTGGGATACCAGCCCTTGCCAGCCCCTGTATGATTCTGGGAAGGGTCTCGGCGATGTCCGGGTGATGCTTGCGCAACTCTGGGTGGTGACCCTAGAGGGTGCCAGACATTCACCAGGAGAGGGCTTAACCGGGAACAACTGATGAGAGGGTGATTATCGTTGCGTCCACCTTCGAAGCGTACCGAGACTCAGTTGCCGCAGCGGGTCGACGTTGCAATGGCTGCCTCCAGGGGTCTCACTCGCCATGGATGGCGAGTGGGAGCTTCCAGGGACGGATTTGCAGCGTCCCCTGGAAGCCTGCCATGCAACGATGGCCCGGACTTAGATACGGCAGTCGCCAACTCAGATGCGGCAGCCCCTAACTGCAGTCCCTACCCGATGAGCACAACCGTGAACAGGAGAGTGATAGCGTGACGGCCTCTTTCGACCCGACCCCCGCGGCTACGGCACTGGCGCGCTTGCAGGCCGGCAATCAACGGTTCGTCGCGGGTGAGATGCGCCTGCAGCAGCGACTGACGCCGGCTCGCCGCGCCGAGGTCGTGGTCGCTCAGCGCCCGTTTGCAGCGATTCTCAGCTGTGCCGATTCGCGCGTTCCCGCCGAGGAGATCTTCGATCAGGGGATCGGCGATCTCTTCATTGTCCGGGTCGCGGGCAACTTTGCCGGAACTACGCAGATTGGCAGCCTGGAGTACGCGGTACACGAGCTCGGTGTCCGCTTGATCGTGGTCTTGGGGCACGCCCGCTGTGGTGCCGTCGGAGCCGCCTTGGCCGCATTGCGCGAGCACGCTCAGCCGCCGACTGCGGGGCTGTGCAGCATCGTCGACGCGTTGCGGCCGGCGCTCGCGCCGTTGCTGACTCAGCCGGCAACCACTCAGCGTGCCGCGAAAGCTTGTGGTTGCACAGTGGCTGGTGAGGAGGGTGAGGCCAGCAGCGGCGATCAGGCTGACGCTGAGAGGCTGGTTGAGCAGGCGGTCGTGGCGAATGTGCACTGGACGTGTCGTGAGCTTATCGAGCAGTCGGCATGGCTGGCAGAGGCGCAGCAGAGCGCTGGGTTGTCGATCGTCGGTGCAAAGTACGACCTGGCGCAGGGCACAGTGACTTGGTTGGATGCAAAATGATGCGTTATGAGTTGCTGGCAACCGCGGGTGCGGCACGGCGTGGTCGTTTGTTGCTGCCGCGGGGGTCGGTGGAGACACCAGCTTTCATGCCGGTCGGTACCTACGGGACGGTTAAGGGGGTGACCCCCGAAGAACTGCGCGAGACCGGTGCCGAGGTGGTCTTAGCGAACACCTTTCATTTGTGGCTGCGGCCCGGTACCGAGGTGATCAAACTACACGGCGATTTGCACGACTTCATGGGTTGGTCGGGGCCGATCTTGACCGACTCCGGAGGCTTTCAAGTCTACAGCCTCGGGGCGCTGCGTAAGGTCCATGAGGCCGGCGTGGAGTTTCGTTCGCCGGTCGACGGTGCGCGCGTCTTTATGGGGCCGGAGGAGTCGATTGCGGTGCAGCACGCCCTCGGCGCCGATATCGTCATGATCTTCGACGAGTGTCCGGCCTACCCGAGCGAAAGCGATGCGGTGCGCCGCTCAATGGAGCTGTCGCTGCGCTGGGCTGAGCGCAGTCGACGGGCGCACGGCGAGCATCCGGCAGCACTCTTCGGGATCGTGCAGGGTGGCGTCTACCCCCAGCTGCGCCGAGCCTCGCTAGCGGGGCTGTTGGCGATCGGTTTTGATGGTTACGCTGTCGGTGGGGTGTCGGTCGGTGAGCCGGCCGCTGAGCGTGACGCCGTATTGGAGGCGCTTGAGCCGCAGCTGCCGCAAATGCAGCCGCGGTATCTGATGGGGGTGGGTAAACCCGAAGATCTCGTCGAGTGTGTCCGCCGAGGGATCGATCTGTTTGACTGCGTCATGCCGACGCGCAATGCCCGCAACGGCTTTCTCTTTACCTCAGAGGGGTTGGTGCGGCTGCGCAATCGGCGGTACCGCACCGATACAGCGCCGATCGATCCGGCGTGCGATTGCTATACATGCCGCAACTACTCACGCGCCTACCTGAGCCATCTACAGCGCTGCAACGAGATGTTAGGGGCACGTTTGGCCACTCTGCACAACTTGCGTTACTACCAGCGGCTGATGGCCGAGCTGCGTGAGGCGATCGAGCGGGGACGTCTGGCAGGTTTTGTTGACGATTTCTATGCGGCACGCGAGCAAAAGACCCCCGCACTATGACATAATGGCGCTTTTACGTGGTCAGGGTGGCCTGTGTGGGGCCTGGCCCAGTGCACTCAACAGTAGGGAGCGGACCGATGTTGCTCGATTTCGTGATCGCACCGGCCTATGCCCAGCAGGACTCTCCGGGTACTGGGGATCTGGTCTTCTTTTTAGTCTTTACCGTTCTGCTAGTGGCGATCTTCTACTTTCTGCTGATCCGGCCGCAGCGCAAGCGCATGAAGCAGCACCAAGAGATGGTCGAGAACCTGCAGGTTGGCGATGAGGTCATGACCGGCGGGGGCGAGCTGGGCCGTATTAAGCAGCTCGGTGAACAGTTTGTGCGCGTCGAGGTCAGTGAGGGCGTCGAGTGGACCATCAAGCGCGATATGATCGGCGAGGTGCTGTCCGAGGGAACGCTGGCAGAGGCGCGCAGCGGTGTCGAGGAGACGACGACACAGAGCGGTGGTAAAAACGCCTGAGCAGGCAGGAGACAGCGCGGGCTGTCGCAGCACTATCTACGACGACGGAGTAAGGTGTTATGGATTTCCTGATTTCCAACGCGTGGGCACAACAAGAGGCGCAACAGGGCGATATCTGGTTCAGCATCCTGTTGCTCGTCGGTATGATCGCCCTGTTTTACTTTCTGCTGATTCGCCCGCAGACTAAGCGAGCTAAAGAGCATCGCCAGATGGTCGAAGAGCTCGCCAAGGGCGACGAGGTGGTGACCAACGGGGGGTTGCTCGGGCGCATCGCGCAGGTCGGTGAGAACTTTGCGACCATCGAGGTCGGCAACGGCGTGCAGGTACAGATCCAGAAGCACGCCGTGACGAGCGTCATGCCGAAGGGCACGATCAAAGAACAGGAACAAAAGAAGGGCAAGTAGCTCTTGAACCGCTATCCGCTCTGGAAGTATGTGCTCCTCCTGGTCGTTTTGCTGACCGGGATCCTCTTCGCACTGCCGAACCTCTTTGGCGAGGATCCTGCAGTCGTCGTGACAACGCAGGAGGGCGAGGTGCCCGCGCAGGAGGTGCAGGATGAGGTCCTGGCCTTTCTTGAGGAGCGCGGGGTGCGTCCCGAGGTCGCCGAAGTTCTCGATGAGCGTTGGGTGTTGCGCTATCGCTCGACCGAGACGCAAATGCGTGCCTCGGATCTGGTCGCCGGCAAACTCGGGCGCGACTACAGCGTTGCGATGACGCTCGTCCCAGCGGCGCCGCAGTGGCTGCGCGCGCTCGGCGCTGAGCCGATGTTCCTCGGGCTCGATCTGCGTGGCGGGGTCCACTTCCTGCTCCAGGTCGATCTTGATGCCATGATCGAGGATGTCCTGGAGGGCTATCAGAATGACATCCGCACCTTACTGCGGGAAGAACGCATCCGCTACGCCAGCCTTGAGCTCGAGGAGGGGCAGCGGGTGCGCGCGCTCTTTACCAGTGAGGCGCTGCGCGAGCGTGCCGAGGCGCTGATTGCTCGGCACGTCGAGGGGATCGTCATCGAGTACGAGGAGGACGAGGCTGAGCAGACCTACAGTCTGCTAATCACCCTCGACGAGGACGATGTCCAGGAGATGCGCAGCCTGGCGGTGCAGCAGAACATCACAACGCTGCGCAACCGGGTCGATGAGCTTGGGGTGGCGGAGCCGGTGGTGCAGCGTCAAGGCTCCGATCGCATCGTTGTGCAGCTACCCGGTGTGCAAGATCCGGCGCAAGCTAAAGAGATCCTTGGAGCGACCGCAACGCTGGAGTTTCGCTTCGTCGATCACAGCGATTTCCCTTTCTCGGGCGATCCCGACGATCCGGAAGCCGTGCCGGCTGGCTCACAACTCTTTCCGATGCGCGGGGAGGGGCGCTACGATTACGTGCTGCTTGAGCGCAGTGTGATCGTCGGCGGTGATCGGATCATTGATGCCTCCTCCGGCTTCGATCAACAGACCCAGGCCCCCGAGGTCAATGTGCGACTCTCCGGGACCGGCGGGCGCATCATGAGTCGGGCGACGCGCGAGCGGGTCGGCGATCACATGGGTGTGCTCTTTATCGAGCGGATCACCGAAACCGAGTTGGTTGACGGTGAGCCGCAGCGGGTCTCGCGCGAGGTTGCCGAAGTCATCAGTGTGGCGCGGATTCGCGAGACGCTCGGTGGGCGCTTCCGGATCACCGGGTTAGAGTCGACCGAGGAGGCCGGTACGTTGGCCCTGCTGTTGCGCGCTGGTGCCTTAGCGGCGCCGATCGACATTGTCGAAGAGCGGACTATCGGCCCGAGCCTCGGTGCCGAGAACGTCGAGCGCGGTTTCATGGCGGTTGTCTTCGGCTTCTTGTTGGTCGTCGCCTTCATGGCTTTCTACTACCGCGTCTTCGGTTGGGTCGCTAACTTAGCGCTGCTGACCAATCTGATCATCATCATTGCTGTCCTCTCGATGCTGCAGGCGACGCTGACCTTGCCGGGGATTGCCGGTATCGTCCTCACGGTCGGTATGGCGGTTGATGCCAATGTGTTGATATTCCAGAGGATACGCGAAGAGCTCAAGGCCGGAACACCGATTCAGACGGCGATCGACAGCGGCTACTCGAAGGCGCTTTCGACCATCGCCGACGCCAACATCACGACGCTGATTGCAGCGCTGGTGCTTTTTATATTCGGTACCGGCCCAGTACAGGGCTTTGCCGTGACGCTGGCGATCGGGCTGGCGACTTCGATGTTCACCGCCATTGTGGGCACGCGCGCCATCATCAATCTAATCTATGGTGGGCGTAAGGTCTCGGAGATCAAGATCTAGCTATGGAGATCTTTAAAGAAGACCCGAAAATTGACTTCCTAGGGCGGCGGCGCCTCGGTTTTGTGCTCTCGGCAGCGCTCTTGCTGCTCTCCCTCGGTTCGCTGGCCTGGCAGGGGCTCAACCTCGGGATCGACTTTACCGGGGGAACGCTGGTCGAGGTCGGTTACGAAGAGCCGGTCGAGGTCTCCGAGGTCGAGGCGGCCCTCGCCGACTCGCGCTACGCTGATGCACAGGTGCTGCACTTCGGTTCATCGCGCGAGATCTTGATCCGAGTCGCCCCGCTGGAGGGGGTTGAGCAGGCGCAGATCTCGCAGGAGGTCTTCGCGAAGCTGACGCAGGCGCACGAAGGGGTCGAGCTGCGGCGGGTCGAGTTTGTCGGTCCGCAGATCGGCGAGGAGTTGACGACACAGGGGCTACTGGCTTTGTTGCTGGCTTTGGCTGGAGTTCTGGTCTACGTCGCTTTCCGCTTCGAGTACCGCTTTGCAGTCGGTGCGGTCGCCGCCCTGTTGCACGATATCGTGCTCATCCTTGGGTTCTTTTCGCTTACCCGCATGACCTTCGACCTGACGGTCTTGGCGGCAGTGCTGGCGACAATCGGTTACTCGCTTAACGACAGCATCGTGGTCTCCGACCGCATCCGCGAGAACTTCCTCAAGGTGCGTAAAGGAACGACTGAGTACATCATGAACCTCTCGGTCAACCAGACGCTGTCACGCACTCTGGTGACCTCGTTTACCACCCTGTTAGTGGTCTGTGCATTGATCTTCCTCGGTGGTGAGATCATCCGCGGCTTTGCCGTTGCGCTCCTGATCGGTGTAATCGTTGGTTCTTACTCCTCGATCTTTATCTCCAGCGCAACCTCGCTGGCGTTGGGGGTCAGCAAGCAGGATCTGATGCCGCCAGAGAAGGAAGGGGCTGATCAGCCGGATCACGAGACGGTGCCGCCGCAGGAGCGGTTCTAGGGGAGAGGTAGCAGAGAGCGTCCGTGTCGCCTTTCGTAGCGGCTTCACGGTCTCTTCCTCTTATTCTACAGGGGATTCTCCGTTCTTTCGGGGGGGCCCTTCCTTCTGGCGGGGGCTGCGAACGCCTAAGGTCGATT
>NZ_NRRN01000053.1 GCF_016583625.1 Halorhodospira abdelmalekii | reverse complement strand
CCCCTCCGGGCACGGCGCGAGCGGCGATCCATTCGCCGGCGGTTGGCGCGATTCCAACCCGCTAATCGTAAGCAGCACTGTTCGGCTTACGTCCGTAGGAATGGTTTTCTATGGTTTTAGGAACGGTCCTAGCGGCTTCGATGAGACGAGTGAAACGGGCAGCTCCGTCGGCGATGTCAAGATCGGCCTTGCCAAGACCCTCGCACGCGAGCGCGGCGCGCGCCCCGACCTGGTGGCGCGGATCGTCTGGGATACAGACACTGGCGATCAGATGGATGGCGATGTCTCCATGGGGTTGGGCTTCGACCAGCTGCGCGTCTCGTTGAGCGCCCTCAAACGCCAAGATCCACTCGTCTTCACCGCGACTGGGGCCTATGAGTACACCTTTGAGGAAGGCGAGGTGAAGCCTGGTGATGCTTGGGCGTTGTCCCTCGGGACCTCTCTTGCCGCCAGTCCCGATACGTCGCTCAGCGCCTCCTTGATCCAACGCTTCTCTTCCAGAGCAGAGATCGATGGCCGTTCAGTGGATGGTACCGATCAAGTCAGCGGTGTGCTGGCCCTAGGGGCCTCGTCGATCGTTGGGCGCCGAACGCTGATTGCCTTCTCTGTCGCCGTAGGAGTGACGGATGACGCGCCGGACTACGCCGTTAGCCTTGCTGTTCCCGTACGATTTTGAGGTCGGCCCGGAGCGGTTTTGAGGCTGCTCCGGAGCGGTGTAGGGCTATGTGGGGCTAGGCTCGGGCTTGAGCTCGAGTTCCGGTTCGGGCGCAGGTCGCCCCCACAGGAAACCCTGTCCGATGGTGCAGCCGAGCGCTTGCAATTGCGCCCGTTGTGCTTCGGTCTCGACGCCTTCGGCGACGGTCTCCAGGCCCAAAACCCGCGCCAGTTCGATGATCGTCTGAACGATCGAGCGCGTCTCTGGGCTGCCCTCCATATCCCAGATAAAGCCTTTATCGATCTTCAGACGATCGACCGGCAGTCGCTTGAGGTAGAGCAGCGAGGAGTAGCCGGTACCGAAGTCGTCAATGGTCAGCTTGACGCCGCTCTCGCGCAGTTGACGGAGGCCGGTCAAGGTCGCTGCGCGCAGCTCCATAAAGGCCGATTCGGTGAGCTCCAACTCCAGGCAGCGGCTGGGTAGGCCGGTCTGTTCGAGGATCTGCAGGATCTCACGGTGAAAGGTGTCTTGTTGCAGATCAACCGCCGAGAGGTTGACCGCGACACGCCCGAATGATTGGCCGGCATCGAGCCATTTGCGCCCCTGTAGACAGCACTGAAAGAGAATTGTCTGATCGAGCGCGCTCATTAGCCCCATCTCCTCGGCGACCGGGATGAACTCACCGGGTGCTAGGAGGCCGCGTGTCGGGTGCTGCCAGCGAGCTAAGCTCTCGAATCCGATCGTTGCGCCGCTGCGCAAATCGACCTGACGTTGAAAGTAGGGGGTAAACTCGCCGCGCTCGAGTCCGTGGCGCACCTCTTGAACGACGTGCAGACGGCGCTGCGCCCGTTCAGTCAATTCACTGGCGTAAAAACAGGTCGTGTTGCGGCTGAGCCCCTTGGCGTTGTGTAAGGCGGAATCGGCGCTGCGCATCAGTTCTTCGACATTACCGCCGTTGTCGGGGTGGATGCTGATGCCGATGCTGCAGTGGCAGGGGAAGAGTTGTCCTTGGTACTGGAAGGGGCGAGAGAGTTGTTCGTGGATCGCCTCGGCGCGGGTGAGCGCCTCTTGAGCGGAGTGGATCTCAGCAATACAGAGGCTAAACTCATCACCGCTTAGGCGGGCGAGTGTATCGGCGGGTGTGATCAAGCTTTGTAGACGCTGAGCGACGTGCCGCAAGATGCGGTCTCCGGCCGTGTGGCCCAAACTGTCGTTAATGTCCTTGAAGTGGTCGAGATCGATAAAGAGAACTGCGAGCTGGTGCTGCGCGACCCGGCTGCGGTCAAGCGCCCGGGCGAGCCGGTCCATAAAGAGGGTGCGATTGGGCAGCCCTGTTAAGGTGTCGTGATAGGCCTGGTGTTGCAACCGCTGCTGCGAGCGGCGCAGCTCGGTGAGATCGCGAAAGACGCCGATGTAGTGCGTAATGGTACCGTAGGCGTCGGTGACCCGGCTGATCGTCGTCCACTGTGGTTGTAAGGTGCCGTTTTTGCTGCGATCCCAGAGTTCGCCCGACCAGCTGCCGTGTGCCTGTATGCTTTGCCACATCGACTGGTAGAACGCCTCATCGTGGTGTCCCGATTTAAGGAGCCGCGGGGTGTGGCCTCGGATCTCGTGCTGATGGTAGCCGGTGATCCGCTCGAACGCCTCATTCACTCGCACGATTCGGGTTGCGGTATCGGTGATCACGATGCCGTCGTGGGTCGAGGTCAATATCTGATCTCTTAGCTGCAGCTCACGTTCGAGGGTTTTGCGCTTGGAGATGTCATGGATCAGCACGTGGCACAGTCGCTGGCCTGAACGGTTGAGTGGCTGGAGGCTGATCTCGGTCCATAAAGGGGTGCCGTCGTTGCGTTGCTGGACCCACTCGATCCGTTGCCGGGAGCCGCTCAGCGCGGCGGCGACGAACCGCTCGGCCGCAGCCCGCGAGGCCGTGCCGTCGGGCTGTTGCGAAGGCGAAAGCTCCGCCGGATGGTAACCGAGGAGTGCTTGCGGCTGACTATAACCCAGCAACTCGGCCGCCGCCTGGTTGCAGGCGACGACGCGCGCACGCTCATCAAGCAACAGGGCCGCTTGCGGGCCCTGCTCGAAGAGGGTGCGCGCGAGCTGCGGAGTTAGAAGTGTGCACGAATCGCCGGGGGAAGCGAAAAATTCGGTCACAGAATCGACTCATTGGCTCGCTATTTGGAGCAGTGTACCTGTTTTTCGCCGGTGATGGGCAGCCAATGCAGTCGCAGCCCTGGGCGGGCACTGTACGCTGGTAGGGTGCCGTAGCCGGCGACCGCGATGGGCCGTCTTTGCCAATACACGACGGGTCGAGCGCGGCGCTCCCAGGGCGGGACGGCCAGCTGCTGCCAGAGGCGCTTTAGTGCCTTGCGGTTGTGAGCGGCTTCGGTCCGATGGCCCGGGTCCAGAAGCACGGTGAGCACGGCGCCTTGTAGGTCTGGCTCGAGCCCAGGATCCGGGCTGAGGGTCGCCGAGAGCTCGCCGCCGGGGAGGGTGAGGGGCGTCATGGCATCCCAGGTCCAGGTTTTGCCCCCAGTTTCGGGCTCAGTTTCAGGCCCGCTATCGACGGTCGATCTAGGCATTGTTCTTGGTTTTGCCCCTGCTTTTGCCCCTGCTTTTGCCCCTGCTTTTGCCCTTGGTTTTGCCTTTGGCTTTGTTCTGAGTTCGCCGGCGTGACTGGCGGTGCTCGGAGGCAACAGGTAGAGCTCGCCGCGAAAACGGCGCAGCGTGGCATCGCGCCAGATCAGCTCGGGGGCGGCGTCACCAGCGGCGTTCAGCAGCGCCTCCAGGCCGTTGCGCAAGTGCCGCTGCGGCGGCGGGCGTACGCCGGAGCACTCCAGCCAGCGGCGAATCAGCGCCTCGCGATGGGGCAGCGAGAATGCCCGTAAGGCGTCGGTGCGGGGGCGGCCGTGGGGGTGGCGGATCTTACACAGATCGCCATCGAGATAGGCACTGAACAGTCGCCGATCGCTAGCGAGCGCGTTGGCGCAGGCGGTCAGTCGTTCCGCAGCGCGCGGCCAGCGCTGCTGTAGCTGTGGCAGGAGGGTGGTGCGGAGGTAGACCCGATCGAAAGCCAGATCGGCGTTGGCTGGGTCGTCGATCCAGTTCAGCTGCATTTGCTCAGCGTACGCTTGTAGGGCCTCCCCAGAGGCGGTGAGCAGCGGCCGAACGAGCTCTGCGCGACCGAGCGGACGCCGCTCGGGGATGGCACTGAGAGTCTGCAGGCCGCCGCCGCGCAGCGCCCGGAGGAGGAATGTCTCGGCTTGATCGTCGGCGTGGTGGGCGAGGATCAGGCAATCGCCGGCCTCCAGTTCGGCGCTGAAGGCGTGGTAGCGGGCAGCGCGGGCGGCGGCTTCGAGCCCATCAGGGGCGTTGCGAGCGACGTTGATTGGGCAGATTCGCAGCGGAATCTCGAGCTCACGGCAGCGCGCCTGACAGTAGCGTGCCCACTGCGCGGAGTTTGGGTGGAGGCAGTGATCGACGTGGATGGCGCGCAGTGGCGCCGGCAGCTCGCTGCGTACCGCAGCGAGAGCGTGTAGCAGTACGCTTGAGTCGCGGCCGCCGCTGAAACCGACGCAGTAAGTGCGTGCGCGTGGTGCTAGGGCAGCCAGCCGCTCGCACAGTTGTTGGGGGAGCTGCTGAGCCAACCGCGCAACAACGCGCTCGAGGCGCGGCATCGCTACTCTTTCGGCTGGCCGATCTGCGCGAGACGGTGCTGGCGCTCGGCAACGAGTGCATCTGGGGTCATCGCGCTCAGCTGGGCCAGCTCCTCGATCAGTGCTTCGCGGATCGCCGTGGCCACACCACTGTGGTCGCGGTGGGCGCCGCCGAGCGGCTCGGGAATCACCCGATCGACCAAGCCTAAGTTGTGGAGCCGATCAGCAACCATCTGCATTGCCTCGGCGGCCTCAGCGGCACGGTCTGAGCTCTTCCACAGGATCGAGGCGCAGCCCTCGGGAGAGATCACCGAGTAGACCGAGTAGCGCAGCATCATCAAGCGATTGCCGACACTGATTGCGAGCGCTCCACCGGAGCCGCCCTCACCGACAACGATGCAAACAATCGGTACTCGCAGCTGCGCCATCACAGCGAGGTTGCGGGCGATCGCCTCGCTCTGACCGCGCTCTTCGGCGCCGACCCCAGGGTAGGCGCCGGGGGTGTCGATGAAGGTGATGATCGGCAGTTCAAAGCGCTCGGCCATCTGCATTAGGCGCAGGGCCTTACGGTAGCCCTCCGGGCGCGGCATGCCGAAGTTGCGGCGGACCTTCTCGCGCGTATCGCGGCCCTTCTGCTGACCGATGATCATCACCGGGCGGCCCTCGAAACGACCGAGACCGCCGACGATGGCGCCGTCGTCGGCAAAGGCGCGATCGCCGTGTAGCTCCTGAAAATCGGTAAAGAGCTGCTCGACGTAATCGAAAAAGTGCGGTCGCTCAGGGTGGCGGGCCAACTGCACGATCTGCCAGGCGGTCAGCGAGGAGAAGATCTTCTCGGTCAACGAGCGGCTTTTGGCCTCAAGGCGTTGGATCTCCTCGTTGATGTTGATGTCGCTGTCTTGGCCGACGTTACGCAGCTCCTCGATCTTCGCCTCGAGCTCGGCGATGGGCTGCTCGAAATCGAGAAAGTTCTTGCTCATGGGCTCAGGTCGCTGTCCACGTTGCGCAGGGTGCGATTGCTGCGTAAGTGTACCACAGTCAGTTGCCTGGATCGTCGCCTGAGTCGTCGCCCGAATCGCCGCTGGCGGCGATCTCGACCGGCTGGCGAAGGGGGTGGCGCTCGGTCGGCTCGAAGCGCCCCGTCTGCGGTCGCTGCTCGGGATCCGCCGCATCTGGAAGGACAACGTAGCTGTGCCGGCCGTAGTGCTCGAGGCGCTGCAACAGTGTGCGGGCGGCGGTGGCGTCAGCGGCCTGGATGGCGAGCACCGGCTGACCGGCAGCGCCGCTGCTCGCCCAAGCCACAGCGCCAACCTCGTTCCCGCCCTCGGTTGGGGCCATCGGGGCGCTGCGTTGCAGCGAACAGGTCTCCAGCTCCTCCAGGGTCGCCGCTAACGTGGCGTCAGGAGCGATGATGATAAAGGGATCGCGGCGATCGAACTGATCGGCTTGGGTCACCTGCAGGGGGCCGCTGAGCAGCGGGCGCAGCGACTCGGCGAGCTCCGGCCACTCGCTGATGAGGTAGACACGCTCGGCGAGCATGATCTGGCGTAGTGTCGGCACCCGCTCACCGCCGACCAAGCGCCGATAGAGCTGCTGCTCGGGATCAAGCGCGATCTCACGCGGGCGGCTTGCCAGTTCCAGGCGCACGCTCTTGTGCTCGCCCGGTGCGAGGGCGATGCGGTGGTGCTCGGTCGCAGCAGCAGTGGTCACGCGAAGCGGCACCTCAACCGGGTAGCCGCGCTCGTCCCAAACCACGTCGGCCTTGAGCCGATAGGCGACTGTCGTCTCTGCGCACGCTTCCGCCTCCGGTTCGTTGTCGCAGGCGGAGTAGGCGCGAGGGCGTTCGAGGCGGAGTTCGGGGGCGCCGGTGGCGGTCAAGAACCAGTCGAAGAGCGTGGCGATGCTCGTCTCGGCGGCGCCGATCTCGCTCTCGGTGCGCTCTCCCTCCCCGGTCGTCACTGCCGCCTCGCTAAAGGCGCGTTCCCAGTCGCGCCAACTCGCCCAGCGATGGCGGTGGTCGGCGTAAAAGCTGCGGACGGCCTCTTGGAAGAGTTCGTCGCCGAACTGTCGACGCAGGGTATGGAAGAGGAAGGCGCCGCGCTGATAGCCGACGATATCATCGATGCGTGAGCGCTTATGGCGAAAGGCGGCGAGCGGGTAGTCGAGAGCCGCCGGCAGGGCGGCCTGATCGTGGAGCCAGTCGCTGCGCATGCGCTCCTGTTCATCGCGGTAGCCGGCTTGGCGGTAGTCGGCCATATACTGCGTAATCGCCTCGCTCCAGTTGCCTTGGCTCCAATCCGTATAGACCCCGCGTCCCCACCAGTTGTGGGCGACTTCGTGAGCCAGCGAGGTCTCGGGGATAAAGGGCAGCGGCAGGACCTGTTCGCCGATGTAGGTAAAGCCGGCAAAGGCCAGGCCGACCGGCAGCGGTGCGGCGACCACGGCGTAGGTGCGGTGGCTCGGGGGGCCAATCTCTTCGGCGTAGTGATCAAAAAAGTAAGCAGTCTGCTCAAGGTAGCGCGGGCTTAGGTGCTGAAGGTGTTCTGGAAAGAAGGTTTGCACTTCGCCGTACTGGGTCTCGCGGCTGGCCATCTGCCAGGGGCCAGCGACGAGCATAATGCCGGCGGCCGGTTGCGGATGGTCGAAGCGAAGCTGGCGCAGCGGCCCCTGGCGCTGCTCCTGAGCCCGTTCGCCTTCGGCAACGGCCTGCAGCGTTGCCGGCAGGGTGACGGAGAGGGTGTAGCCAAAGGGACGCGGGGCTGGGCGCGGATACCAGCCACTTGCCACATCGAGCAGGGCGCCGCGCTCATCGAGGAAGGCGCGCGTGGTGCCTACGTTGGCGCCGGCGCTGGATGCAGCCGCTCGGTTTTGCGGTAGCGGGGTCCCGCGCCAAGTCAGCTGGGCCGTGGTCGCCGCATCCGGCTGCAGGACAACTGTACGGGCGTGGGGTTGTTCGATGGCGCCGGAGTCGATCGAGACATCGAGAAATTCGAAGCCGCGCCCGAGTGTCAGGGTCATCGGCTCGGGCGCTTTCAAGTCCAGTTCTAGCGCGCCCTTCAAGATTCCCTCGGCCGGGTTCAGGGTGACCGCTATGGTGGCTTGCGGCCACGTTTCAGCGCTACTGGGCGGGGCGCTAATGCCCTCCTCGGAGTCGGCGCAAGCGGTCAACGTGGCTCCGGCGATGCCGCCCCAGAGGAGCGCGGCCCACAACAGACCGGTGCGCCCGCGGCGCAGCCGTCGCGGCGATCGCCGGGGTCGTCGTAGCGGGCCGCAGTGCGACAGGGTGCGCAGGTGGGGCTGAGGTTGAGGCATGGGCAGAGCTCTACATCGCGATGCGTATCGACTTTTACAGTTTCCGCCTCCAGCACAGCTGTGGCAAGAGGGCGCCGGCGTCAGGAGTGGCGGCTGTTCTGAACGGTGGCGGGCAGGCCGTAAAGGACCCGAGAGCGGATGTAAGAGGGGTGGCCTAAATTTTTGGTTATGCAGTGAGTAACTGTTTTTTTTGCGGTGCCGCCGTAGCCTCACAGTGTTATGGGATCGAACCGCAAACCGCAGTGGGCACGGCAAGCGTTTGCCGAGCGGCTCGCTCAAGCGATTAGCGCGAGTGGTCTGTCGCTCCGTGAGCAGAGTCGGCTGGGGCGCCGTTTCGGCGTTACCGGTCCGGCCGTGCGCAAGTGGCTTGATGCGAGTGCGATGCCGTCGCGGGAGAATATGCAGAACGTCGCTAGGGAGCTGGGCGTCTGTCAGGCGTGGCTCGAATACGGCGAGGGGCCGATGCATCCGCAGTGCGTGATTGGCGAGACAAACGAGCCGCCCGCAGCCGATTATCGGAGCGATCCGCTTGAGCTGCGTGAAGAGGAACTCCGCATCGTGCTCACCTGGCGGCGCCTCAGCGACGAGGACCGGGTGGCGTTGATGCACATTGCCGAGCGGCTGGCGGAGGGCTCGCATCGCTAAGGCGGTCGTGGCGCGCTCTGGAGCGATTCTGGGGCGGTAACAAGCTGCTTTTAAAGAGTTTCTAATGCTGGTGGTTCGGTTGGTTCTCTCGCGCTTCTTGGGTTGTCGCGTTGCCGTTGCGCGCGCCATTTGTTAACGTGCTCGCGACCCGGCTACGGACCTGCCAGAATACTCCCATGACACGCTATCTATTCATTACCGGCGGCGTGGTCTCCTCCTTGGGTAAGGGGATCTCGGCCGCCTCCCTAGCTGCTGTGTTACAGGCACGCGGGCTGCGGGTGACGCTGATCAAGCTCGACCCCTACATCAATGTCGACCCGGGGACGATGAGCCCCTTCCAGCACGGAGAGGTCTTCGTCACCGAAGATGGCGCCGAGACCGATCTCGACCTCGGTCACTACGAGCGCTTCGTCCGCACCCCGGTCAGTCGCACCAATAATTTTACGACGGGACGCATCTACGAGAACGTCATCCGCAAAGAGCGCCGCGGCGACTACCTTGGTGGTACGGTCCAGGTCATCCCGCACGTCACCGATGAGATCAAGCGCTGTATTCAGGAGGGGGCAGACGACTACGACGTGGCCCTGGTCGAGATCGGGGGTACGGTGGGCGATATTGAGTCGCTGCCGTTCCTGGAGGCGATCCGGCAGATGGGCAGCGAGCTGGGGCGGCAGCGTTGCCTCTATATGCACTTGACGCTGGTGCCCTTTGTCGGCACGGCCGGGGAGATGAAGACGAAGCCGACGCAGCACTCCGTAAAGGAGTTGCGCTCGATCGGGATTCAGCCCGATGTTTTGGTCTGCCGGGCTTCGCGCCCGATCCCCGAGGAGGAGCGGCGGAAGATCGCCCTCTTTACCAATGTCGAGCCACGGGCGGTGATCGCCGCGCTCGATGTCGATAATATCTACCGACTGCCCGAACTGCTTCATGAGCAGGGGCTCGATCACATCGTCGCCGAGAAGTGGGGGCTTGAGCTCCCGCCGGCCTGCTTGGCCGACTGGCAGCGGGTCGTCGAGGCAATGGCGAACCCGGTCGGTGAGGTCACGGTGGCGATGGTTGGAAAGTATGTCGATCTGACCGACGCCTATATGTCGCTTAATGAGGCGCTGCGCCACGCCGGGGCACAGACCCGGCAGCGCATCCATATCCGTTATATCGACTCTGACGGGCTGGAGCGCGACGGCGATGCGGCACTTGCTGGGGCCGATGCCATCCTGGTGCCGGGCGGTTTTGGCGAGCGCGGCATTGAAGGCAAGATCTTAGCGGCGCGCTACGCTCGCGAGCAGGGGGTGCCCTATCTGGGGATCTGTCTAGGGATGCAGGTGGCGGTGATTGAGTTTGCCCGCCACGTCGCCGGGCTGGCCGGGGCACACAGTACCGAGTTTGTCCGCCACCCCCACCACCCGGTCATCGGCCTGATTACCGAGTGGATGACTGAGCAGGGCGAGCTGGAGCAGCGCGACGAGGACGCCGACCGGGGCGGTACGATGCGTCTTGGCGGTCAGCCGTGTCGCTTAGCGCCGGGTTCGCTGGCGCAGCAGATCTATGGCAAGGAGGTGGTGGTCGAGCGGCATCGCCACCGTTACGAGTTCAACAATCACTACCGCCAGCCGCTGGTGGAAGCCGGGCTCTGCATCTCGGGTTGGTCACAAGACGAGCGTTTGGTCGAGGTCGTTGAGCTCCCCGAGCATCCGTGGTTCCTCGGCTGTCAGTTTCACCCCGAGTTCACCTCGACCCCGCGCGATGGCCATCCACTCTTTGCCCACTTCGTGCGTGCGGCCATGGTGCGGCGCGATGCTCAGGAGAGCGGTGGCCCGGGTCCGGCGGCAGGCGGCTGTCGTGATGAAGACGCGGATGGACGTGCGCAGGCAACGAGCTAACGGTGCGCAGGGGAGGGGTGATGGACGAGATCGATCTGTGTGGCTACCGCGTCGGCCTCGCCCGGCCGCTCTTTCTGATCGCCGGGCCGTGTGTGATCGAGTCGGAGACGCTGGCTCTAGAGAGCGCGGCAAAGTTGCGCGAAATCAGCGGTGCGCTAGGGCTGCCGCTAATCTATAAGTCTTCGTTCGATAAGGCGAACCGCTCCTCCGGCGAGAGCTATCGCGGGCCGGGGCTTGAGGCCGGCTTGCGCATCCTAGAGCGGGTGCGCAACGAGATCGGGCTGCCGGTGTTGACCGATGTTCACGAGGACAGCCCCCTTGATGAGGTCGCAGCGGTCGTCGATGTGCTACAGACGCCGGCCTTTCTCTGTCGACAGACGAATTTTATCCGTGCCGTAGCCGCTTGCGGGCTGCCGGTCAACATCAAAAAGGGCCAGTTCTTAGCCCCTTGGGATATGCAGCATGTGGTTGCCAAGGCGCATGCAGTCGGTAATCGCCGTATCATGGTCTGCGAGCGCGGTGTCAGCTTCGGCTACAACAACCTGGTATCGGATATGCGTGCCCTGGCCGTGATGCGCGAGACCGGCGCTCCGGTGGTCTTCGATGCGACCCACTCCGTGCAGCTGCCCGGTGGCCAGGGCCACGCCTCCGGCGGTCAGCGCGAATTCGTGCCGGTGTTGGCGCGGGCGGCAGTCGCCGCCGGGGTCGCCGGGCTCTTCATTGAGACCCACCCGCAGCCCGAGCGCGCCCTCTCCGACGGGCCGAACGCTTGGCCGCTGGGGCAGCTTCCGGCGTTGCTTGAGACCCTATTGGAGGTCGACCGCTTGGTGAAGAGGCGTGGCTTGATCGAGACGGCGGGGTGCGCGGGTACAGGTGCAGCGGCTGGGGCATGATCTCAACCCACGGTGAATGATCTTCACAGGAGAGTGAATCAGCATGGCGAAAATCGAGCGCATTAGCGGACGCGAGATCCTCGACTCGCGCGGCAACCCGACGGTAGAGGCCGATGTTTGGCTCGACGACGGCAGCTTTGCCCGCGCTGCGGTGCCCTCCGGGGCCTCGACCGGGAGCCGTGAGGCGGTCGAGTTGCGCGACGGCGAGGGACGCTACTGCGGTAAAGGGGTCTGCCGCGCCGCTGATCACGTCAGCACAGTGATCAATCAGGCCCTGCACGGACTGGAGGCGAGCGAGCAGCAGGCGCTTGATCAACGCTTGATCGAGCTCGACGGCACCCCGAACAAAGCCAAACTCGGTGCCAATGCCATTCTTGCCGCTTCCATGGCGATTGCGCGGGCGGCGGCACTGAGCAGCGGCCAGCCGCTCTATCGCTATCTGCTTGAGGAGGGGGTGACGCCGTCGCTGCCGGTGCCGATGATGAACATCCTCAACGGCGGTGAGCACGCCGATAACAGTGTCGATATCCAAGAGTTCATGATCGTACCGCTCGGCTTTGACCGCTTCAGTGAGGCGCTGCGCTGCGGCACCGAGATCTTCCACGCCTTAAAGAAAGTGCTCAGTGCGCGCGGGCTGGCGACCGCGGTCGGCGATGAGGGCGGCTTTGCCCCCGATCTGCCCTCTAACGAGGCAGCGCTCGAAGCGGTGATGGAGGCGATCGACCGGGCCGGCTATAAGGCGGGCGACGAGGTGGTGCTTGCGCTCGATGTGGCGAGCTCAGAGCTCTACACCGATGGTCGCTATCGTCTCGCCTCGGAAGGACGCGACTTCGATGCCGCCGGATTTACTGATTACTTGGCACAGCTCGTCGAGCGCTTCCCCATCGTCTCGATCGAGGACGGGATGGATGAGTCCGACTGGGAGGGCTGGAAGCTATTGACGCAGCGTCTCGGGCAGCGGGTGCAGCTGGTCGGTGATGATCTCTTCGTGACCAACCCGCAGATCCTGCAAGAGGGGATCGACCGCGGGGTGGCCAACTCGATTCTCATCAAGCTCAATCAGATCGGTACCGTCAGCGAGACGCTGGAGGCGATTCGCATCGCCGATAGCGCCGGTTACACGGCGGTAATCTCCCACCGCTCCGGCGAGACCGAGGATGTCACGATCGCCGATCTCGCCGTGGCCACCCGGGCTACCCAAATCAAGACCGGCTCGCTGAGCCGCTCCGACCGGGTGGCGAAGTACAATCAGCTGCTGCGGATTGAGGAGCAGCTTGGCAGCAAGGCGCTCTATCTGGGGCACAGGGCGTTGATGGTGCACCGTTAATCAGTAATGGCGCACGGCGCACGGTAGCGGCTGTCCTCCCGAGGAGACAAGATTGCGTTGGGCGATGGTAGCTTTGGCCGTGCTGCTAGGGGTGTTGCAAGTGCAGTTGTGGTTGGGCCCGGGGAGTCTCCCCGTGGTGCTCGAACTCTATGCCAGCAAACGCGAGCAGCGCGCGCAGAACGAGCAGGCCGAGGCTCGTAACGACGCCCTGGCAGCCGAGGTCGAGGATCTTAAGGAGGGGGTCGATGCGCTGGAGGAGCGCGCCCGTGCCGAGCTCGGTATGATTCGTCAAGACGAGACCTTCTATCAGGTCGTCGAAGAAGAGGATTGAAGGAGGGGCTGCGGGTGCGGGTTTGGGCAGTGGTCCCTGCCGCCGGAGTGGGGCGGCGGATGGGCGGCGGTGAGCCGAAACAGTATCGGGCGCTGCTGGGGCGGCGGGTCATCGAGTGGGTGCTGGAGCGGCTGCTTGAGCCCCCAAGCGTGGCCGCGGCAGTGGTCGCCGTTGCCGCTGACGATCCCTATTGGGCGGGGTTGCAGCTGGCCGCGGAGAAGCCGATTTATCGGGTTGCCGGCGGCGCCGAGCGGCAAGACTCGGTGCGCTCGGCCTTAGACCGGGTGGCCGAGCTGGCTGACCCCGCCGATTGGGTGATGGTGCACGACGCCGCCCGCCCTTGCCTGAGCACGGCCGAGTTGACCCGACTGCTCGCGACGGGAATGCAGCACCCCGACGGCGCGCTGCTGGCTAAGCCGGTGGCCGATACCTTGAAGCGCGCGGCCCCTCCAGGCGTCCTCCCTTCGGATATCGCACAGGTGCTCGAGACGGTGCCGCGAGATCGGCTCTGGCAAGCCCAGACCCCGCAGCTTTTCCCCTGGCAGCGACTGCGGACAGCGCTTGAGCAGGCTTGCAGCGAGGGGGTTACGGTCACCGACGAGGCGCAAGCGATTGAGCGTCTGGGCGGGCAGCCACTGCTCGTGCCGGGCGATCCGGCCAATCTAAAGATTACTCAGCCCGAGGATTTTGCCCTGGCGGCGGCGATCCTACAGGCCCGCGAAGCCGCTGCAGCGGAGGCCACAGCGCCGTGATACGCATCGGTCAAGGTTTTGATGTTCACCAGTTTACCGCCAAGGGCGAGGGCTTTCGCCTCGGTGGGGTGTGGATTCCGTACACGCGCGGGCTCAAGGCCCACTCCGACGGTGATGTACTGCTCCACGCCCTGACCGATGCCGTACTCGGTGCCGCCGGGCTCGGTGATATCGGCTACCACTTCCCCGACGACGATCCGCGCTGGCGCGCTGCCGATAGCAGCGGTCTGTTGGCCAGTGCGGTCAAATTCAGCGCCGAGGCCGGTTGGCGGCCGATCAACGCCGATACCACGGTGATCGCGCAAGCACCGAAGCTGGCCGGCCATATCGCGGCCATGCGCGAGGCCACGGCGGCGGCGCTGGGGCTGCCCCCCGGCGCCGTCAATATCAAAGCGACGACCAGTGAAGGGCTCGGTTTTACCGGCCGTGGCGAAGGGATCGCAGCACTCGCTGCGGTCTTGATGGAGAGCAGCCGCACCCCCCATTCATGATCACCGCCTACGGTCCGACCCTCGGTCGTGCGCAGCTGCGCAGTGAGCCGGAGGACTTTCGCGTCGTCGAGGAGCTTGGCTTTGTGCCCTCGGGGAGCGGCGAGCACTATCTTCTGCAAGTGCGCAAGCGCGGCTGGACGACACCGGCGGTGGCTCGTTTGCTCGCCGAGCGCTGCGGGGTGCCGTCGCGGCAGGTCGCCTACGCTGGCTTGAAGGATCGGCACGCCGAGACCACACAGTGGCTGAGTCTTCAGCTGCCGGGGCAGGACCTGCCGCTGACGCCCGGTCCGCTGGCGGAGGGGGTCGAGCTGCTGGCGATCGAGCGCAACGCCCGCAAGCTGCGTCACGCCGCGCTGCGCGCCAATCGCTTCGCCCTGACCCTACGCGCCGTGGATGCGCCGCGGCGGGCGGTCGAGCGGCGACTCTACGCTATTGCCCAGCGCGGCATCCCGAACTATTTCGGGCCGCAGCGTTTCGGTCGCAGCGGCGATAACTTCGAGCAGGCGCGCGCCTGGCTGCTCGCCGGGGCGCCGGTGCGCGATCGCACCCTGCGCGGGCTGCTGCTCTCGGCGGTCCGTTCGGAGCTCTTCAATCGGGTGCTGGCCCGCCGGGTGGTGGCCGGCACCTGGGATCTGCTGCTGCCGGGCGAGCGGGCGATGCTCGATGGGCGCGGCAGCCACTTCGCCGTCGCCGAGCTGGATGCCGCGCTAGAGCGGCGACTGCGCCGCGGCGAGCTGCATCCGAGCGGGCCGTTGGCCGGGCAGAGCGACCCGGCAGACGCCCCGGCCGCCGGGGTTGCCGCGCTCGAGCAGGCGGTGCTGGCCGAGGAGGCCGACATGGTCGCAGCCCTGCAGCGGCGCGGTCTGCGGGCCGAGCGCCGAGCCCTGCGGGTGATGCCACGGCAGTTGTGTTGGCACTGGCCGGCGACCGATCGCTTAGTGCTGTGTTTTGCGTTGCCGCCGGGGGCCTACGCGACGACCTTGATCGCTGAGCTCTTCGATACCGAATCGGTGCCGGTGCATCAAGCCGCTTCGGCAGAGGGGTCAGGGACGCTTTGCGGGGGCGCGCAGTAGCACGTAGAGTGCACCGGTGCCGCCGTCGCGCGGCGGTGCCGAGGCGAAGGCGAGGATCTCATCGCGGCGGCGCAGCCAGCCGTCGACTGCGCTCTTGATCACTGAAGTACCGCTGCGCGAGCCGCGCCCCTTGCCGTGGACGATGCGCACGCAGCGGATGCCGCGCTGCTGCGCCGCTTTGAGAAAGCCGCTGAGTGAGGCGTGCGCCTGCCGCCGTGTCTGGCCGTGCAGATCGAGGTGGGCCTCGGGGCTGTAGTGGCCACGCCGTAAGCGCTGAATCACGCGCCGTTGGACGCCGGGTCGGCAGAAGGAGAGCTCATCGCCGCTCTCGACGCGACTCGGGTCGGCGGGCTCCGCCAGCAACTCATCAAGGACGCGCTGCTCGTCGGCCTCAAATTGTAGCGGGCGCGGGGGCGGGCGGCGCCGGCGGGTGTCGGCGCGATCGTTGGGAAGTGGGCGGGCGTCGACCACTGCGGCACGAAAGAGCTCGGCCTCAGGATCGGTTGCCGCCGCATTCGGCGCTTCATGGCGTGCTCGCTCATGCGGGGCTCCCCGCCGTGCGGGCTCATCCCCTGTATCGGGGGCGCCACATCGGGTCGCTTGCCCGCGCTGCTTCGCCTTATCCATGAGCGCTCCCCATTCGATGGCCACAACCCCGGTGCTGCTGACCCCGGTGCCAGCCAGTATAATGGGCCGACAGCGCAGAGCAGAACCCATGCCACGGCGGGTGGTGACGGCAGTGCTAGCGGTCTGCGACCTACAACCTGTAGTCTGCGGTTGTAGCCTGCGTTCTGCGGAGGGTTAGGGCGGTTTTGAAAGGAGCGGTATGTATATCTTGATCAGCAACGACGACGGCTATCAGGCCCCCGGTATCCTGGCGCTGGCCGAGCGCCTCGGAACGGTTGCCCGGGTCACCGTCATCGCCCCCGAGCGCGATCGCAGCGGTGCGAGTAACTCCCTAACCTTGGAAGACCCGATCCGCGTAGCGCAGGTCGAGCCCGACCGCTACCGGGTGCAGGGGACGCCGACCGACTGTGTCCACCTGGCCCTGACCGGTTTCCTCGAAGAGGACCCCGACATGGTCTTTTCGGGGATCAACGCCGGCGCCAATCTCGGCGACGATGTGCTCTATAGCGGCACGGTGGCTGCCGCCATGGAGGGGCGCTACCTCGGCCTGCCGGCGGTCGCCGTCTCGCTGGCCGGGCGGGCCGATAGCGGCTACGCTTTTCGCCACTTCGATACCGCCGCGCGGGTCGCACTCAAGCTGCTTGAGCAGATTCAGGACGATCCGCTGCCGGTCGATACCATTCTCAATGTCAACGTCCCCGATCTGCCGTGGGCAGAGCTACAAGGCTTGCACGCGACGCGCTTGGGCTGTCGTCACCGCGCCGAGGCCATGATCAAAGAGCACGACCCGCGCGGCCGACCGATCTACTGGATCGGGCCGCCGGGCTCGGAGCAGGACGCCGGCCCAGGGACCGACTTCTACGCCGTGCGCAACGGCTTTGTCTCGGTCACCCCCATTCAGGTCGATTTGACCCGTTACCACGCCCTCGACCAAGTGCGCGGCTGGTTGCAAGGGGTGGCGCTGTGAGCGCCTGGGAGGGGCGTGTTAGCGAGGGCATCGGCATGACCTCACGGCGCACCCGCGACCGCCTGATCAATGCCTTGATCGAGCAGGGCATCCGGGATGAACGAGTGCTCGATGCCTTGCGCGAGATCCCACGCCACCTCTTCGTCGACGAAGCTCTGGAGAGTCGGGCCTACGACAATACGCCGCTGCCGATCGGCCACGGCCAAACGATCTCGCAGCCGTGGGTCGTCGCCCGCATGTCGGAGTTGCTGCTGGAGCACGGAGTGCCGGAGCGAGTGCTGGAGATCGGTACCGGCTCCGGCTATCAGGCCGCGATCCTGGCGAAACTGGTGCCACAGGTCTACAGCATTGAGCGCATCGGCGCCCTGGTGCATCAGGCGCGCCAGCGGCTGCGTGCCGCACAACTCTTCAACGTCCAGGTCCGTCACGGCGATGGTTATCAGGGGTGGCCGGAGTACGCGCCCTACGCTGGGATCATGCTGACGGCGGCGCCGCATCAGGTGCCGACGGCACTGCTTGAGCAGCTTGGCGTCGGCGGACGGTTGGTGGCGCCGGTCGGTGGCGCCGGGGCGCAGACGTTGATCGTGATCGACCGGACCGCAGAGGGTCTGACACAGCAGCGTGTCGCTGGGGTGAGCTTTGTGCCGATGCTCGAAGGGCGGCAGTGAAGGCGACGGTTAAGGGCGGTGAAGGCTGCAGTGAAGGAGCTAGTCGAGGGGCGTTGAAGGCAGTCAAGGAGCTGTAAAGACGATCGCGAAGAAGAGGAGAGCGAGATGGGCATAGAGGGTGGTCTACCGCGAGAGTTGCGGATCGAGGGGACGCAGATTCACACCCCGCAGCGGAGCTATCAGGTCGATGAGATCGCCGAGGTGCGGCTGGAGGAGGGGCGTCAGCATGTAACCGATTTGGGCGATGGCATCGGCTGCCTGAGTGGTTGCCTCGGCGTTGTCGTGCTCTTCTTCTTGCTGCCGCTTCTCGCCTTTGTCGTGACCGATGAGCCGGCAGCGGCCATTCTCGCCTTCGCTGCGATGGCGCTGATCACATTGGTGACCTTCATCACCCTACGCCTGGTGCCCCGCTATCGCCGTGTTCTGGAGATCCACCCCCGTGAAGGCGTTGTCGATCGCTCGATCTGGCGCCGCGGGCGTCATAAGGGTTCGAGGCCCGACGAGCTGCAAGAGGCCGAGCAGGCGTTGCGCCGTCTACTGCGGTGAGAAGTGGGAAGCCTCGCCCGTGGCGCGGCAGCGCTTAGGGCGGAGCGGGCGTTCAAACTCCGCTGCGTAAGTAGACCGGCAGTGCCTCGTGGGGGGCTAGGCCGGCGCTGGAGCACCACAGCTGCTGCGCCCGCGGGAGTAGGTCGCGGGCCTGAGGCAGCGCCTCGGTATCGCGGCGGCGCAATTGAGTGGCCGAGTCGGCCGGCGGTTCTGTAGCCGGCTCTGTAGCCGGCTCTGCCGGTCGCTGCGGCAGGGGGGTCAACTCCGGGTAGGCAGCAAAGCCGCGGCCGACGGCGAACCACTCCCCAGCGGGCAGGGCCTCGGTCGCCTCGACCAAGGCCGCCGGGTCGCTTACGCGTTCGCCGGCGAGTGGCTGCATGAGACCTGCAGCGGAGTGCCCGAAGACGCCCCAGTAGACTTGCCCCATGCGCGCATCGAGAGCGGCGACGACACGCTCTGCACCAGTGCGGCGCCACGCCCCGCTGGCTAAACCCTCGAGCGTCGAGACGGCGAGGGCCGGGATCTGCCAAGCGGTGCACAGCCCCTGTGCTACCGAAGTGGCTAGGCGTACGCCGACGAAACCGCCCGGTCCGCAGCCGTAGGCGAGGGCGTCGATCTGCGAGCGGGTGACGCCGGCCTCATGCAAGAGCGTATCGAGCATCGGCAGCAGGCGCTGGGCGTGGGCGCGCGGGGCCTCTTCGCAGTGCTCGAAGAGTCCCTCTGGCGTCTCAAGGGCAACCGAGCAGCCCTCGGTAGCGGTTTCGATGGCGAGGATCGTCGCCGGTGCTGCGGATGCGCTCTGCTCGGACATACGCGGTACAATGCTCCTGCTTGCGGCTTGCGGCTTGCGGCTTGCGGCTTGCGGCTTGCGGCTTGCGGCTTGCGGCTTGCGGCTTGCGGCTT
>NZ_NRRN01000052.1 GCF_016583625.1 Halorhodospira abdelmalekii | reverse complement strand
GGTTCGGGCTCGGGCTCCGGCTCGGGTTCCGGTTCAGGCTCGGGCTCAGGTTCGGGCTCAGGTTCCGGTTCAGGCTCGGGCTCGGGCTCGGGCTCGGCCTCAGGTTCGGGCTCCGGCTCGGGCTCCTCCTCCGTCTCCTCCGTTCTCTGCATCGCCTCGGCCGGCTCCTCCTGCCGCGGTGCGCCCCCCAGCACCACCTCGACCCCCTCCGGGGCGTAGACCTCTTCGGGCCTCTCCTCGGTATACTCACGCGGCCACCACGCCAGAGCCCCGATGTGAACCCCGAGCGCCAAGGTCACGGCAACTGGCCAGTGCCAGCCCCGAAGCGTCGCACCAGGCAGCGCGCCTTCGCTCACCGCGCCCCCTCCCGCTGTGTTACCAGATCAATGCGCTCGACCCCGGCAGCGCGCAGCGCATCCATGAGATCGAGCAGGGCGTCGGCACGGGCCTGACGATCGGCCTGCACCTGCACTGGCCGCCCCGGTGACTCCTCAAGGAGTTTCGCCACCGCCTCCTCTAACTCCGTCAACCCCTCTTCCCGCCCCTCCAGGGCGATCTCCCCGGAGCGCCCAAGGTGAATCCGCAGCGGTTCCGTTGCGACCTCTCCTCCTCGCTCGCTCGCCGGTAATTCGACGCTAAAGGGCGGCGGTGCGGTCAACGTCCCGGCCACCATGAAGAAGATCAGCAACAGGAAGACGATGTTGATCAGCGGCAGGATGTGCTCTTCCGGATCTTTGTGGGAGGGCGGCAGCGGCAGCTTCACGGCGCCTCCTGCCGCAGCAGCGCGACGTCGTCGAGCCCCAGCGCCGCACTCCAGTCGATCACTTGCACGATGGGCTGCACCGGAGCATCGGCGTGGGCAACGATCTGCAGCCGGGGCTCGTCCTCCTCGGCCGCAAAGCGCTCCAGACGTTCGCGCACCTCGGTACCAGAGAGCGGTGTTTCGTCGATGATAAAGCCACTCCCCGCGACCTGCACCCGCAGCAGCGCCGGGCTCTCTTCGCTCGGCGCCGAGACGCGTTCACCGGGCGCCTCGACGGTGAGGATCTGCTCAGTGGTGAAGGTCGAAGCGAGCATGAAGAAGATCAGCAGGATAAAGACGACGTCGATCAGCGGTGTCAAACTCAAACGGCGCCGCCGCCGCAGGGGCTCTTCAAGCTGCATGACTTGAAGTAGGGCTTGAAGCGGGGCTTGCTGCCGAGCTTGAGCCTGCTGGGCTCGCAACGGGGTCGGCGGCCGTCGTCGCGGTTGCAGCGCTGGCCGCACTGGCGCGGCTACCAGAAGCGCCGCCCTCGCCGACGCTCGTGCCCGTTTCCTGCTGCGCCTGTGGTGGTGGCGGCGGCGTCGTAAAGACCTGGGTGACAGCATCCTCCAAACGCAGTCGGAAGGCGTCGACGACGCGCTCGAGCCAGGCGAGCGCGGCCACCGCCGGGATCGCCAGCGCTAAGCCGGCGGCGGTCGTCAGCAGCGCCTCCCAAATCCCGCCCGAGAGCAGCGACGGGTCGACTTGGCTGCCCGCCGCCTCGAGTTGCCGGAAGGCCTCGATCATGCCCAACACGGTCCCGAGCAGGCCGAGCAGCGGGCTGAGCATGCCGATCGCCTCAAGGCCGCGCAGGTAGCTGCGCAGCTGCGCCAAGCGCCCCGTCGCCAGCCGAGTGACCTCCTCGCGCAGCCGTGGATCGTCACCGCTGCCGTGCTCAATGCGCCCCCGCATCGCAGCCGCCAGCACCTCGGCCCCAAGATGGCGCGAGGCCTCAAGCGTCCGCACCGCCCCGGCGTAGTCGGCACGGCGCCACTGCGCCACAGCCAGTGGCAGCGTTCGTCGATCGTAGAGGCGCGCAGCGGCAAACTGCCACAGCTTGATCAGCACCAGCGCCACCGTCAGCACGGAGAGCACGGCCAGGACGATCAACACCGGCCCGCCGGTATCGAACAGGCCGCTCAGTCGCTCCAGGAGACCGCTGTGCGCCACATCCAGCGGCGCTGCACTTGCCTCATCGCTGCTCATAGATCGCTCGCTCCGCTATGGCTGTCAATCGGTGGTGACCCGTCGGTGATGGCAGCACAGCGTAATGATGTTGCGAATTGTTTTCAACAAGAGCGAGTCGTCTACTCCGCTTCGCTGCGTGCCACGACCTCCCACGTCAGCTGACCATCCTCAGCCAAGCGATAGCTCAGCAAGGCGGCGTACTGCTCCCCCTGCTCAGTCTCAAGCTGAGCATAGAGCCACTGATCAGAGAGAACGAGACTCTCGGCCTTGCGCACGCGCACCGGCCCTTCGAGTTCCAGCGCTTCACTCAGCCAAGCGCCCTCCTCGTCGAGGCGGGCGAGCAGGTACCCCTCCGGAGTCTGTTCGATCCCGGCGGCGGCGAACCGCTCGGCAGCGGCCTCTGAGAGCCCGGGTGCAGTCACCGTAGTTGCCCCTTCCTCTTCAGCCGTCTCCACCGCGGCTTGCAGCTGCTCAAGCTCTGCCGTCAGCTCCTCGGCACGCTCTTGGGCATCGAAGGCCACGTAGAAGAGCCAACCGGTCGTCGCCAACAGCATGACTACAGCCGCCCGCCACACCAAACGTTCGCGAATCTCGCGAGCATCGGGCTTTGACCCACCGCCGCTCTTCGCGCCACTCTTCCCCTCTGCTCCTCTCCCCTCTTCGGTCGTCACTGCTCACTCTCCTGCAGTCGCTGACTCAACTCCGGATGGTTTGCCACGGCATCAATCGCGCGCTCAAGCAGCTCGTTGACCATGCGCGCATCTCTGCGTCTGCTCGGCCGCCACGGCGTCCATCCGCTAAGCTCTTCGATCACTTCAGTGTCGAGACGCTCGCCGTTAAAGACCCCACGGACCTCCCAATCGCTCTGAATCGTGACCCGGTGACTGAACCAGCCACCACTGCGCTCATACTCAAAGGCGTTGATGCCAATGGTTAAACGCTGTTCGGCCTCGCCGTGCCAGGGAATCACCTCTACACCTTGCTGCTCTAGCGCCCCACGCAGCCCCTCTTGAACAGCCGCAACCAGATCGTTCTCCGTCCCGAGCGCCACCCCCTGCTCGCGGTGACGATAGCCGAGGATATGGTGGGCGCGCCGATCGACGACCCGCAGGGCGACTTCGGGCTGCGTCTCGAAACCCGGTGCATCAGCCCCGGCCTCGACCGCGGCCTCGACTGCGGGGCGCAGACGGACATCGTGAGCCGGCGGCGCGCAACCGACCGCAAAGGTGGCACCGAGCAATAATAGCGGCACCATGCCCCAAGCGCGGCACCCCCAAACTCGGGGCAATCGGATGGAGCTTGCACCAATCAGCCGCACTTCGACTCGCCGCAGTTCAGACACGTCAGGCAGCCGTCCATCTCGATCATAGCCTTGGTTTGGCACTTGTGGCAGAGCAGCGCCCCCTCCGGGAAGGCCGCCCCACGTTCGCCCTCGCCGTTATTGGCCGCCGGCCCACCGCCTTCGAACTCGGCACGCTTTTCGGCGATGAAACGCTGCTGATGCTCATCGAGCTGCTGCGGCTCCAACATGCCGATCTCGCGCAGGTGGGTCTCGATGACATCGCCGATCTCGGCAACCAGCGACGGCATAAAACGTCCGCCGCGCTTAAAGTAGCCGCCGCGGGGATCGAAGACCGAGCGCAGCTCTTCGACTAAGAAGGTGCAATCGCCGCCCTTACGAAAGACCGCCGAAATGATGCGCGTTAAGGCGACGATCCACTGGAAGTGATCCATATTCTTCGAGTTGATGAAGATCTCGAAGGGGCGGCGCATCTCGTGCGCCGTACCCGGATTGAGGATCACGTCGTTGATCGTGACGTAGAGGGCGTGCTCGGAGAGCGGCGTCTTGATCTTGTAGGTGCTCCCCTGCAGCGCCTCGGGGCGCTGGAGCTGCTCGTGCATGTGCTCGATCGCCGGCTCTTGATTGCCGGCGCTCGCCTCGGTGGGTGCGGCCGGCTCGGCGCGCGAGCGGAGCACTTCGTAGTCGATGATCGGTTGATCGATCTTTTTCGTGGCCATAACTGCTCACTCACTGCTGTGGCTGTGGCTGTGGCTGTGGCTGTGGCTTTTCGGTGGGGTCAGAAACGCCCGTAGTAGCCCTCTTTCAAGGCCTCGTAGAGGTTCGCTGCGGTGTGCACCTCACCATCGTACTCGATCTGCTCATCGCCACGCGCCTCGATAAAGCTCCCATCGGCGAGCCGGAAGCGGTAGGTCGTCGCGGAGAGGTCCTTCTCCTTGACCAGCACCCCTTGAAAGACCTCCGGATTGAAGCGGAAGGTCGTACACCCCTTCAACCCCTGCTCGTAGGCGTAGCGATAGATATCCTTAAACGCCTCGTAGGGGTAGTCGGTCGGTACGTTGGCCGTCTTGGAGATCGATGAATCGATCCACTTCTGCGCCGCCGCCTGGATATCGACGTGCTGTTGCGGGGTGACATCCTCGGCACTGACGAAGTAGTCGGGCAACTCGCCAACACCCCCTTCGCCCCCCTCGGGCAGCGCCGCCTCGTCGACGAAGTGCCGATAGGCGAGCAGCTCAAAAGAGAAGACATCGACCGACTCCTTCGTCTTGCGCCCTTCGCGAATCAGGTTGCGCACGTAGTGGTGGGCAAACGACGGCTCGATGCCGTTGCTGGCGTTATTGGCCAGTGAGAGCGAGATGGTCCCGGTCGGGGCGATCGAACTGTGGTGGGTAAAGCGCGCCCCGACGGTCGCCAACTCATCGACCAACTGCGGATCGACCTCGGCGAGCTTCTGCATGTAGCGCGAGTAGCGCGCCCAGAGCAGTCGGGCCGGGATGTGCTCGCCCGCCTCGTAGCCATCGTCGACCAACTCCGGGCGCTTGCGCAGCAGCTCGGGGGTGATCTCGTAGAGCTCCTCCATGATCGGCGCCGGCCCCTTCTCGCGCGCCAGCTCCAGCCCGGTCCGCCAGCCACTCAGCGCCAGCTCAAGCGCGACTTGCTCGGTGAAGGCCGTTGAGGCGGCATCGCCGTAGCGCATGCGCAGCATGGTAATGGTCGAACCCAAGCCGAGAAACCCCATGCCGTGGCGACGCTTACGCTCGATCTCGGCGCGCTGCTCGGCCAGCGGCAGGCCGTTGATCTCGACCGTGTTATCGAGCATCCGGGTAAAGACGGCGACGACCTCGCGGAACTCCTCCCAATCGAACCGGGCCTGCTCGGTAAAGGGGTCGCGGACGAACATCGTCAAGTTCACCGAGCCGAGCAGGCAGGCGCCGTGTGGCGGCAACGGTTGCTCGCCGCACGGGTTCGTGGCTCGGATCTCTTCGCAGAACCAGTTGTTGTTCTGCTCATTGACCCGATCGACCAAGATGAAGCCCGGCTCGGCGTAGTCGTACGTCGAGCTCATGATGAGGTTCCATAAGTTCCGGGCCTTGATCCGGTCGTAGATCCGGCAGCCGACCCGCCCGCTCTCGTCACGAATATACGGCCCGTGGATCGGCCACTCGCGCCATAGCACCCGCTGCGGGTCGGTCAGGTCGATCGCCTCAGCGGCGACCTCATCGGCGGTCAACGGGAAGGCCAGCGGCCACTCATCATCGCGGGCGACGGCCTCCATGAAGTCGTCGGTAATCAGCAGCGAGAGATTAAACTGGCGCAGCCGACCATCCTCGCGCTTCGCCCGGATAAAGTCGGCTACGTCGGGGTGGCCGATATCGAAGGTCGCCATCTGCGCCCCGCGGCGCCCGCCGGCGGAGGAGACGGTAAAGCACATCCGATCGTAGATATCCATAAAGGAGAGCGGCCCGGAGGTGTACGCCCCAGCGCCACTGACGTAGGCGCCGCGTGGCCGCAACGTGCTGAATTCGTAGCCGATACCGCAGCCGGCCTTGAGCGTCAGGCCGGCCTCGTGGACGCGCTTTAGGATCCCGTCCATCGAATCTTCGATCGTGCCGGAGACGGTGCAGTTGATCGTCGAGGTCGCCGGCTTGTGATCCCACGCCCCAGCGTTAGAGATGATCCGGCCGGCCGGCACAGCGCCGCGGCGCAGCGCCCAGAGGAAGCGCTCATACCAGTGCGCCTGCTTCGTCTCGCCCTCTTCGACCGCTGCCAGCGTCCTCGCGACGCGCTGGAAGGTCTCATCGATGGTGCCGTCGACCGGCTCGCCCCCCTTGCGCTTGAGCCGGTATTTTTTATCCCAGATATCGAACGATGCGCCCTGCAGCGGCACATCGGCCGCCGACCACTGCGCCTCGCTGCGCTGTTCCTGGGCCGTTTGGGCCGTTTGGGCCGCCTGGATCGACCTCGCCTGCTTGACTTGGCCCTGCTTAGCCTGCTTGGCCTGTCTCTCCTGCTGGCTCTGCTTGGCCTTGTTGCCCGATTGCGTATTCGCAGCTCCACTCATGCTATGACCCCTTCACCATCCATCGCTCGGTCAAACAACACACCGCATCGTCTTCGTCGCCGATCCCGTTATGCGGGCAAAAGCAGCCCCGTGGGCAGTCCCACAGAGGGAACCGCCCGGAGTGCAAACGACCCAGCGGAAAACTACATGTTGTGCTCTTGCGACTTAAGAGTAACCATAATTGGTGGCAAACACAAATCCGCGCCCTGCCGTCGGCTCACGTTAGACAGGGCGCGAAAAGGCTCGAAGTCACCGCTTACGTGACGGCTCACGGCAGGAAAACGAGGGCGTGACATTTTGTCACGGGTCGCCCTGCTGCGACCAGCGCATCTCGACACGCCTTCGCCCGGCCAACACCCTCGTCACTCCTGTCGCTCTCTGCCCGGCTACCGGCCACGGTCTACGGGCAGGCCGTAGACCGCGGCCGGCGGTGCCCCGCCCTCAGTCGTCGGGCGAGATGTAACGGCGCAGTACCGTCTTCTCCAGCTCCACGATGAAAAAGAGCAGCACACCGAAGGCCAACACCCGCAGCCACTGCTCGGCATCGAGCGCGGCGGTGCCAAAGAGCGCCTGCATCGGCGGGGCGTAGGTAAAGAGCCCCTGTAGGACCACCAGCACAGCGATGGCGATCAGCACCGCGCGACTGCCGAAGAGGCCGCGGACATTAAAGACCGGCTCGAGGATGTAGCGGGCGTTAAAGAGGTAGAAGACCTGCCCCATCACCAGCGTGTTGATCGCCACAGCACGCGCAAGCTCCTCAGAGACATCGGCACTGATCATGTAGAGGTAGTGACCGAAGGTGCCTAAGACGAGCAGCACCGAGACAAAGAGCACCCGCCAGATCAAGAAACCGGAGAGGATCGGTTTGACCGGATCGCGCGGGCGCCGCTGCATCAGCCCCGGCTCGGGCGGCTCAAAGGCCAGCGCCAGGGCCAGTGTGACCGCCGTTACCATGTTGATCCAGAGCGCCTGCACCGGAGTCACTGGCAGCGTCAGGCCGAAGAGGATGGCGATAACGATGGTGAAGGCCTGCCCGCCGTTGGTCGGCAGCAGGTAGAGGATCGCCTTTTTAAGATTGTCGTAGACCGTGCGCCCCTCCTCGACGGCGTGGGCGATCGAGGCGAAGTTGTCGTCGGCGAGCACCATCTCCGAGGCCTCCTTCGCCGCCTCGGTCCCCTTATTGCCCATCGAGATGCCGACGTCAGCACGCTTAAGCGCCGGGGCGTCGTTGACGCCATCACCGGTCATAGCGACGACCTGGCCGTGGCTTTGCAGCGCCGAGACCAGACGCAGCTTATGGATCGGCGTGGTGCGCGCAAAGACGTCGGTCTCGAGGCAGCGGCGCTTCAGCTCGCCCTCGTCCATGGTCTCGATCTCGTGACCGACCAACGGCTTGCCGCGAATCCCCAACTGCTCGCCGATCGCCGCGGCGGTCAAGGCGTGATCGCCGGTGATCATCTTGACGCCGATACCGGCCTGGTGGCACTCCTCGACAGCAGTAATCGCCTCATCGCGCGGCGGGTCGATGATCCCCATCACGCCGAGCAGCACCATGCCCTCATCGACGTCGCTAAAGAGCAGTTCGCGATGCTCAACGTTCGTCTCTTTAACCGCCACGGCCAGCAACCGCTGCCCGCGCGCCGCGATGCCATCGAGCGTCTCTTGCCAACGGTCGCGATCGAGCGGTTGATCGCCGTTCGCCGTGCGCTGCCGCGTACAGGCGGCGAGTACCCGCTCCGGCGCCCCCTTCATGATCAGCAGCGCGTTGCCGCCGTGGTCGTGGTGGAGGGTCACCATGAACTTGTACGACGACTCGAACGGGATGACGTCGATGCGCGGCATAGCGCGCTCCAACTCCTTGCGGTTGAAGTCGCCCTTAACCGCGGCGACCATCAGCGCCCCTTCGGTCGGATCGCCCTCCAGCCGCCACTCGCCGTCGCGCTCATAGAGCGCCGACTCGTTACACAGCGCCACTCCACGCAGCATCTGCGCTAAGACGGTGTCGTCGCGGCTCGGTGTGATCTCTTCGTCACGGTGGTGAAAGCCGCCATCGGGGATGTAGCCGACCCCACTGACGTGGTACTCGCGCTCGGCCGTCACCACGCTGCGCACCGTCATCTCGTTGCGCGTCAGGGTGCCGGTCTTATCGGAGCAGATCGTCGTCACCGATCCAAGGGTCTCGACCGCCGGCAAGCGCCGGATGATGGCGTTGCGCCCGGCCATGCGCTGTACACCGATGGCGAGCGTGATGGTCATGATCGCCGGCAGGCCCTCGGGGATCGCCGCCACCGCCAAGGCGACCGCAGCGAGGAAGGTCTCGATGGCGGTGTAGCCCTGCAGATAGTAGCCGATCAGGAAGGTGGCAAGGGCCAGTATGACGATCGCCACCGAGAGCCAGCGCCCAAACTGTCCGACCTGCCGCAACAGCGGCGTGGTGATCTCCTGGACCTCGGCCAACATACTGCTGACCTTGCCGATCTCGGTGGCATCACCGGTGGCCACCACGACCCCCTGGCCACGCCCGTAGGCGACCAGCGTCCCAGAGAAGGCGACCGATTTTCGATCCCCCAGCTCGGCCTCGGCCGCCACCGGCTCGTCGATCTTCTCAACCGGCACCGACTCACCGGTGAGCACCGCCTCATCGACGCGCAGGTTATGCCCGCGCAAGATGCGCACATCGGCCGGCACCCGGTCGCCGGCCTCGAGCAAGACGATATCGCCGGGGACCAGCGTCTCGGCATCGACGGTGATGCGCTCGCCATCACGGACGGCCACGGCACGCGGTGAGAGCATCCCGCGGATGGCGTCGAGCGCCTTTTCGGCCTTGCCCTCCTGCACGTGGCCGATCACGGCGTTGATCACGACCACGGCGAAGATCACCGCACTGTCGAGGTAGTGGCCGAGTAGCCCGGTGATGATACCGGCAATGATCAGAATGTAGATCAGGACGTTGTGAAACTGCTTGAGAAAGCGCTTGAGTGGTCCTTCGCGCTCAGGCGGGCGCAGACGATTCGCCCCGTAGTGCTCGAGGCGCTGTTCGATCTCGTGGCTGTGCAGCCCGTTCTCAGGATCGGCCCCAAGACGCTCGATGACCTCATCGCGCCCGACGGCGTGCCAGCGAATCGCATCGGCTTGCGGATCGTTCTGCTGTTGTTCGCTCATAGACTGCCCCCAGTCATAGATTCGGCGCCCCCCGGTCACTAAGTGACGTAGCGACTCAGTGACCTAACCTGTTCCTGTTTAAGCGTTCCGGTCACACAGTGACCGACTAGCGTGAAAAGCCCCGCCAATAGGCATCGCGGCTGCGCTGCAGCGCCGCCACCACGAGCGCCGGCCAAGCGATCAGCATCACCAGCACGCCCCAAACGGCAGGGGCAACCCACAGGGCTACAACAATCGCCGCCACCATACCGACCAATAATACCCACTCCAAATGTGGAATGCGTTGCAACATACGCCGGGCCTGGCGGCGGGTTGCCGCCACTTGATCATCCAGGCGCAGCAGCGCCAGCGGCGGCCATAGCCAGTTCGCAGCGATCGCCGCTGCCAACCCGTACAACGCAATCGCCGCTACCAACTCCAGGTGCGGTGGTTGCTGCCAGTGCAGCCAATGCTGCCAGCCCGCAGCGAGCCGCTCGGCCACGTAGCCATCAACCCACGCTGCCAGGCTCTGATCGGCGACCACCGCGAACCCCAAGACCCCACTCAGCAGGAGCGCCGGTGCGACCAACCACAGGCACTGCGTCAACCAGATGCGCACCAGACGCAGCACCGCCCGCGGCACCTCGCGCCAGCCCAGGCCGCACTGCAGCGCGACCAGCAACGTCGCCACTGCCATGGCGGCTGCTAGCGCCATCGCCCCGCTCCAAGCCGCTACACCAAGACGCGCCGCAAAGGGCAGGTGTTCAGCCGTGATCTGGTAGACCGGCACCGGTAGCTGCATCGCGGTCAGCACCAACAAGGCCGTCGGTAAGGTCGTGCGCCACCACCCCTGCACCATCAACCGAGCGGTGTTGCGAGCAATGGCGAGCACGTCGTCGAACATGGATGTGCGCTTTTGTTAAAATGGGCAGGTATTCTAACAAACCCAACGTAGAGCCGACCCTTCGCCCAACCGATCGGGGGATGCCCGCATCACCGTTGCCGATCTCAACCCCACCATCGTGCTGACGTTCCTCGGCGGCATCGGCCTCTTCCTGCTCGGGATGCGGCTGATGAGCGATGGCTTGCGCGTTGCCGCCGGCCCAACCCTGCGCGAGATCCTTGCCGCCTCGACCGCCTCGCGCCTGCGCGGCCTCCTCTCCGGAGTCCTGATCACCTGTGCCGTGCAATCTTCAAGCGCGGTGATCTTTGCCACGATCGGTTTCGTCAACGCCGGGCTGCTGAGCCTCTATCAATCGCTTGGGGTCATCTACGGGGCCAACGTCGGCACCACATTGACGAGCTGGATCGTCGCCCTAATCGGCGTCAACGTCGATCTGCAAGCGCTCGCCCTGCCCTTAATCGGCGCCGGTGTCGCGCTGCGGCTCCTCGGCCAGGTCGGTCGGCGCCAAGCCCTCGGGGATGCCATCGCCGGACTCGGCGTCTTCTTCCTCGGGCTCGATATCTTGCAAGCGACCTTCACCGGCATCGGCGATCCCGAACAGCTCGCCGCGGTGAGCGCCCTCGGCCACGCCGGCCTGATTCTCTTTGTCGGCGCCGGCATCATTCTGACCACACTCACGCAGTCCTCCTCAGCCGCCTTAGCGGTCACCCTGACCGCCGCGGCCGGAGGCTTGATCTCGATGCCGGCGGCGGCCGCGATGCTCATCGGGGCAAACGTCGGCACCACTTCGACGGCCCTCTTCGCCGCCCTCGGTGCCACCGCAAATGCCCAGCGCGCGGCGGTCGCGCACGTCCTCTTTAACGTTGTCGCCGGCAGCGTGGCCTTCCTCGCCCTGCCGTTGCTGCTCGGCGTAGCCCAAGGAGGCGCCGCTGCGATCGGCCTCGGTGGGCAACCGGCGGCAGCCCTGGCGGTCTTTCACACCCTGAGCAAACTACTCGGGGTCGCAATCCTGTGGCCGCTGACGGGCCACCTAGTGCGCTGGCTTGAGCAGCGTTTCCGCCGCGGCGAGGACGATCGCGGCACCCTGCACTACCTCGATGCCAACGTCCTTACGACCCCAAGTCTGGCGCTGGAGGCCGCCCGCCGTGAGGCGGAGCGCAGTGGTGCGATGGCCCGCGCGATGGTCTGCGCCGCCATCAGCAGCGGTGACTCTACGACACCAGCCGGCACGGGACGGCGCCGGGGACAAGCCCCGGTCCCGCAGAGCTGGTTCGAGCGTGAGCACGCCACCCTTGAACGGCTGATCGTCGCCCTGATCGAGCGCACTCACCAGATCGAACGCGCCCAACACGACGCCAGCATCAGCGCCAGCCTCCCACACCTGCTGCGGGTGACGCAGTACCACCAAGATATGGCCGAACGCGCCTGCACCATCGCTGAACTGCTGCGCAGCGGCCAGACACAGATCGCCGATCGGCAACTCGCGGCCGACTTCGAGCGTCTTTTAGCCCGCGCCGCCGGCTGGGTCCAGGCCAGCGGACAAGACCCCGAGCAGTGGGATGAGACGGCACTGGAGCTGACCCTTGAGGAGCTCGAAGAGAGCTACCAGGCGCTCAAGAGTCGCCTGCTGCAGGCCGGCGCACAGGGTCAGCTCCCGGTTCGACAGCTCGTTGCCACGCTCGATTGCATCTCGGCGGTGCGCCGGGTCGTCGATCAGTCGCTTAAGGCGGCCTACTATCTGCGCCACTTCCAGCAGCCGCTCAGCCAGTCACTCAGCCAGCCGCTCAGCCCCCCCGCTTAAAGGCTGAGAGGTGGCGGCGCTGCCGTTTATCCGGGCGCTGCTCCGGGCGCGGCAGGGCGGCTCCGGCGGCGCGCCGCTGCTCAGCCTGCTGCTGACGCCGCTGCCGACTCTCGGCCGTCTCCTCGTAGAGGGTTTCGGCGACCTTGGCCGGCCCGCGCTGCTCGGCGACCCCGTGCACAATGACCTCGAAACGCTGCTCGCCCTTGGTGATCGTCAGCCGGTCGCCCGGTCGCACCGCCCGGCTCGGCTTCGCGCGCGCGCCATCGACGTCGACCTTACCCCCTTGGACCGCCTCAACAGCAAGTCGGCGGGTCTTAAAAAAACGCGCCGCCCACAGCCAGCGATCGAGGCGTACACGCTCTTCATCGCCACTCACGTTGTCCCCTCCCCTACACACGGCTCCGGCAGGGCCTGCTGAACCACAATAATGCCGTCCTCATCGGCATAGAGCCATTCGCCCGGCTGGATCGTCGCCCCGCCGAAGGTCACCGAGACATCACGTTCGCCAAGCCCCTTCTTGCGGCTTTTGAGTGGGTGGACGTTGAGCGCTTGCACGCCGAAGTCGATGTTCGCCAGCTCTGCGCTATCGCGCACGCAGCCGTAGACGACAATCCCAGACCAGCCGTTCTGGCGGCCGAGCTTGGCGAGCTGATCACCGAGCAGCGCACAGCGCATCGACCCTCCCCCGTCGACGACCAGCACGCCGCCGTTACTGGGCTCACCGAGCACTTCGCGAACGCGGACGTTGTCCTCGAAGAGCTTAAGGGTTGTCACCGGACCGCTGAAGCGGCGCCGTCCGCCGAAACTCGCAAACATCGGGTTAATGACCCGCAACTGCAGCTGCGCATCGGCGGCGTAGTGATCACACAAATCGGTCGTTGCTTGCGTCATGATGCCTCCAAATTGACTGGCTGCCATACAGGATATTGGTTTAAGGTAGAGATTCCAGGGCCACTGACAGAGACTACCGGCATTATGGCCGAAGAGACCATGCGACCGCCTGCTGAACCGCTCAGCGAGATGGAGCGCTACCTGACCGCTCTTGCTGAGTGCCATAGCCACCGCGAGGTGGCGCAGGCGCTCTGTAGCGCGATCGCACGCATGCTGCCGCAGAGTTCCGGGTTGTTCTGGAAACTCTCCCCGGATCGTGAGATCTGGCGCCTGATCAGCCGCTGGTCCGACGGAGCGGCCGAGTGTATCGAACCGGCCGAGGGGGCCGAGTTGCTGCCGGAGCCGGCTGAGGGTCAACTGCTGATCGAGTTGGTGGCCCAGGGGTTGCGCCTCGGCGAGTTGCGCGTCGACGATCGCGAACAACTCACCGAGCTAGAACAACGCCTGCTCAAGGCGCTGGCCAGCGCCGCTGCCGCGACCCTGGCAGTGCTCGTGCTGCAACGGCGAGTGCGTCAGCGCAACGTCCGCGACCCCCTGACCGGTCTATTCAACGCCCGCTACCTGGAAGATACCTTGGCGCGCGAGCTCTACCGGGCTCAGCGCTGTCAGTCAAACCTAACGCTGATCCGCATCGAACCGGATCGGATCAGCGATTTCATTCGCGAACACAGCCCAGAGTGCGCCGACCGCATCCTGCAACTGATGGCCGATGTACTCCATCGCTCGTTTCGTGGCTCGGATGTCTGCGCCCGCATCACCGACTACGGCTTCTGTATCTTGCTCGTCGATGCGGCCCTAGCGAGCGGCTATCAGCGGGCAGCGGCACTGCGCGAGGAGCTCAGCGAATTGCGCTTTAATCGCCGCGGGCAGACCTTTGGACCGGTCGGCGTCTCTGCCGGAGTCGCCGCTTACCCCGAACACGCGCGCAGCTATGGGGAGTTGATCGATGCCGCCGATAGCGCGGTAACCCGTGCCCGCGAGGAGGGGGGCGAACGCGCGCTGACCGCCGAGTTGTTGCGCCCGGCATCGCTCTGCTAAGCGTCAACGAAACGATAAACCGATACGCCGATCGACCATGCAGCAATCAACCACTGGCGACTGCCGACGACCGGCTGCTGCCGACCGGCTACCGGCGGCCGCCCCAGACGGCTCAACTCAATGGCGCGCCGCCGCGTGCGCTCAAGTAGATCCAACCAAGAGGAAGGAACGATCTTGTCCGACGTACTGCGTGTAACCTATCAACTCACCTGCCGCCCCGATGAGGACCCAGAAGACAAGGCGCGCGGCATCGCCCTGGAGCAGAGCGCGGAACTGCCGGCGCGCTGTATCCCCGAGCACGTCTACGACCAGGTCGTGCCGACGATCGAGTGCTTAGAACCGCTCGACAGTGGCGCGGGGCGTTACCGGCTGGTTCTCGATTTTCCCGAAGCGATCACCGGTCTTGAACCCACCCAGCTGATCAACAACCTCTTCGGCAACATCTCGCTCAAGAGCGGGATCCGCCTCGACGAGGTAACGTGGACGCCGAATCTGCTGCGCACCCTCGGCGGCCCACGTTACGGCGTCGATGGCGTCCGCGAGTTGCTTGGCATTGGCCGGCGGCCAATGACCTCGACTGCGCTCAAGCCGCTCGGGCTCGATACCGCGACTCTCGCCGGCTTCTGTGCCGATTTCGCCCGCGGTGGCATCGACCTGATCAAGGACGATCACGGCCTCTGCAATCAGGCCACTTCGCCCTTCCACGAGCGCTTGCTGGCCTGTCAGCGCGCCGTCAATGAGGCCAACGCCGAGACCGGGGGCCACTCACTCTACCTGCCCAACGTCACCGCACCGCAAGGCGCCTTAGCCGAGCGCCTCGATGCGGCCCAGGAGGCCGGCTGCCGGGCCGTTCTTATCTGCCCCTTTATCACCGGGCTCGACACCCTGCTATGGGCGCGTGAGCACTACGATATGGCGCTAATGGCCCACCCGGCCTTCGCCGGCGCGATCGCCGGCGCCGAGCACGGCATCGATCCGGCGCTGCTGCTCGGCGAGATGACTCGGCTCTTCGGGGCCGATATGGTCGTCTACACCAACGCCGAGGGCCGCTTCCCGACCTACGATCAAGCCCTCTGCGATCGGATCAACGATCGCCTCTGGCGTCCTCTCGGCGCCGCTGCCGCCGGGGAGAGCGCGATTCGCCCTGCCCTGCCGACACCGGGCGGCGGGGTGGATGCTGCACGTGCGCCGTACTGGGCGGAGCGCTACGGTCCCGATGTCGTCCTGCTAATCGGCGGCAGCCTTTATGCGCAGGGCGATCTCGTCGCCGCAGCACGCCGCTTTCAGGACGTCGTCGAACGGCCTGAATACGCTGGCTGAGGCGGAGGCTGAGGCAAGATGCAGCGTGATCACACCACGGCGCCGTTGTCAACGGCCGCGACATCCGGCACGTCGCCTGCCGAGCGTTCTAAGGTCCTACACTGCAAGGAGTTTCGCTGGCAGGGGGTCGAGGAAGAGGCGTATAAGGCGGAGGGCAGCCACTTTAGTGGCGCCCGCCGCCAAGCCCTGATCGGGGTTCGCCCGGGTGAGGAGGCGCCTGCCTTCGAGACGCGCTACTTCGAGTTGGCGCCGGGCGGCTACACCAGCCTGGAGCAACACGCCCACGCCCACGTCGTCATCGTTCTACGCGGCTGCGGCGAGGTAATCCTCGATCAGCGGCTCGAACGCATCGAGCCGTTTACTTGTATCTATATCGCGCCACACGCACTCCATCAGCTGCACGCCACCAGCGAACAGGAGCCGCTTGGCTTTCTCTGCATCGTCGACCGGGAGCGCGACCGCCCGCAGTACCCCGACGCCACCACCCTCGCGTGGCTGCGCGAGATCCCCAAGATCGCTCGCCGGTTGCGAGTCTAGCGCAGGAGGGTATGCGCACACGGTGGAAGAGATCCCGCTAAGCCTGCTGTTCATCACCCTCGGAGGGCTGATCATACTCTCCGGCTGTTTCTCCGGTTCAGAGACTGCGCTGATGTCGCTGAACCGCTACCGAATGCGCCATCTAGCGCGCGGTGGCAGCCGCGGCGCGCGCATCGCTGAACGGCTGCTGCAGCGGCCCGATCGGGTGCTCGGCGTCATCTTACTCGGCAACAACTTCGTTAACATCGCCGCCTCTTCGCTAGCGACGATCATTGCACTGCGCATCCACGGTGAGGGCGCCATCGCCATTGCCGCCGGGCTGCTTACCCTCGTGATCTTGATCTTCGCCGAAGTCGCCCCGAAGACCCTAGCGGCGGTCCACCCCGAGCGGCTTGCCTTCCCCGCCGCCTACGTCCTATGGCCGCTGCTGCGGCTGCTCTACCCGCTCGTCTGGGGGATCAACACGGCCGCCAACGCGCTGCTGGCGCTGATTCGCGTCCGCGTCGAAGATGCCAGCAAGGACCACTTGAGCCGCGACGAGCTGCGGACCGTAGTCAACGAGGCCGGCGCCCTAATCCCGCGCCGTCACCAACACATGCTCCTCGGCATCCTCGACCTTGAGCAAGCGCGGGTGGAGGACATCATGGTCCCCCGCACTGAGATCGTCGGCATCGACCTTGAGGATCCGTGGGCCGATACACTGGAGCGCTTAGCGAGCAGTCAGTACACTCGCCTCCCCGTCTATCGCCACAGCATCGATCGCATTCTCGGTTTTATCCATCTGCGGCGCATCGTCGGCGATCTAAACCGTGAGCATTTCAGCATCGCCGATCTGGAGGCACGCCTCTCCGAACCACTCTTCATCCCCGAGGGCACCGGACTGCACACCCAGCTGCTGCGCTTTCAGCATCAACGTGAGCGGGTCGGCCTAGTCGTCGATGAGTACGGCGAGATCATCGGCCTGGCCGCGCTGGAGGACATCCTTGAAGAGATCGTCGGCGAGTTCACCACGGACCCGAGCACCCTGACCCGCTCCATCACCCGCGCCGAAGATGGCAGCTACCTGGCCGAAGGGAGCGCGACCGTCCGCGAACTCAACCGCGTCCTCGGCTGGCAACTGAGCACCGCCGGACCGAAGACGCTCAACGGCCTAATCCTGGAGCACCTAGAGCACATCCCGGAGCCGGGCACGAGCCTGCTGATCGATGGCTACCCGGTGACCATCGTTCAGACTCAGGGAAACCGCGTGAAGACGGCACAGATCCAGCCGGAGCGCCCACCCTCGGTGCGCCAGCAGCGCGAGGCAGCGGGCGGCAATGGGTGAACGGCGACACCGCAGACCCGGCGCGCGCGGATCAGTGTCAATGGGCAAGGCCAGCGGACCGTGAGAAGAGACGCCGCAGCATCCCCCTACTTAACGACCCGACTCGACCCCACTAATCTCCTGAAACTCTTCTTCAGTCAAAAGCTTGTTGGCATCGACCAGGATCAGCAGACCCTCCTCGCGGCTGACGACGCCGTAGATGTAGCGTGAAGACTCCTCGTTGCCGACATTCGGAGCGGTGTCGATTTCACCCTGGCGAACGTTGGCCACCTCATTGACCCCATCGACCATGATCCCGGCGACGTTCTCGGCCACCTCCATCACGATGATGCGGCTGTCGCTGGCGGCCTCGCGCTGCGGCATGCCAAAACGCAGCCGCGTATCGATTACGGTCACAACCTTGCCGCGCAAGTTGATGATACCGAGCACAAACTCAGGGGCCCCGGGCACCGGCGCAATCTCCGTCGGTGGCAGCACCTCTTGGACCTGCATAACGTTGATGCCGTACTGCTCACCACCGAGCCGGAAGGTCACCCACTGACTGCCGGTGCCCTCCTCCTGCTCATGCTCTTCGCCGTACTCGCGCGCTTGTTCTGTCATCATCACGATGCGTCACTCCCCATCCTGTCATCACGGTACGCCACACCCCGGCTCCGTAGCAAACGCCGCCCCAATCTCACGCCGCACACGCCGTCACGGCAGCCTCTGGGGGGGTTACGGGCGTATGTTACAGGCACACTGCGGGCACGTTGCGGCGCGCACAGTCGTCGTGTTGCTGGCTAGTGTAGCGACGTGCGCGAAAAACAACACCCATTGATACAGCCTCCTGCAACTCACCCGCCCGACGAGCCGTCTAGCGGCCTCGCTTTCCCCAGTGCCCAGCGTCGCCCGCCTCCAGAGCAGCCCGTTCGATTTTGCCATCGCGCGCTAGCAGTTCAGCAAAGGCATCGGTATCCAGCAAGGCACACGTCTGCTCGCGCACGGTCCCCGCCAACCAGCGCTGCCGTCCGGCCGCCTGGCGCCACTGCACCTGATCCGGCGTCAGCCGCAACACATCCCCGACCCGGTCGCAGGCCAACGCCCAGCGCCCATCGCCGACAATCAGCAACTGCCCGGTAGGGCATTGTGACGCCTCTGGCCGGCGTTCCGGCGGCAAGACCAGCAGCGCGGTGTCAACCACTTGGACGTAGCGATCGCGATGGTAGAGCGCACCGTGCATCCACTCCGGTTGACCGGCGACCGGCTCTACCGCAGCGCGCTCCTTCCAGGAGAGTACGCGGTGCAATTTAACTAAGGGCACAGCAACCCGCAGCGGACCGACGTAGAAGAGCAACACTTGAAACCAGGGCCGCGCCCAGTTCGGCACCGGATCATCGGGGGGGCAACGCGCACCACCGTGATCGCCCAACTCGCGCGCAGTCTTAGGGAGGCGAGAGGTGCGTGGAGCGGGTACTGGCTGATCGGTTTGCGGCGGCGCTGCAGGGGGCGGCGTAGGCTGCCGCTGGGGCGCTGGCGCAGGCGCTGGTGGAGCTACGCTCGGCAGCGGCATGGTCGGCAACCGTTCACGCTCGCGCACCTGTACGGTCGGCGCAGCCGGGAGGTCTGGTACAGGCTCGTGCGGCCCAATCGCTGGCGATAACGGCTCCGCTAGGGTACTGCGGCGCGGCGGCTGCGAAGGCGGTTCGTCCTCCTCTCCCGCCCCCCCTACTCCTCCTGCTGCTCCCGCGGCCTCGTCACCTGCTGGCTCTGCCCCGGCCTCCTCGACCTCATCAAGCAGGGCCTGGAGATAGGCGGTCAGGGCATCATCCGTTGCCGGGAGTGCCGCATCATCCTTGCTTACCACGCCTCCCGCCGCAGTGCGGCCTTGCAACGTACCGCGATCGGGATCGTTGGAAGCGGCGCCTCGGCGGGCGCTGCCCTCATCCGACCCGCCCCCTGGGCCA
>NZ_NRRN01000051.1 GCF_016583625.1 Halorhodospira abdelmalekii | reverse complement strand
GCGGCATATTCCAGATCAGAGAAGCTCGATTGCATCGGGGGCGCACTCTCGGTTGTGGGCCAGAGCCGTATTATCTCAACTCCGGACCGACAGCGGAACGGCAGGGCCGGAATAAATCAGTGTCTCCCTAGCAGTAGATCCCCCTTTTGTGCACAGGCCTCCGCGACGACGTCCTCCGGGGCCACTCTCTCTTCAGTGAAGAAGAGCTGCGGCGCCGGAAGAATCGCATCGCACCGAAGCGGTAGCCATAGAAGGAAACCCTGGGTCATACCGCCCTTAGTCATACCACGCTTAGCCTCAGCCTCAAGGAGCGCTAGGTCGTCTGTACCAATCTGATCCCACGTTGTTGCCTGGCTCTCTGGGATCACATCGCGGCAAGGGTTGAGCACTTCTGAGAAAGTGATCTGGTCGTGGCCGAAGGCGTGTGCGACAAAGGCGTCGCATAAATGAAACACAGCCTTCTGCCCGAAGCCGAAGCGCCCGATGGCGCCAGCGTCGTCGCCTTTCGAGCTCGCTCCGAAGGAAAGAAGGGCCTCCTCGTCCCTTTCCTGGAATTGACCATCGTTGACGACCAAAAGGCCCGGTGTTCTCAGTAGGGGGTTACGCGCCTCAGGCCATCCGCGGCGTGCGAGAAAGCGCACGACCTCCGCTTCAGCGTCCTCCGCGTTCTGAATCAGCTCCTTCAGAACGGTGAGGCCAGAACCGTATCTATCCTCAAGGTTGCGCTTGATCTGGAGGAATATCGAGCCTTGGGGCACTTGATATGTGGGCATTGAACACCTCGCTGTCGGGTTCTGCGGCAGAATATGCGGCCGTTTCAAAGACTCTTATCTTGATCACGGCAGATTGAGCCGGGTTCTCGTTTCGAGATCAAATCGACCATACGGGTTGACGTGCATCCAGACCACCTCCACCCTCCAGCGGTGGTCTGCTCGCCCACTCCACGCAGCAACTCGATACCGTCTCCGTCTGGTTCGGCCGCCATTTACAGAGCAAACCCCACGCTCCGTTTGCGACCCTCCGGCTTGATCTGCTGCTCCACCTCAAGCGCCTCAATCAGTATGTAGCCATCCAGCGCCGGCCCCGAAGTCGCCCCCTGGGCTGTCCCGTCAGCACGAGTGGAGTGGGCAAAGCGCCGGGCCACCGTAGCGAAGTCTCCCGGCGTCAGGCTGTCGAGCTGCTGCAGACGGCGCGCAAGCGCAGGCGCAATCGCCGATGCACCGCGGCGGCCAGCGCACTGCCCGGGGCCGGTTCTTTGATCACCCCCCTGATCGACCTCTAACACCTCGCAGAGCTGAATAAAGAGCGCCTCGCGCTGCGGCGGTCGCAGCGGAAGGAGCTTGACTTTATGGTCGAAGCGACGCAGCACGGCGCTATCCAGCGCCTCCAGGAAATTGGTGGCACAGATCAGGATCCCCTCGAACGATTCAATCTGAACCAGCAGTTCGTTGGTCTGGGTGACCTCCCAGCTGGCGCGGGCGCCCTCACGGCTGGAGAGTAGGCTGTCGGCCTCGTCGATGAGCAGCACCGCCTCCTCATCCTGAGCCTGCTCGAAGAGCGCAGCGAGGTTCTGCTCCGTGCCGCCGACCCACTTCGAGAGCAGCTGTGAGGCGGGGCGACTGATCAGTTCGCGTCCTGCGCGGTGGGCAATGTGCTCGGCGAGCGCGGTTTTGCCGGTGCCGGGCAGGCCGTGCAGCAGCAGGCTGCCGCTGCCGAGGTTGACCAAGGCATTGACCGCCGTGTCGATCTCCGGCTTGGCGTTGAGGTACTCCATGTCGTAGCGGAGCAGTTCGCTGCCACGGCGGCGCTGCGGCGGTCTGCGCCCCTGGAGTCGACACTGCCGACGCAAGTGCTGCTCAAGGAACGCCTCGGCGTTGCTGGCCGAGTGGTGGTCACCAATAAGTCGCGCGGTGCGCACGGCGCTCTGGATCTCCGCCGGCGTTAGACCGTCGATCTGGGCAGCGCGCGCAATCCACCCCTCCGAGACCGGCAGTTCGGCGCACGCCTCGCGCAGCATGCCGGCGCGAACCGCTGGCGACGGGGGGCGCACCTCTAGGGTGTAGGCGAAGCGGCGCAGATAGGAGGGATCGAGAACCCGCGAGCTGTTGGTGATCCAGATTGCCGGTGCCGGATTGGTCTCCAGCATGTGATTGGTCCACGCCTTGCCACCGCGATCCTCGCCGCGCGATGAGAAGAGCATCCGGAGGATATTGAAGCCGCCGAAGACGTCCTCAATCTCATCGAAGAGAATTGCACTCTCGCTGCTGCGGCCCATGAGGTGCTGACAGAGCTGATAGGCGCGCTGACGATTGTGCGGATTGAGCGGCTTGCCGTCGGCCATCTCGTAGTTGACTTCGCGGGTATCGAGTCCGGCTTGTTGCGCGGCGAGTCGAGCCAGTTCGGTCTTGCCGGTCCCCGGCGGTCCGTAGAGTAAGATGTTGATGCCGTGTTCGCGGGCGGACGCTGCGTTGCGCAAGAGCCGGACGAGCTGTTCTAGGTCTTTGGCCAAATGGGCAAAGCACGACTGGGCCAGCTGCGGGCCGGGACTGGGCCGAAAATAGGAGTGAAAGACGTCGTCGGTGCTCTCCAACTCGCCGATCAGCGCCTCCGCCAACCCGTCGAGCAGCTCTAAACCGCTGCCGTTGCGCATCATGCGGTGGCGTTCATGCTGGATCAGCCCTGCGCGGATCAGCGGTGCACCAGGGCGCAGCGCCTCGCGGATCTTCGGCTCCGGCAGATCAAGCGCCACTGCCAACACCGTCAAGTAATCGCACCGCTGGACAACTCGCGCTGCACCGAAGACCTGCGTGACTAGATTGTCCTCCATCTGTTCTAAGGTGACGTAGACGAGGAGTTGGGCGTCGATCTCACCGAGCTGCAGTCGCTCGCAGACTGCCTGGGCGTTGCGCACGAGACGATTGTTCTCAGCGAGAATGAGCTCCGACTGCTCCAGTGTGGCTAGGCGCTCCTCTAGGATCTTGTAGATCGCCGCAATCCACTCCCGGTAGGTATCGAACTCCTGATCGACTTCGCTGCTCCCATCGGCCTCAGCGATCTCCGCGCTGGTGGCAGTCCCTTCTTCCATCAGCATGCCGCGCCGTCGGTGATGGTGCCGGTGTGGATGAAACTCCTGCTGCGCGATCTCTCGCTGCTCAAAGTAGTGCTCTAGTTTTTTGTACTCACGAGTCAGCCCGAGGGCAGCGACCAAATCCTCATCGACCGAGTTACAGTGGTTTACCAGCGCCTCTACGCAGCGCGTGTGAACCAGCAGGCGGATGAGCCACAATCTGAGGAGTTCGCTGATGGGGTCGACGTGACCGTTGTTTTCGGTCGGATCCAGTGTGAAGCTGCCACGGTGGCGGAAGCGACGGCGAAAGTGCGGCATGATGCCCTCCTATCGAGCAGAAGGTAGCCGTGCACTGTTGTGGATAGCTTGGCTGCCTTCGTAGTATTTCTTATACTACTCAGAATGGCTGGGTGCGTCAAGCTGCCGTAGCCCTAGAAGCGGCGCTCAGAGACCGTTGCGCAGTTGCATGCAGGTTAAAACCGCCACTCAAGACGGACCAGCCGGTACGCGCCCGGCCCTTCGAGCGCGCGAACCCTTCGGCCGACCTTTCGACTGCTCCTGCATCTTCACCACCCTCCCCCACTCCGGCACCTGATTCCATCCCGGGGTCAGCGCCCAAAGCACAGGATAATTGGGGGGCTGCCCCGGAATGGGCCCAAAGCCGTCGGTCATCACCACCAACACCGCCGGCGGTGCATCGGCGAGGTGGTTGAAGGGGGCGCGCAGATCGGTGCCGCCGGCGCCGTGAATCGATAGCTGAGCCGGTAGCGGCTGACTCGGCGTATAGACTTCATCGGCAGTGATGCGAGTGTCGTGCTGGAGCAGCCGCAGGCGGTAGTCGTCGCAGCTGCGCAGAATCCCCCCAAGCTCGGCGCGAAACTGCGGCCAAAACTCGGTGGTGCTGCCACTGGTATCGACCGTCACCGCCAGATCCAAGCGATCCGTGCGCCGGCTGGGCAAGTAGATTCCCCGCCCCCAGTGGCGCCGCGAGGGCGGCAGCCAGCGGGTACCGCCGCCGCGCACCTGCTGGATAAAACGCTGCAGATAGCGCTGCCAGGGTACGCTCGGCGGCCCCACCGCAGCGATCCGCGTCGCCAGCCACCCCGGCATGGTACCTGCGGCAATGGCCTGCTGCGCAGCCGCCCGCACCCGGGTGCCCCACTCGCGCCAGATCTCTGGATCGCTGCACGGTGCGTAGTCCGGGTCCTGCACCGGTGCCTGCGGATCGGGACCGGGCGGATCGTGCAGATCGCTGAGCTGCGGGTCGCGTTCCGGCAGCGTCTGGCCACTGCTACTGCTTGGCTTCTGCTCACTGCATAATGCCTCGTAGACCGTCTCCGCATTCATGCCGGCGAATTGGTGAAGGTAGATCGCGCCCTCCACTGGCTTAAAGCCCTCGCGCCGCAATAGATCGTTGACCTCATGATCGATCGCCAGATTCCAGCGCCATCGCTCGCGTTCGAATCGGCGGGCGTGGTGCTGTAACGCGCAGTGCCAGATCTCGTGGCCGATAACAAAGAGCCGCTGCGCCTCGGTCAGTTGCATCCAGAAATCGGCACAGGCATAGATGGCGTGACCGTCGGTCAGTGCCGTCGGCACTCGAGAGTCGATCACCGGCACCAGTTCAAGGCGCATGGCGAGGAGGCCGAGAAAGGGCGAGTAGACCAGCAGACCGTGGCGGTCGGCGTGCATCAACTCCCGCACCCGGCGTTTGCGCGCCTGCTCCTCGGGGTTGGGCGGTCGCGGCCTCATGCCGTCGCCGCCTGCTGCGACTGACCGCTTGGCAGATAGCGCTGCAGCGCACTGCCGTGCGTTTGAGCCCACTCGCCGAAGCGCGGATGGGCAAAGATGCGCTGCCCCCGCTCACCGGTCACCCCCTCGGCGCCACCGACCGCATCAATCAGCGCCATGGTGGCAAAATCGGAGCTCAGCGCCAGCGTCACCTCTAAGAAGCGATCGAGGCGCTTGGTTCGTTCGCCCTCCGGCCCGCGCCACAGATGGTAGACGAGCGCAGCACAGAGGGCGTAGCACTGATCGGCCCGCTCCGGGATGGTGATGGGCGCCCGCCCGCGCAGCATCGCCTCGGCATCTTCCAGCGTGCCGGCCCAGCTGCGAAAGGCCGCCAGTTCTGCCGCCGCACCGGCACCGACCAGCCCCTCGATGATCCGCTGCAGCGGCCCATCGCCCAGCCCGGTCTCTGCAGCGAGGGTCAGTTGCCGCGCCACCCGCTCCCAACTGCGCGGACTCGGCCAGCCCCGCTGCAGATCGCCCTCAAGCTGCAAGAAGCAGTCGGGTCGGTAGCGCAAAAAACCGAGAACATCGGGATGGAGCCCCTGCTCCTGAGCCCAGCGCAGCCACGGCTCCAACTCAGCCGCCACCTCCAGATGGCAGAAGCGGTTCGCCAAGGCGCTCGACATCCCCAACGCAGCAGCGCCGTCCTCCTCGCGATTGCCGGCGGCGCAGAGATACCAGCGATCAGGCACACGGTAGAGATCGCCCAACCGACGATCGAGCAGCAACTCGTAGGCAGCGACCTGCAGGCTGCGATCGACCGCCGTGATTTCGTCGAAGAGGATGATCCCGGCGCTGTCGGGATCACGCGGCCACTCACCGGAGAGCAGCCAATCGACCCGATCCTCCCGAGGGACCGGCAAACCACGCAAGTCGACCGGCTCACGCTGCGATAGACGGACGTCGATCAAGGGGATGCCCAGGTCGGTGCAGACATCGCGAACCACACTGCTTTTGCCCACGCCCGGCGGCCCCCAGAGCAGGGTCGGCGGCAACTGATGGGCGCGACTCGGATCGGCTAGCAGTGCCGCAGCCTGATGGTGCAGAATGGCGTGTGCATCACGGAGGGAGACGGCTGTAGCACTCACGACGTCACCCCCCCGTCACTCGGCCTGGTGCCACTCACCGCCGTATCACAAAGCACAAGCCCGATTACGCTCAACATAGCCCCCCCCTCCCCTTGTTGTGATTGACTCAACTCGCAAAACAGCAAATCAAGACTGGCGCCCCTCAATAGTATTGGCTATACTATAAGAGATAGAACGCTATCTCAACATCTCTCTTATTGCTCACCCTCAGAGGGTCTTGTAGACTGCCGACCATCATGCTCCGCACCGATAGCCCACTGCTCGCGACTCCGGAACGTCTGTTGCGCGAGCTGTCGTCCCCCCTCAAAAAACCGCTAGGGCGCAAGCAGCTCGCCGATGCTGCAGCACTGCTCGCGATCTGGCCGACACTGGCCCACTCTGGGGTCGTTACGGTTGTCCCTGGCGGCGCTGCGGATGAGCGCGACCGGCCGAATGCGTTGGCAGAGGCCTGCCGGGCCGTCGGTGACGAGCTCGGCGGGGTCGCTGAAACCGCCTACCACTGGTTGGCCGAGAGACTGCTGCGCTACTGCACCGGCGACGAACGCGAGGCGGTCCAGACCGCCCTTAGAGGTGCCACCGGTCTCTACTGGAAGCAAGCCGCCCTAGCGCGAGCCCTGCTGCGGCAGAGCACGGGCCGTCACAGCGTGGCATTCGGGGTCGCCGAAATGCTCCATGCGGCCCTCGCCGACTCCGTGCAGGAAGTGGCGGTCATCGGTAACGCTTGCACCCCACTCCTTGCGGTCTTGGCGGAAGATGCAGAGCACCGTAAAGAGGCCGACGATACCGCCGCCGCCGTGCCGCGACGCCGACTCATCCTGACCGACCACGATCTTGCCGAGTTCGATCGCCCGCCGAGTCGACTCGAATCGACCGCTCCGGGCGTAGCCATTGCGCTCGGCCTGGTGACGCGCGCCCGGCTGGAGCACTACTCCAGCCTCGCCGAGGCACTGTTTGCGGCCTACTCCAGTGACGCCTTTTTCAGCCTCCTGACCGAGTTGCCGCAACAGCTGACAACCGAGGCCTTCGTCACGCTGGCCGAGCGGCACAACTACGCCATTTCGGCCATCAACCCATTCGAGCCCGACCCCGAGCGGGCACACACACAAGGCTACCTGCTCGTCCCAGGCCGGCTCCTCCACCACCCCGCGCACTATGCCCTACGCCAACATGCGGTCGAGCTTGGGCTGCTCCAAGCGGTCGTCCAGCTCCCCGAAGAGACGCTGCCCGCTCTAAAGAGTCCGCATCTTGTGGCTTTCAGCCGCGAGCGCTGCCCCAGCCAAGAGATCCTCTTTCTCAACGCCTCTCAACTGGAGGCCGCGCAACAGCGAAATACCAATCCAAGTCGGCAGCCCGGTACCGCTGCTCCAGAAGCGAACTGGCACCGCCGCCTCGGCGAGCAGATCCGCCAGCGCCAACCCGATGGTGAGGCGGCGCCCGGTGCTCTCGTGGCGCGGGATGGCCCGCTGCGGAACAACAAGTACGACTGCTCGGTTCAGCTCTACGCCCGCGGCGCTGCGCAGAACCGCATCGAGTCCCTCCAGCAGAGGCGCCGGACACAACCGCTCAAGGCGGTCGCCGAGCTCATCCGGGGGCAATCGCTGACCGATCTGGCGGCCGAGGGGGCGGCGGGAGAGCCGCTGCTTGAAGAGCGCACCCCGTACCGGTTTCGGGAACTCTCACCGGCGCACTTAGGGGAGAGCGGCCTAATCGAGCCGGCCACTCTGCCGTGGGAGTCACTTCGCGCCGTAGCCGTAACCCACCCCAAAGCGGTACATCGGGGCTGGAACCAGCGGCTTGAGTCCGGCGATATCCTGCTCACTATCAAGGGCAACCCGGGCACCGTAGCGCTCGTCGAGACGCTACCGGAGACCGATGAGCCGATCGTCGCCAACCAATCCTTCCTGATTATTCGACCGCATGCAGCGGAGCGACACACCCTGCCTGCGGCAGAGCCCGCTCCGAGTTCAACCTACCTGTTCCACTATCTCACCAGCACCGTGGTACAGAACTACTTTGCAGCGATCGCACGCGGTTCGGCCATCCCGCTACTTCGTGCCGCCGACATCCGCGATCTACCGATCCCCCTGCCCACGGCGGCAGAGCTCGAAGCGGTGCACACCCACCACGAGCAGACGCAGGCGCGGTATCAGCAGATCCGCGAACTGCAAGCAGAGAATGCGGCCGCCAAAGCGGCTCTTGAGCGGCAACACTGGTCTTTCGTTTAGGATTACCCTCCTGCTTCGTTGCCTTTGCAGACAGTTGACCCGCCGGAGTTAGCGGGACGAGCTGAATTCGCCCACCGGTTGAGCCGGTTTCAAGCGAGAGGACATCGACGCTCAAGGCACGCAACACCAGACCGCGTCGTGGCGCTTCTTTTTAGTATTGTTTATACTACGATGCAGTCGCAGTTCTCTGGTTTGCTCTTACATCGGGACGCAATGGACTGGAGACGACGCCGGTAGTCACCGCTCTGCGGCAGACTGCCCAAGCAACACAGAGCCAAGGGGGAGGTGTAGCACCATGTCCAGTTCCATGTCTAATACGATTTCCAGTCCCGCAGCCGCTACAGAGCGATCGGCTGCCGAGGCAGCGACAGCAATTGAGCCTACATTGCAGCTCGATCACGGCGGAGGCGCCGAGCTGCGCCACCATTCGGCTACGGCCATACGCCTGCGCGAGCCACGTCTGCGCGCCCTCGATATTGACGGCTGTCCACAGCTGCAAACGTTGGATCTACGCGAAGTCGCTGCCGGTGTGGTGATTGCCGTGAGCGGCTGCCCGCAGCTGCACCGCATCCTGCTGCCCGATGCTGAGCCGGGCGCGGTGATCCACTGGCTGGGAGCCGAGGGCGAGTCGGTCGAAGTGCGCCTAGAGGGCTCCGTTGCCGAACTCGATGCCTGCCTCGGTACCGCCGAGCTGCGCCTGCCGCAGCGCCGCGGAGAGGGCGAGTCCACTTGGTCCGGGGCGCTGCTGAGTAACAGTAGGGCGCTGCCTGAGAAGCCCGATGTCGACGCGCTTTGCTGTATCGGAGCCACAAGAGGGGCGGCAGCCCACGATCCCGCTACGTTGGAGGTGCCACTGGGACCGGCGGCGCTGATCCTGAGTGCCGGCGGGTGGGTCCGTATTGCCGACCGCGACGGCAGCCGCCTCGAACAGGTCTGCATCAAAGGGGTGCCGCTGCTCTGCGAATTGCACTTATCTCCCCCACTGCAGCGCCTAGAGGTGCGCGAGGCTCCACTCCTTGAGCACATTGAGGCGACCGGAGAGACGATCTGCCTGGAGAGCTGCGGGAGCATAGGGCAACCGATCGAGCTGACCGGCAACCGCGACTGGGCGCACGTCACGCTGGCCGACACCGGGATCGATACCGCAGCGGCAACGCGGGCAAAACGGCTGAACGGCTACGGCAGCGCTGCTGTTCACGCGCTCGCCGCCTACTACCAGAGCCATCCCGTCAACGGCCCGCACGGCTGCGGGCTGGGCCCCGAGAGCGTTGCCGCACTGTTCCACCGGGCCGAGGCAGCCGACAGTGAAGCGATCCCCCTCTTTCTCCGCTGGGCGGGAAGTGCACGGCGGCGGCACGGCGCTTACGCCCTCCAATGGCTCTGTCAGCTCGCTGACACCCCTCGCTCTCCAGTGCCGCTAGCGCGCCTGTGGGAGACGCGCTGCAAGCTGCGGCGCCACCTACTGCGTCAGCAAAAAGAACCCCCTGCCCTATGGCAGTGGGACCTCCCCGCCGATCAGCGCATCGAAGCGGAGCGCGCCGACAACCGCCTCGCTCTCCTCGCCTACCAAAATGGCGTCGATGTCGTCGATGCATTGGTTACCGAGGTCACCACTTGCCGCATCGTCAGCGACCTGCTGGAGCACCGTCAATTCCACCCCTCGCTGAACAGAACGAGCGGGTCCCAATCGCACCCAAGGAGCCAACGGGTGCAGCACGGTCAGCACGCGAGCGAGCTTGCAGAGGTCGCCTCTGAACTGGACGATGCACTGCTCCTGCGTTCACTGGAGCGGCCCGCATGGCTCAAAAATCGAGAGTACATGGGCCGCCATAAGGGGACGATCGAGACGCTCCACGACATCGTGCAGGAGATTGTCCGCCGGCCGCCCTCTCTCACCTGGGCGAACATCTTTGCCAGCTGTGTCGCCGACCACCTGAGTGACCGGGAGGCTCTGTCGCTGTTAGAGCCGCTGGCTGAACACGGCCATGCACCGAGCAAGGCGCAAGCGATGGCGATCGCGCTGCGGCCGGAAACGGACGAGGCCTCCCGGTTCAGTCGTCCTGCGGAAGAGGCTGAGTTGCGCCGCCAAGCGATGGCGGTGGCACTGGCGCCGTCGCAGAGTCAGGTCTTCGCTGCACACCCTACAGCGACCACAGCAGGCTAGCGGACCTAGCTCCGGTAGCGATGGTCTTGGGTCAGGTGATTGAAATCGGTCTTCGAAATCGTCGGGCCAGAACAGTGCACCAGGAGGTCTTATGAACGCGGGCTCGGGCAGTACGCTTGTCTTCGTCTACGGCACGCTGAAACGCGGCCACTCCAATCACCACGTCCTCGCGAGAGCCAATGGACGCTTTCTCATGGCTTGGGCGACCGCCCCAGAGTACGAACTGATCGACCTGGGGGCCTTCCCGGCCGTGCGGGAGGGCGGTGGTACCGCCATCCAGGGGGAAATCTACAAGGTCCGTGACCTGGCTCCCATAGACCGGCTCGAAGGTTACCCGATGCTGTACGACCGCAAGCGGATTGAAACACCGTGCGGCTCAGCGTGGCTCTATATCAAAAACGATGCGCGCGGAGCAGTCATCCCGAGTGGCGAGTGGATCGATTGCAGGTAACTTGGCGGATGGCCGCGATGTGCCACTCCGGCAGGCCGTGCTCGACTGCGCCCTGGAGGACGTACTGATGGTATTCCGGCGTTGGACGCAGCCCCTCCCTGATCGCCTCCTCCACGGCTTGGTAGGTCAGCGCCTCGACCTCAGCCCCCCCTTCTTGGGTAACGACCACCACTATCCGCTCATAGTGGACCGTAAAGGGGCTTCCGGCCCCCTCGGCCGCATCGAGAGCCGCCAACTCATTAGCGTCGATCTCAAAGAGCACGCCCGGCAATTGATCAGCCGGGTTCCCGGTCCATTGGGCATCGCATTTGGCCGAACCGTCGACGCCCAACTTTCGGAAGGCAAGTCGTCGCTCCGGGAGAAAGGCCCTACCGATGGGGTGAGCCGAGGGGACACGCTGCTGCAAACGGCGGGTGTGCATGTTCGATCCGAAGGCGAAGTAGCAAAGCCTCTCAGACATCTCGATCTCCTTGTGGATTTTGCTTCGCCGCATGCCCGAATTTATGAGCTATCCGAGTGGTGCGCTGCAGATCTGTGCAGTGCGCAAGTTCTGACGCCGGAATCTGGCCGGCCCCCCACCGCGCTCCGCCGATCGCACCCACCAGGACCGGGGCGTAGTTGGCTCCGCCGGCGAAGTGCAAGCTTGCAACGAGCGCGTCCTGAAAACCAGCGGCACGGTTTACCAGCTGCACAGCGGCCTGCAGGGTCTCAGGGGCAAAGCCGCTCGGAGCCAGCCTGCCGGACTCAGTCGGCTCTAGGGTCGCCCGGATTTCGGGCAATCGGTCCTGAGCAGCGTGGGCGAGAGCGGCCTCCCAGGAAGCCCCCCGAATCAGGGTCCGGCAAAGCACCGCCACGGCTGCGGCCGCATCACCAGCCAGCCGATGGTGGTGGGTCAGGGCTGCCTCCTGCAGGGCCGCTTCCGCCACCGACTCATCCGGTATGGTTAGTGCCATGGCGATCGGGGCGACCCGATGCGCAGGGTTGCATCCCGCTGTGAGCCCATCAAGCTCGCGATCCACCTGTGTAACAGCGGAATCGGCTGGAGTGCCGGCGTGGGCGAGTGACAGCACACGGCTGGCGACAGTTCCAGTATCAAAAGCGCCATCCCGGTACCACGCGAGGTAACGCCGGAACACATCGCTGCGGTTGAGTCCGGCATTCTCGATGAGACTTTCGGCGAGGCAGAGGGCAAACTGGAGCGGCCCACCGATGCGGTCACCGGCGGCTAGGCCGAGCAAGGTACCGGTGATCCGGTCCTGGAGTTCGGTCTGCGGAGGGCTATGCTCGATCATGTTTGTCGTCCCGTTGGTCTCGACTCCGTCCAACCCGGGCGGTTGTTCGCAGAGTGATCGCGTGGGCACGAGGTTGCGGAATCTACTCTCCCACACTGAACGCATTATGCCTAAACGGAGCGCTGAGCCAGAAATCCGACTTATCCACAGACTCACCGGGCACGGCTTCGCCCACAACCGTGCACCGTGGTTTTAGGGGTAGCGGCTATGGTAGCCGGGTGATGAGCTAAACCGAACTTTGCGTTAGGCTTTGGACGAAGGGGTGATCATAGCCGCTTCAAGATTTGAGCCACCGACCACCCCGCTTCAGAACGACAATGAAGAGTCCCCATGAGCCGCTACAGCCATCGCCACGACACAACACACCTACTCACCGCCGCCGAACACTGGAAGTCGACCTGCCTGCTTGAGGATGGCAGTCTCTTCTGCGATAAGCCTCTTTGGACGCTCACCAATCTTGAAGAGCTGGAGCGCAGCTTCACCCACAACCCTATCGAGGGGGGCGACAGCTTCGTGCACAAGCTCTCGCTTCAGCTCGCCGCCGCATCATCGGACGCCATCCAGCTGATGGCTGAACTCAACTGGCTGTTGCTGCTCTTCTCCAGCAACATCAAGCCGGCGACCAAACAGGGGCTCGTACGCGAGGTATGGGAGCTGAGCAACAAAGCCTTCCCAGCGGCGGCGCCGTTCATGGACGATCAAAGCCTCAGCGGTGTCGGTAGCACTGGCACCGGATTCAACACCCTCCGCTGGCGCGAACTGGCCTTCCTCATCGAATTTGTACGCACCTTCAAGTCGTTGGATGCAGCTCAGCAGCAGCGGCTGGTCGACGATCCTTGGCTATTCGTCGATTGGCTGGCAACAATCCGCGGCCACGGCAAAAGACAACTGCCACATATCTTGAGCTATCTGCTCTTTCCCGATCACTTCGAACACACCTCCGTCACCGCTGATAAGCACAAGATTCTGGAGGCCATGGCTGGGCTATCCAAACAGAGCCTTGGGCAGATGAGCGAACGCGAGATTGATCAAGCGCTGCTTGAGCTTCGCCAGCGCTTGGAGAACGAGCACGGCGAACCGATCGACTTTTACGACTCACCTTGGGTCGAGCAGTGGCGGCCCACCCCTAAGACCTGGCTCATGGCCTGGAACCCTAAGTATTGGCCGTGGCGGACATTCCAAGAGGATCGCTTGAAAGTCGCCGGCGGGGATAATGTGACCATGGAGTGGAACACCTCCTCGGTCCAGCCACAGGAGGGGGATACGTTCTATCTGGTGCGCCTAGGTGAGGAGCCACGCGGGCTCATCGCCCGAGGCAATATCGCCTCAGCGGCTTACAAAGAGCTCCATTACGACCCGGCACGAGCTGCCGATGGCGAGACTACGGACTATGTCGACATCACCCTGACCGACCTGCGCGACCCTACCGTCGATGCTTATGTCCGCATTGATCAGCTCACAGCTGAGACAACTGATGATCAAACCTGGTCGCCACAGGGATCAGGCATCGAGATCAAGCCCCGGTCGGCGAAATTGGCCTCACGGCTGTGGCAGCAACTGCCACCGGTACAAAGATCGAGTGTCGCAGCGGACACGCCAAAGAAGCTGGCCATTCAGATGGCGCGCCCCAAGAACGTCATCTTCTACGGACCACCTGGCACCGGCAAGACCTACCACCTGCGCACCCACCTTATGCCCCACTACGAGAGCCAAGCCAACCAGGCGTCTACCGACGAATGGCTAGAGGAGCAGCTCGCCGATATCTCTTGGTGGGAAGCCACCGCCCTAGCCCTGGCGGATCTCAACGGTAGCGTCACCGTGAATGACCTTCTGCAGCATCGATTCTTCAAGGCCAAGGCGCGGGTGCAGGGGCGACCCAATAGCCCAAACCTGCGGGCGACCTGCTGGGGAGCGCTGCAGATCCATACGGTAACCGACTCCACTACCGTCAACTACGCCGTGGAAAAGCGCCAACCGCCGCTGATCTTCGACAAGCAGTCTAGTGGACGCTGGATACTGACCGGCGAATGGGAGGAGGTCGGCGACGCTCTGCGTGACCGACTCGCTCGATTACAACAGGGGCCAGCCAGTGATGACGAGCGTATCAAGCGCCACCTGACCGTCACCTTCCACCAGTCGTACAGCTACGAAGACTTCGTCGAGGGGATTCGGCCACAGACTACCGAAAACGGCGGCATCACCTACGAGGTGCGTGACGGCCTGTTCAAAGCGTTCTGTCAGCGCGCCAGTCAGGATCCGCGTCAACGCTATGCGCTCTTTATCGACGAGATCAACCGCGGCAACATCTCGCGCATCTTCGGTGAGCTGATCACCCTCATCGAGGCTGACAAGCGCGCTTGGTGGGACGACGAGGGGCAGCTGGTAGAGGGCATCGAGTTGGTCCTGCCCTACTCCGGCGAACGCTTCGGCGTACCCAAGAATCTCGACATCTACGCCACCATGAACACCGCCGACCGCTCCATCGCGCTGATGGACGCCGCCCTACGCCGCCGCTTCCACTTCCAGGAGTTAATGCCGGAGCCGAATCGGATCGCCGGCAGCCAAGGGGACGGCTATATTCCCGACGGCGAGGGCGGGCTGCTCAACCTGCGCGCCCTGCTCGGAGCCATCAATCTGCGCTTGCGCTACCTATTGCACCGCGACCAAACCTTTGGCCATGCCTACTTCACCGATGTCAAAGACCTTGCCGCCCTGCGCCAAGTGATGGCGTACGACATCATCCCGATGCTGGCCGAGTACTTTTACGAAGACTGGAGCCAAATCCGCCGCGTGCTGGCCGACGAAGGTGCCGCTTTTGAACAGCAACTGATCACTGTTACGACGCTCGACCCGGCACAGCTCTTCGTGGACGAAGACAGTGAACTGCCTGAAAAACTCGACTACCAGGTCAAACCGCCTGATGAGATGACGGCCGACGCTTTCAAAAAAATCTACGAGTCCTTGGGCGACGAGGCGTGAAGCGTGAAGCATTTGACCGCCTTCGAGCACGGCTGGCTGGAGGTTGGTGACGGGGGCGATCTCTCTACCTGCGAGGCCGATGCACTGGCTGCTGCTGCCGGTGCTCTTCCGAGTGCATGCCTGCAGTGGGGCCACCGCCGGGTGAAATTTACCCAGTTCTGCGGCGTCGTACAGGTCGCGGGCTTACAGATCGAGGTGCTGCCCAAGCTCACCCCCTATCAGACTGAACAACAGCAGCGCCAGACTCTGCTGACCCTGCTCGCCCGTTCCGGAGAGCTTGAGGGGCTTGACCACGGAAGCGCCGGACTGGCCACCCAAGAGGGCACCCTACTGGACCTATTCATCCGCCACTTCGGGCGCCTGCTCAGAGACCAGCTGCGACAGGGGCTCCTGCGCGACTATCGAGATGTGGACGATAGCTTGGACCAGGTTCGTGGTCGAATCGATCTGGTGCGCCAACAGCGCGAAAATCTGATGAAGCCGCAGCGACTGGCATGCCGCTACGGTGAGCTGGTCACTGACATTCCGGTGAACCGCCTACTGCACAGCGCGCTCCTACTCGTCATCCGCTTGAGCAGCAGCCTCTCCCTGAGTCACCAGCTGCGCGCCCTGCGGACCCACTTTAGCCAGGCGGGCACCTTGAGCCGACACGAACACGCCCCTCGCTGCGACCAGCTCAACCGCATGCAGAGGCGTTACGCCCCGCTGATCGAGCTGGCTCACCTCTTCTTGGAGGGGCAATATCTGGACGCCCGCTCCGGGCACTACAAAGCCTTCTCCCTGCTGTTCGACATGAACCGACTTTTCGAGCGCTTTACCGCCAACCGGCTCCGCCCGTTCGCGCGCCGCTGCGGATTTCACTTGGTGGAGCAAGGCCCCCGGCGCTACCTCGGCGAAGCGGAAGATGGCCGAGGCCGTCTGCTGATGCGCCCCGATCTCTGCCTCCTCGATACTGATAAGCGGCCGGTAGCCATACTTGATACGAAATGGAAACGGATCGACAACCCCGACGCTCTGGCCGCCCTCTCCTCCGCAGACCTCTATCAGCTCGCTACCTATGCCTCCGCCTACCACTGCGATAGAGTCGGACTCCTGTACCCTGAGCAGACGTATATTCGGGCGGGACAACGCCATACCCTCAACCTGATAAGGCCAGGGTCAGGGTCGGCGCTGTTAACGCTTGAGGGTGTGCCCGTTGACACTCTGCAGCCCGATCTCACGCCGGTTCTGGGTGGCCACCACATTTCGTAGGGGCAACATAGGGGTCGTCTCAGAAAACGGAAAAAATCGTACGCCAAGGAAGATAAATCTTTACTTTTTAAGTGCTTGCACAGGACCACACCGACTCCGTCCACGTCAATCCGTATGGGCGGTTCGAACTCAATATGAACACTCGCCTGGCCCTACTTTGAGAGAAGTGGCGGCTGGTGACACGACTGTTGGGTCTACCCCTTCTTGATCGGGGGGCTAATGTCGACGCGAGGAACGTGGAAGGCTGGACCGCGCTGATGGCGGCCGCCCTGCACGGCGAGTCGGGAACGGTTGAGGCGCTGCTCGCGCATGGGGCTGAGGTTGAGGCTCGGGACGGGTTTGGCTGGGAGGCGATGATGTTCGCGGCGTGTTTTAATTCCCCAAGCGTGGCTGAGACGCTATTGGCGCACGGCGCGGACGTTGATGCCCGGACCTCGCTTGGTGAAACCCCGCTTATGCGTTTGAGGACTGCCCTGTTTGAGAAGGGATTAAGACGCCGGAACCACCGGGCACACCGACTGGCGCGACCGTTTGAGGACCAGGCCTTTCAAGGTGAGTCCCTGCTGCTCATCCGCAACCGCTTGATAGCGCAGCCACCGCAGCAAGTCAGGATCGCAATTTGCTACCAGAGAACGCTGCAAGCAGTCCTGCAACATATTGATTCATAATGGCATGTTTGCACACCTTGAAAGCCCTGCCGTTTGAGGACTGCCCTGTTTGAGAAGGGATTAAGACCGATTATCTCGCGATGGCCGTAGCAACCTGAACTTTCCCGCACTGATCTTGGTTTTGCTGCGCCGGCGGTATGCGCCGGTCAGGCTGCTCCACGGCCCCTCCTCACTCCCCGCCTCCACTCCCCCTCCCCTCCAGATACCGGAGCACCTGCGCCCGCTCCTCCCGTGCCTGAACCACCTCCGCCTTCGCCTCGTCGCGCTGGCGTTCCAGATCGGCGCGCTGCGCCTCCATCGCTTCACGCTGCTGTCGCCACTCTGCCTGCAACTGCTCCAACTGCTCCCGCCATCCCCGCTGCTCCTCCTGCCACTGCCGCCGCTCTTCTGCCCACCGCTCCTCGGCCGCCTGCCACCGCTGCTGCTCCGCTTGCCACTGCGCGCGCTCCTGTTCTAGGGCGCGCTGTGCGGCATCGAGTTCGGTACAGCGAGACTGTACCGTTTCGAGCTTCGCCCGCAGCTCGTCCTGCACCTTCTTATGCCACGCCTGCGCCTCCTTGAGCGCTTGGTTGGCGGCGTCGCGGGCGTTGCTGACCTCGTTAAAGCGCGCGATGTACTGCTGCTCTTGCCACTCCCGGTGCTCTCGCTCACGGGTCAGCTCGGCCTCTAACTCCTGAGCCGCGCGTTGGTGGCTGTCGATTTGCTCCTCTAGGCGCTCTCGGGTCTGCTCGTGGGTGGCGAGCCACTCCCGGCGCTCGGCTTCGTGCTCTCGGCGCAGCGCGGCCGTCTCCTGGCGGGCCTCGTCACGCTCCTGGCGCAGCTGCTCAATCTGCCGAGCCCGCTCTTCGGTGAGCTGTTCGGCCTGAATGCGTTCTTGCCGTGCCTGCTCGGTGCGGGCGTCGGCCGCCGCGATCTCGCGCTGCATCTGTTCGTGTTCGGCGCCGAGCCGCGCCCTCTCCTGCTCCAGTCGCTGCCGCTGCTCGGCGAGTTCATCGTGAGCGACCCGCTGCGCCTCGTACCAGAAGGCCTCCAGGGGTTCGTGCAGCGCCTCGGGGAAGCCGCTCGGCACGTGACCGGTGAAGTGATCGCGCAGCTCTTCAAGCACCTGCGCCCTCAACTTCAGCACGGTGGTCTTGGAGCCGTGGCCGATGCGTTCGATCAGCCGATCGGCGCTCGGCGCCAGACACTCGCCGAGGCAGGAGAGCACGGCGCTGCGGACTTCTTCGAGGGTCAGGCGGGCTGCGGGCATGGCGGTGTCTCCTCGGTAGCGGCAGTGGCCGATAGGCCGTGGGGTCGGGCGGTGGCGCTCCAGGCCCCTAGGGGCCATGGGGGGTCGGCCTGGATCGTGTGCCGACAATAATACCGTACATTATTTATAGTACATACCGAATCGGTATCAAATAGGTCCACATCGCAACATAAATTCACATGTGTTGCGATCTCAGGCTGGCACCGCCGCCGCAACGCACAGAGACCCCGCGCAGCACACGGGGTGGTGCGGAGGTGCTATCAGGAGGAGAGTGTAATTTTATAAATCAGCGGGTTACGATCGGTCGCCGGGCACGGCCGCCGCGCAGCGCGCGCCACCTTGAAAGACCTGCCCCACAACACCTAACCAGTGCGGGTTATGATCTTTTGTCGCTGCTCCCGGTCACCAAGCTTCGGGCCTTCGAAGGTGTGAGTGCGGGATGCGACAAGGCAGTTGAGCTTTGCCAAGATGTGTTGGGCTGAGTGTCTTCGACCAATGCGCATGTTTGGCTAGGTCGGCCGCGATTCGCCTATGATCAGTGCCCGAGATGGGGGCAATGAGTCCCAAGCGAACATCAGAATGATACCGACGAACGGTACTAAGCGCTGCCTCTAGTTCTGTATCGTTGCTGCACACGACCGCTTGCTCATAGGCTCCGGTCCAAGCGCCAGCGATCAGATCAGCAGCGAGATTAACGTCGGTCTTCTTCTCCTGGAAGTCGTGTACCCGTACTCGGTCAAGCTCTGGGCATTCAGGGATTTTATCGGCCAAGCGCTTGACCGGTTTGGAGGCAATGATCTTGCCTTCGATAATAGTGATTTGCCGGGGATGCATCTTGCGAAGCGCTTGCAGGTAAGAGCGTTGGCGCTTCGGGGAGTCCGCGCTGTCACACATGCGGCCCAAGACGGGGGCGGTGTAGTAGCGCACTTCAACGAGATCAGCCTGTCGGGCAAGTGCGTGATCGCGTATGGAATAGTCCTCAAGTGGGGGGTGCATTCCACGGGAAGTGGGGTGCCGATTCCACGCGAAGCGGGTGTGCTGTTCCACCGGAAGTGGGGGGGCGATTCCACCGGATGTGGTGGGGCCGTTCCAC
>NZ_NRRN01000050.1 GCF_016583625.1 Halorhodospira abdelmalekii | reverse complement strand
CGTCCAGTCAAGCCCGCAATAGCCCAGGATCAAGCGCAACAACTGCGCCGCCGAGCCCAGCTTACGGGCGCGTCGCAAGGCGCCGTGCTCCCGAGCGTGCGACTCAAGATCGACCGGCAGGGCTTGTATCAACTCAGCAAATGCGTTACCTCTCATGGTGATGGCAGGTTCCTTTGGTGTGAGTGGTCGACGTCACTCTTGTGCACGCCGGAACCTGCCATCTTTTTTTAAATATATCAACCCTCTACAGTCTTAGTTTGGCGCCTATGCGCGGGAATGCTCGGCCGCCTTAAGCGGCCTTTGTCACGAGGCGTCGCTACCGGCAGTTGCCCAGCGACCTCGGCCGATTCTTAGCTACCACGTCAAACCACTACTGTCTGACTAGAGTTTTCCTCAGCTGGTAAATCGTCCTATGAGCGACCCGATGCATGACAAGGACTCCGTCGCCGTCCGAGCAGTTGTGCTCGCCGGCGGCAGTGGCACGCGCCTTTGGCCCCTATCCCGACAACAGTTTCCGAAGCAGTTCCTGCGCCTTGAAGGAGAGCGGACACTGCTGGACGCCACGATCGACCGCCTTGCGCCTCTGGTACCGACGGAGCAGGCATTGGTCGTCACGGGAGCAGATCTAGCCCATGGTGAGGCATACACGGCGCTCACTCCATACAACACCCTGCTGGAACCCGTCGGTCGCAATACTGCGCCTGCCATCGCGCTGTCCGCGGCCTGGCTTCAGCAGGAGGCGCGCGCACGCGGAGACAACAGCGACCCCATCCTTGTGGTGCTGCCCGCGGATCATGTGATCCGCAAGCCCGAGGCATTCCGTGCGGCGCTGACAGAGGCCATCCGCGCTGCGGCTGACGGATGGCTGGTTACGCTGGGCATCACGCCGGATCGCCCCGAAACCGGATTCGGGTACATCCAAGCCGCCGGCGGACGCTCGCCCTTCCCGGTTGCGTGCTTCACTGAGAAACCCGACCGGGACACGGCCGCACGTTTCCTGGAAGCCGAGAACTACTACTGGAACGCCGGCATTTTTGTCTGGCGTGCCAGCACAGTCCTTACCGAGCTGGCGTATCATCTCCCGGAGGTCGCGCATACGGTGGAGGCCATCCGCGCTGCATGGGGCGACCAACCACCAAGCCACGGCCCGGTTGAACACCATTTTCCGGAGATGCCGGATATCAGCATCGATTACGGCCTGCTCGAGAAAAGCGCCAACGTCGCACTGATCCCGTGCGATATCGGCTGGTCCGATGTCGGCAGCTGGGATGCCGTCCACGAGATCGCGGAACACGACGATGACGGCAACGCCCGACAAGGTCAGACCTTGGCCGTCGACTGCCAAAACAGCCTCATCCACAGCGACCACCGCCTCGTTGCAGCCGCCGGGATTCGAGATCTATGCGTTGTCGAGACCGCCGACGCGGTGCTCATCACGCCGCGCGGCCAGAGCCAGCGCGTGCGAGAGCTTGTCGACACCCTGAAGGCCCAAGGCGGCACTGAGCACATCCTCCATCAGACCGTCCAGCGGCCCTGGGGCAGCTACACCGTCCTCGAGGAGCGCGACGGCTACAAGATGAAACGCATCACGGTCCTCCCTGGCGCCAGCCTCAGCCTGCAACGCCACCAACATCGCTCCGAGCACTGGATCGTCGTCTCCGGCACGGCCACTGTCATTCGCGATGACGAAGAACTGACCGTGAGCAAGAACCAGAGCACGTACATCCCTATTGGGGTCAAGCACCGCCTGATGAATCGCGGCCGCATCCCCCTGCAGTTGATTGAGGTTCAGGTAGGTGAGTATCTCGAAGAGGACGATATCGAGCGGTTTGAGGACCATTACGGCCGTTGATATCGTGGCTATATGCTTAGCTGCACACCCCATCACCCCGTAGTGCGCCCAGACCTCAAAACTTCTTAATCTCCTAATCATATCATGCCTATAAGCCAAGACCGCCGGCCCGGTTTACCGACTGCTGTTATTGTTACTTCAAACTTCCGAGCACCCTCTGGAGGAATACAATATTGGTGCGTTCAAATCGCCAATCTTTTAAACCAGACTGGCCTTAAGGCGAAAGGTTATGGCCTTAGGGATCTTTCGCTAACTAGCACCTATAGACTTTTTCGAGACCTCCTGTGGGCTCAACGCTTGGTTTTCGGTACTTGGAAACACATCCTGCCCACTTTACCGCTATCCCTCTTCAAAGCTGCCTTTTTACCAAGAGGAAAGCAGCCGGATATACAAGTCCTGTGCCATGGGGACGAGCTTCTCTGCTTGAAAACTCGCCTAAGCAAGGCAGCCGTCAAACTAATGTTTCGTTCCTTATCAGCGAAACCAATCGCCAATAGCGCTTTTACTGCTCAGCTTGTCAAGAACACATTAAACATAGACGGTGTCCGAGTCGCTCGACCGATCGTATCACCACCCCGAACGGAGTCGCCTCGCCTAGCGACCAGTAGCGCCCACCCCACGGACACGAATGACTTAAACCTTCTAACCGTAAGCCGCCTCGTTCCACGAAAGAACATACGCACCTGCCTTCACGCCGTGCACGCACTACTTCGATCACGTGGGATCGATGTGCATTACACAGTTGCTGGCGTGGGTCCCGATTTGGATTCCCTCCAGTCTCTCGCACGCAATCTTGAAATAGACGACGTGACCCACTTCTTAGGAGAGGTCACAGATGCCACCAAGGACAAGCTACTTGCCGGCGCCGACATTTTTTTGCTCCCCTCGGTACAAACCACTTCCCCTCCCAGTGTCGAAGGCTATGGAATAGCCTTTATTGAAGCCAACTACCACGGTTGCCCGGTAATCAGTGGTAACAGTGGCGGCATGCCCGAGGCGGTTCTCGACCGGGTAACCGGAATTATTACCGATGGATCTCCGGATGAGGTTACGGCGGCGATCCTAGAGTTACTCGAGACCAAACTCGACCAACAACGTATAAGAGATTGGGCGTTTACGCACAGCCCACATGAGAACACCGACATTGTGAATATGCTATAAATATGACTTCGCGTGTACTTATCCTCTCTCTCCACACTGAATTGACCGGGGGCCCTCGGGTTGCCGGAAACCTTCGCAAGCATCTTCCTAACTCGACCCACTACACACTGCTCATACCCAATCACGGCGAACCGCCTGATGGGACGCTGGGACTCCAGGCCGGTGGCAACTTCAGAATCTTAGCGTCCGGATTGCTTCGGCTACATCGACTACTAAATGATTTACAACCAGCAGTGGTTATAACAGAGAGCGTTCATGCTTCTTTTCTAGCCGCACTTCTGCGCCCCATCCACCGCTATTCCTTGACAACCAGAATAGGTAGACTCAAAGACCAACGGCGTGCGCTAAACACTTTACAAAAACTATCCTTTTTCCTCAGCGACAAAATAGTAGCGCCGACGAAGTCGTGCGCAGAATCTTTCAGACCGCCTCCCAAGAAAACATCCATAATACCAAACCCCTTAGATTTTCACGACCTTGATCGGCATAAGCTAGCGTCAGCGGGCGCTAATACCCCTTCGCCTTTCTACTTGTACCTCGGACGCCTTATCCCAGAGAAGAACGTCGAGGCGGCCATTTCTTTTTTTGCCCGGGAACGGGCCCTTGGGTATACTGGATTTTTACGGATCGTTGGAGACGGTCCTGAATCGTACCGCAGAACCCTAGAAGATTTAGCCGAGCGCTCTGGCATTGCCGATTATATTGTCTGGTCGCCACCAAGCGACTCTCCCTACGCGCTGCTTTCAATGGCTAATGCCGTACTTTTCTTTTCTAAGAACGAGGGGTTTGGTTACGTGCCACTTGAGTCACTTTACCTTGGCACCCCGGTAATAACTTCCAGAACCCGATCCGGACATCTTGACGTGCTAACCGAGTACGGCTCCGGTTATGTTATCCTCGACGTGGCGCCAGGCGAGCAGACTCTTTTTTCGTCAAGTATATGTCGATGCGCGCCAAATTAACAAGAAACTGCCGCAACACCTTGATGCTACGGCATTTTACACCACCAGTCGTACTCGACGATACGGGCCGCCCACATCCAATATGGGCCTGTGGTGCGATAGCTGACGGTACGTGGCAGACAAAAACTGAGCCTTACAACCCCGAGCATAGCGACTTGTACAAGGCACTATTTAGCCGTTACTTTTATGGAACACCCTGGAGCAAAACAGCTCATTTTCAAAAGTGCTTAAGAAAAATCAGCCAAGGACAGCGAACGTGGAACGGTTGCGCGTCGCACGAAGACCTATTGCAAGCCACAAAACGAGCAGATTTTCTAATTGAGTCCATCCGAAGCCGTGGGTTCTTGCCCTCACGCGATCCGGTTTTAATCTGCGTCACAAGTAACGGCGAGATCGTAAAACGCGGGAATGGCCAACACCGAATAATGCTAGCAAAAATGTTAGGACACGATCTGCCTGTTCTCCCTGTTATACAAGCACCCCGAAACGACCGTTATAAAACCCTTCGCACCCATAGATAATGAATATTATTGCTCGCGATCCGCACGAACTACACTGCTTTTTGACAAAACAAGAAAAAACCTCTTTGCTGCTTTTCCTTGCTAGCAGCATCTTATACTTTTATTCCCCGGCCATCGGTTTATGGACATTTCTTCTTTTCTTGCTGCACGCTGCGCACAGCGCACGCACCTTCCTTGTTCTTATAATACCTCTTATTATACTAACGAGACATCATGAACCAGCAGAGGTCCTTCCGTTTTCCGACGGACACCTCTTAACTTTATTTATGGTTTTAGCTACACTGCCATTTCTCTATCGTGTTTCAAGAATACCACGAGACCCTGCCACCCTCTTTTTTTTAATGTTTTTATTTTCCTATACCTTAACCAACATTATCAATCTAGGCGTCTCTACCCATTTAGAACCGACGCGTCACATTTTTGGCACCCTAGCATTCCTCGGCATCTCAGCTACTTCTCTTTATATACTTTACTCACGGACACCCTCGTTTTCCCTTTTTTCTTCTCCCTGGCCTCTAATTCTTTGCGCCGTAGCCGCTCTTGCGATTCTCTTATATCATGCCCACCTCTACCATGATTGGTTCCGGGGCGGCTCCTTAACAATAAGGCTCTCCGAGACCAGCACTAGAAACACTGCAACCGCACTGGTTCTCGTTTTCATAGCCTTATACTGGGCAACGCTCCGCCAATGGCGGAACAACATAATCGCCTGGATAACCCTAGCTGCCTTAGCTATAGGAATTTTTGCGTCTGGATCCCGTATCACACCTATTGCTCTGGTCGCTGGGATTTTGATTCCACATGCACTGTCCATTGCCCGGCGTCTCCTCGCGGATCGATTGGTCCGCCCGTCCCGCATAATTATTTTTCTTTGCGCAACCATCACAACCTCAGCGCTCCTTGCTTTCTTTACACCCGCACTAGAAACATTAGATGAGTTAAACTGGAGGGTTTTACGCGACCCAACTACGACCGCCCAAACGCGCCTAGAAATCTGGGACCGCCTAGTCGCCTCATTAGACGTAAAAACATTTTTGTTAGGCTCAGGCGCGGGGTCAGCGACGTCCATAATTGGCTCACACCCCCACTCGGGTTTTTTTTCACTATTGTATAGCAATGGTGTTTTCACCTTGACAACGTTTCTCACGCTTTTGCTCGTTATCACAACGCGTGCTATTAAAGCTAATGATTGCGCCACCCAGGGTCTTGTTTTTGGACTCGCAACATTCCTCTTGATTGGAATTCAAACAGACAGAGTCGATTTTATTTTATGTTTGGTTTTTACGCTTGTGTTCTATTATTCATTTCAACGCAGATACTCAACCACGAAACCGCCAACGGGCTACTAAAAACTCGCCGTGCCGGTATCATAGACTGGGAAACCAGATAGACCTCGCCGGCAATACTCTAATGATTAGATACTCCAGATCTGTCCGTGCCTCTGGGGAAAGTCCACAGCGTCCTGAAACATTTCCAGAATACCCAACGCGGTTTAGTCTCGATGAGCTGGTTCAGCGCATCGGTGACAGTGACCGACGCATCGTGCTGCGCACGCCGGTCTGCGGCTTCGGGGAAGGCCGATCAGCCAGCTGCAGGCGCTGCTGATCGACAGCGACCTAGCCAACCAGGCAATCTATTAGCCGCTCGGCCGCCAAACGAAAAGGGTCAGACGGCCTCAGAGCTTTCGCAGCAGATCCTTCGCGGCCTGGTGCTCTGTGTGAGCCTCGCAGCATCCCCACGTGGACTCGGAGTATCTAACTGTCGAGCGGTAGGGTTTGAGACGGATACTCAGGGCCTGCTTTCAGCCATACTGTTCGCGAAAGGACTGCATCATGCCAAAGAGTGACTCACAATACGACCTACACCTAATAAAAGTTCTTGGCGGCAGGGATGGCGGTGGCATCTTAACCTCAGAACTCTGCTTTTCGAGAACTTTGAAAACAAGAACAAAAAAACTCACAGCAATCGCAATCGGGAAAGGGATGTCCTCAAAGGTCTATCAAGATGCATACCATCGTGATTTACTTACCCCTCGCACACCTTTTCCAAAATTTGACGGAAGAGCCACAAAAAAAATAACCAGAATCCCCCTTCTAATAATATCATCTTTCTTTGCTGCGGTATTTTGCGCTATACGATTAAGACAGACGCGCCAGAAAAAAGCGGTGATAGTGCGAAAATACGAGCTTTTGCTCTTCTCAGGGTTTTTAGCGCTTCTTTTGAGAGCGCCTCTTTTCTGGCATGTCGCTGAACTGCCGCGTAACAAAACCCTGCGTTTTTATCGCAACTTTACCTGCTTCACATTCAACGTGATCTTGGTCCCTAACAGCAAATACACTGCAAAAAACCTTGGCGTCGATGCAGGCAACGTCATTTATCCAGGTTATTCGCAAGCGCGAACTTTGCAATACCGCCCCCAAACCAAAAAATCCAAAACATTAACGTATGTTATTTCTTCACGCATAGTGCAGTCAAAAGCGATTGATCTAGCAGTAAACGGATTCCTTCAAAGCAGAGCACACAAGTTCGGATGCCGACTTTTAATCGCGGGGGGGCCAACAGACACCGAGTATGCACAAAAAGTCTCTCAACTTATTGAACACTCAAAAACCGATCATGTTTACATGCTAGGCCACCAAGACAATATTATGGAAATATACCGAGAAGCTGATATAGTAATTAACAGTCGGCGCGACGCTGAACCCTGCGGAATCACCATTCTCGAAGCCCTCGCTTCTGGGATACCGGTTATTGCATATCACGAGGGCGGACCTTCAGAATTCATACGCTGTAACAAAAACGGTTGGCTACTAAAAGAACCCTCTATCGCCGAATATACGAGGGCAATAGATAAAGCCTGGGACAACCGGCACCAGATACCGAGCATGGCACTTTTTTGCAAAGAATCAGTCCGGGACCTCGAAGCTACATCACAGGCAGAAAAACTACTTAGATTAATCAATCGACGCCTTCACCCATAAACCTTATGTGCTCACTTGCACTGACCCCGCCTATTCCACAGCATAAAACTGGTCACCTTTGGAATCTACAGCCACTTCACCCCGTAAATAAGATTTCATGTTTGCTTGGATAGATTTTCCTGCTGCCCTCCCCCTGGAAGCGGGAACACCTGATTGCCCTAGAAGCGACCTGGAAATCGAGCCATATGAAAATTTTAAAAATCGTAACAGGCAATGACATCGGAGGGATCCACAGCTCGGAGCTATCACTAACTCCTTATCTGCAAAGTTACGGCATCGATATTAGCTTTTTAGTGCTTGGCGACGGACCTGCTTACCATAGGTATCACGAATGCATCGATCAGACGACGTTAGCCCCAGGAATTCCAGGCTTTAACGGAGCCCGACTATCAAAAAACCCCCGAGTCCTTTTAAACTTCCTACGATACTCATGGACTGGCGCAACCAAAACATCAAGGCTATTTCTGACCTCCCCGCCTCAAGATGCGATTATCGTTCGTCAACAACCTGCGCTTATTTACGCTGCGCGGCTGGGCCAAATTCTACAGATTCCGGTCTTTTGGCATTCCCCAGGACACTTTCGAAGTCGTGCCCACAAGTATTTTTACGATACAGCAAATCTCATAAGCCCTCTAACAACAATTGCGAACAGTTTTTTCACCGCAAAAAAACTTGGAGCAGACCCCGGGTTAACGGTTTACCCCGGTTACGACCCTGAAAGAATCAAAAAAGAACACGCCCCATGGTTACGAGAAAGGCTAGGCATACCGTCATCATCGCCTCTTTTCGCGATAGTTGCCTCTGTTAAAAAAGATAAGGCGCAGGATTTAGCTGTGCAAGGATTTTTGCGCAGTAGCGCTTTTAAGTTTGGCAATGCTCACTTGGTGGTTGCAGGGCCCGCGATTGACCCGGACTTCGATGAGGATTTAAGGATCGAAATAACCCAACATGCCCATGGACGCGTCCACCGTATCGAGCACACAACGGACGTTGCCGAAGTGTACGATCAGGCCGACATCCTAATAAACAGTAGGCGCAATGCCGAACCATTTGGTATCTCGATTGTAGAAGCACAAGCAGCTGGCACTCTAGTACTAGCATACGATTGCGGAGCCCCTCGTGAGACCATTGAACATGGACGCACGGGCTGGCTAATTTCGAAGTCTGATGCGAAATCTTATGCGGCAGGGCTAGACGAACTCTGGGCTATCAAAGACAAGTGGCCTGACATGAAGGATTCTGCACGAATTAATGCACAAAGGTTTACATCAGAGGCGCAGGCTGTACGTTTGGCTGGTATTCTAGAGAGACAACTCAGTTTTGGGGATCAGTGACAATCCAGCCACAAGAAAAGCTCCCGACTTAGGCCAATTCAAAAAATGTCACATTTTAGCAAAATAGAACACCGACTCGCTCGGTGCCTCAGCGGTAATCCACGAGTTAAGGCTGCTGCTAAAGCGACCTGGCAAAGGTGGTCGTACCTGCTGAACAGGCCCAACTTCCGCCGCTCGTGCCACTACCCCATCCACTCCCTGGGACATCCCGATTCAGCCTCTTTCTTCGGTTATTACGGTCACAGTCCGGCGTCACCGGATAGCCGGCGTCTGCTCTGGCACGAGACAAACGCGGATACCGCCCGCCCCCCCTCGTATGCCTCCGCCATCGACATCGTACTCGCGGATCACGAAGGCACCCCGCTGAGCCGCTGGCCCACCCGCGCCTTCAATTGGCAGCAAGGGGCCCGGCTACAATGGGTCGATGCGCAAACCTTGTTGTACAACGACTTCGACACCTCCGAGCAACGCTACGTCACGCGGCTGCGCGACAACGAGGGGCGCTGGCTGCGTGATTTAAGCAAACCCGTCTACGACGCCTCGGCCCAATCCGGGCTTGCGGTTTCCATCAACTTCGAGAGGCTCGCGCTACTGCGCCCTGACTATGGCTACTTTGCTCGCCCGGGCCATACCACGAGTTGGATGCCCTCAGACGACGAGGACGGACTATGGGTAGTGCCTCTCGACGGCACCGCCCCGGAGCTTGTCGTCTCGTTGTCGTCGCTTGCGGAAAAGTCCGACCTTAAGGGGGATCAACACAAGGTCAACCATCCCATGCTGGACCCCTCGGGCCAGCGCTGTGTTTTCCTCTATCGGGTTTTCGAGCACGGACGGCGGCACGACAGCCTCTGGCTGCTCGATATTGAGACCGGCGCCCTTACCCTCCTCGTAGACACTGGCATGGTGAGCCATCTTGTCTGGTATGACGCCGACTGGCTCATCGGCTACATGCGGGCCCGAGACGGGACAGACGGTTACTACTGGCTCGACCGATCCGGCCATCTACAGCCGCTTGCGGAACGCAAACTGGACGATCTCGGAGACGGCCATCCCTCTGTGAACAGTCGCTGGGTTGTCACCGACTCGTATCCCGATAAGGCGCGCCTACAGCACCTGCGTCTACTCGATCTGGGCACCGGAAGCGTTGAGCACTTGGGCGCTTTCTTCCACGGCTTCCGATACGCTGGGCCGCAGCGCTGTGATCTTCACCCCCGCTTCTCGCCGGACGGCCAAGCGGTTTTCTTTGACTCCGTCCATGAGGGCTTCCGGCGCCTATACCGCATGGACCTACGGGAGCCTTCCTCCTAATGGGTCGAGCGAGCATAAGGCTTAGCATTTCTAGTTCAGTTTTTCCGGTTGCGACTTCCTTGAGGCGTTTGCACGGATGACAGCGCAAGACGGAACACCGCCCTTTGTGTCAGTACTGATGGCGGTCTATGGGGGCGACGACCCGGAATGGCTCAGCGAGGCGCTAGCAAGCTTGGAGGGCCAAACCCTCACACCGGACGAGATCGTTATCGTCGAGGACGGCCCGTTGCCTTCGGTGCTTAATCAGACTCTTGAGAGGTTCCAGCACCGCTTGCCGCTGCGGCGCTGGGCAAGGGAGTATTCTTGCGGCCTGGGGGCTGCGCTGGCCTGGGGGCTGGAGCGGTGCCGGAACGATCTCGTGGCGCGGATGGATGCCGACGACGTTTGCGAGCCAGAGCGGCTTGAGGCCCAGGCTCAAGTCTTTTATGACGACCCAGAACTCGCCGTTCTGGGCAGCCAAGCCACTGTCATCGACGAGAGTTCTCAGTACAGGGAACGTCGACGGGTACCATGCTCCGAACAGGTCATCTACAGGCGCATCTGGGCGTGCCCGTTTATTCATCCGGCCGTTATGTTTCGGCGCGAGGCAATCCTCCGGGTTGGCAACTACGATTCGCGCCTGCGGACGCGCCAGGACCACGAGCTGTGGTATCGGTGCGCCGAGGCCGGGCTACGTATGCGGAACCTGGAAGCGCCGCTGCTGCAGTACCGTGAGGCCAGCCAGCCGAAGAACCGCCGGCTGAAGGTGGTTTTGCAGCACGTTGCCATCAACCTGCGGGGCTGCTATCGGGTCGGCGTCGGTGTCTCCGGTTGGGTGGGCTCGTTCGGCCCGCTTGTGCTCTACTTCGTCCCCCGCGCCCTGGCCGACGCCTTGCGGCGCCGGCTGAAATTCTCCTGAACCCGTCAATGGCTCAATCCTGCATGACATCCATATCCACCAGCCCCATCACGGGCAAGCAGTACACGATCCCGACGGAACCCAACGACCAGGCCGGGATCGACGCCTTCCTTTGCGAGAACGACTCGAAACCTGTTGTCGCCGTCCAAGGCCTCGGTTTCGTCGGCGCTGTCATGTCCCTGGTTTGCGCCAACGCCCTCGGCCGCGACTACGCCGTGCTCGGCGTCGATCTACCGACGCCCGAGGCCTACTGGCGGATCCAGTCGCTGAACGAGGGGATTTTCCCGCTGACGGCGGAAGATCCGAAGATCGAAGAGTTCTTCAACCGGGCTCAAAAGCAAGGGAATTTCTACGCCACCTACGACCCCTACGCCTACGCGGTGGCCGACGTCATCATCGTCGATATCAACCTCGACGTGGCCAAGGAGACCGAGGCGTGGGGGCAGCTCAGTGACTACGACGTTGACCTGACCGGCTTCCGCAAGGCCATGCGCGCCATCGGCGAGCAGTGCAAGGAGGATGTCCTGGTGCTCGTCGAGACCACGGTCCCGCCGGGGACCTGCCAGAAGGTGGTGCGCCCCATCCTCGAAGAGGAGCTCGCCCGGCGCGGCCTGCCCACGGACCGCTTCAAGCTCGGCCACTCCTACGAGCGGGTGATGCCCGGCCCCAACTACGTCGATTCCATCCGCACCTTCCCGCGGGTCTACGCCGGCATTGATGAGAAGAGCGCCGACGCCACCGAGGCGTTCCTAAAGACCATCATCGATACCGAGCAGTGCCCGCTCACCCGGCTGGAGAGCACCAACGCCACGGAGATGGCCAAGGTCCTGGAGAACGCCTACCGTGCTATGAACATCGCCTTCGTGGTGGAGTGGTCGCGCTTCGCCGAGGAGGCCGGGGTCGATCTCTACGGGGTGGTCAACGCCATCCGTGAGCGCCCCACCCACGCCAACCTGATGTACCCGGGCATCGGCGTCGGCGGGTACTGCCTAACCAAGGATCCGCTGCTGGCGAGCTGGTCTCGGCGCGAACTCTTCGGCGCCGACGAAGGCTTGCACCACAGCGAGCGCGCCGTGGCCGTCAACGACCGCATGCCGGTCTACGCCTACGAGTTCCTGCGTGAGCAGCACGGCTCGCTCAACGGCGCCCGCGTGCTCCTGCTCGGCGTCTCCTACCGCGGCGAGGTCGGCGACACGCGCTTCAGCCCCGTGGACCTCTTCTACGACTGCCTCCAGGCCGACGGCGCCCAACTGACCCTCCACGACCCTTACGTGCCCTACTGGCCGGAGAAGGAGCGGGAGGTGCATCAAGACCTCCAGGCCTCTCTGGCCGAGCAGCCGCAGGTCGTGGCCATCTCTACCGGCCATCAGCTCTACAAACGGCCCGAGACCATCGACGCCCTGATGGCTTTGGAGGACCTGTTCATCTACGACACCATCGGCGTGCTCTCGGCGGAGCAGATCGTGCGGCTGCGCGAGCGGCATACCGTGAAGGTGTTGGGGAGAGGGGATCTTTGATGAGCCACGGATGGACACGGATCGGAGTCCCATGGAAGGGTGTAAATAGCAAAAATGCGATACAATCAATGGAAGGTGCGGGTTGTCGCGGCTGCCCAAAAGGAGATCAAGGAGCTACCGGCTGACCTGCAGGCCCGGTATCTGCGTTTGGCCGACCTGATACAGGAGCACGGTCTTGGTGCCCTGGGAATGCCTCACGCCCGCCACGTGGATGGGAAGCTGTGGGAACTGAGGCTGAAGGGACGTGATGGGATCGCTCGGGCGCTCTACGTTTGCACGGCACAACGTGAGGTGTTGGTCCTGCATGCCTTCGTCAAGAAGAGCCAGAAGACACCGCGCCGGGCAATAGAGATCGCCAAGAAGCGGTGGGAGGAATGCCAGCGATGAAGAGCCATGAAGATTTCAAGGCGGAGCTTTTGGAGGACCCGGAAGTCCGTCGTGAATACGACCAACTGGCCCCGGAGTTTGAGTTCATTCAGACGCTGGTTTCGGCCCGCTCTCAGGCCGGGCTCAGCCAAGCAGAAGTGGCCAGGCGCATGGGTACGACACAGTCGGTGGTAGCTCGCTTGGAAGGAGGCCGTACGGCTCCTACCTGGAAGACCCTCACCCGCTATGCAGAGGCGACAGGGCGACGGATTCGGTTGCAACTGGAAGAAAGGCAATAAATTGAAAAACGTGCTCATACTCGGCGGCGGCGGTTTCATCGGCATCAACATCGCCCGCCGCTTGCTCGACGACGGCGGTTACACCATTACGCTGGCCGACAAGGGCTACCGCGGTCGGCTCGAGGAGTACTTCGATGCCGACGAGCGGGCCGAGCTCACGGTCATCGAGGACGACTTCACCGACCCGCGCGCTTACGACAAGCTCGCCCGCCACTACGATCACGTCTACATGATGGCGGCGATCGTGGGCGTGAACCGAACGCTGGAGCACCCGGAAGAGGTGATCCGGGTGAACACGGCGCTCACCCACTACACCCTGGAGTGGCTCCAGCGCGCCGAGGTGGGGCGCGTGGTCTTCGCCTCCAGCAGCGAGAACTACGCCGCCACCACGGATCTGTTCGATGCCCCCATCCCGACGCCGGAGACGGTGCCGCTGACCATCGGCGACATGAAACACCCGCGCTGGACGTACGCGGTGACCAAGATGCTCGGCGAATCGGCGTTCCTGCACACCGGACCGGCGGCGGGCTTCGAGGCGACGGTGGTGCGCTACCAGAACGCCTTCGGGCCCTGCATGGGCTTTCGCCACGTCATCCCGCACCTCGTCCAGCGCTTCTGGGGCCATTCGGCCGACGAGCCCTTCCGGATCTACGGCGCCGACCAGACCCGGGCCTTCTGCTATATCACCGACTCGGTGGACGGAACCGTCCGCGCCATGGAGACACCGGCCGCCGCAGGCGAGATCTACCACGTCGGCAACGATGAGGAGATCAGCCTGGAGACCTTGACGCGCACCGTGGGCGAGCTGATGGGCCACACCGGTGACTACGAGCACGCCCCCACCTACCCAGGCTCCGTAGACCGCCGCTGCCCGGATCTGACCAAGTGCCGAGAGGAGCTCGGCTACGAGCCGCAGGTGCCCTGGCGCGAGGGCGTCGACCGCACGGTGCAGTGGTACCGGGACTTCTTCGCCGCGGGTCGGCAACCGGATGACATCGGCTTCGAGCCGCCGGAGCGCTTCAGCCAGCGATAAACGAACAGGAGGTTTCGTGCAGCGCTTTTTCGACGTCTTCTTCTCGGGGCTAGCCATCGTCGTGCTCGCCCCGTTGATGCTGCCGATCATGCTCATCCTGCGCCTGACCGGCGAGGGGGAGATCTTCTACCGGCAGACCCGAGTGGGCCAAGGCGGAGAGCACTTCGCCCTGCTCAAGTTTGCCACCATGCTCAAGGACAGCCCCAACATCGGCCCCGGCGAGATCACGCTCAAGGAGGATCCGCGGATCCTGCCCCTCGGCAAGTTCCTGCGCAAGACGAAGCTCAACGAGCTGCCGCAGCTGATCAACATCCTCAAGGGCGATCTGAGCGTCGTCGGCCCGCGCCCTCAGGTGCCCAACACCTTCGCGCAGTACCCGGAGGCGGCGAAGCAGGACATCGGCCGCGTTCGGCCAGGGCTGAGCGGGGTCGGCTCCATCGTCTTTCGCGACGAGGAGCGCTACCTGGATAACCAGGAGGATCCCCACACCTTCTATCGGGAGGTGATCATCCCCTACAAGGCGGAGCTGGAGCGGTGGTACGTCCGCAACCAGTCCCTGCGCGTCTACTTCGAGGTGATCCTGCTCACCATCTGGGTGATCCTGTTCCCCAGCAGCCGCATGCCGTGGCGGGTGTGGAAGGATCTGCCGGAGCCGCCGGAGGCGCTGCGCGGCGCATCCTGAGGTGGCCTTTTGAGGGCCACCGTCTCGCTACCGCGGTGGAGCATCCTGCAACCACGCCCACAACCACACCACCCCGCTCACCAGCCCCTGCCAGGGCGTGCGCGGGTCGCCGTCCACGGTGACGCGATAGCGGACATTGCGGACTTGGCTTGCGACCTCGGTGATCTCGGGCTCGCCCCGCCCGGGCTTGCCGATCGCCTCATTCACGGTCTCGCGTGCCCGCGCGACCTTGGACGCGGACCCCCGCACCGGGATCTCCAGGGTAACGGACCAGTACTGGGGTGGCACACGGAAGAGCTGGAGCACCCGTCTTCTGGAACAGCCCCGGTTTGAAAGGATTGCAGTTGGTGTCAAACTGTTTTCCTTTACTTGTTAGGTAAAGGGAAGTACCCTTTGGACATCAGCTTCAAGAGTAAGCGCCTGCGCAAGGAGCTCTCCGAGGCGCGGCAACTGCAGAAGGCCCATGGTGCGCGCCGGGCCCGACTACTGCAGCGTCGTCTACAGGCATTGCAGGCGGCGCGAAGCTTGGCGGATTTCCAGCCACCTTTCTCAGGCCCGGAGCGTTGCCACGAACTCTCCGGGAAAAGGCGGGGTCAGCTTTCCATGGATCTGGACCACCCCTACCGCTTGATCTTCTGCCCAGACCATGAGCCGCTCCCCCTCACGCGTGAGGATGGGCTGGACTGGTCGGGCGTGACGGCAATCCGCATCCTCGCGGTGGAGGACACTCATGGCTGAAATGCAGGAAACGACTTTCGCGCCGGATTACGTCGTGCCGCCCGGGGAAATTCTGGACGAGTACCTGGAATCCGCCGGTATGAGCCAGACGGAGCTGGCCCAGCGCACGGGACTAACGGCGAAGACCATCAACCAGATCGTCCGGGGGAAAGCACCCTTGACCCAGGATACTGCCTTGCGCTTGGAGCGCGTCATGGGACGACCGGCCCACTTCTGGAACCAGCTGGAGGCGGAGTACCAAGAGGCCCTTGCACGCGCGCGCGCGGCCGAGGCGGAGCGCGAGCAGCTGGGGTGGATGAAGCGCTTCCCCGTCAAGAAGATGACGGAGCTGGGCTGGATTGCGGACCGAAAGGACAAGCGGGAGCAGCTCGACGAGTTACTGCGCTTCTTCGGCGTCCACTCCGGGCGGGAGTGGGCAGAGGTATGGGAGCACCACCAGGTCGCGTACCGGCAGTCGCAGCGATTCCAAGCTGCCCCGGAGGCGGTTTCCGCCTGGCTGCGGCAGGGGGAGCGGCAGGGTCAGGCCAGAACGTGCGCCCCTTACGATGCGAAGGCTTTTCATGCCCTGCTCAAGGAGTTCCGGGGGCTTACTCGGGAGAGGCCGGAGGTCTTCCAGCAGCAGCTGCAGGAACGGTGCGCGAACGTGGGGGTCGCTGTGGAGTTCGTGCCAGCACTTCCTGGGAGTCGCGTTAGCGGGGCGACTCGATGGCTAACCGCGCACAAGGCTCTAATCCAGCTTTCATTGCGCTATCGCAGCGATGATCAGCTCTGGTTCTCCTTCTTCCATGAGGCCGGACACCTCCTACTTCACGGCAAGCGGGAGATCTTCGTGGAAGGGGGCAACGGGCTGGACGAGGAGAAGGAGGCCGAAGCCAACCGCTTCGCCGCAGACCTCCTGATTCCGCCCCAAGAGTGGGAGGTCTTGATCGGCTCGGGCCGCCCTACTCTCGAACAAGTCAGGGCCTTCGCTGAGCGCGTGGGCATCGCGCCCGGCATAGTGGTTGGTCGTTTGCAGCGTCAACTACCCCCGCCTAAAGGCGGGAGCTTGTGAAAGCAGGCTGGGTTGACCAGGGAGAGTGGCCAATGTGCCGCTACGTTTGCAACAGGTCATGACAGAGACCGTCAACATCCATGAGGCCAAGACCCACCTCTCCCGCCTCCTCGATAAGGTCAGCCAGGGGGAGTCGGTCATCATCGCCCGAGCGGGCCTGCCTATCGCGCGCCTATCCCGTTTTGAATCACCGCAGCCTGGAACCAGTGAGCGCGTCGGCTTCCTGAAGGGGCAGATCGAGGTGCCTGACGACTTCGACCGGCTCGGTGGGCAAGCGATCCTCGACGCCTTCCAGGGAGAGGATCCGGATGCATCTGCTCCTTGATACCCACATCCTGCTTTGGGCAGCAGCGGACTCCCCGCGCCTACCTCAGCAAGCGCGAGACCTCCTCCTCGATCCGGATTATCAGCTCGCCTACAGCGCTGCGAGCCTGTGGGAGATCACCATCAAGCGCGGTCTCCACCGTAGTGACTTCCGGGTGGAGCCTTCCGTGCTCCGGCGCGAACTCTTGGAACACGGCTACGAGGAGTTAGCGATCCGTGGCGCCCATGCCCTCGCTGTAGGAAGCCTACCGGACCTCCATAAGGATCCCTTTGACCGCATGCTGATCGCGCAGGCTGGGGTCGAGGGCTACACGCTGCTGACCGGCGATCATCAGCTCGCGCAGTATCCGGGGCCTATCCGTACCGTCTAGACAGGAACGAAAAAAAGGGGACAGACCCCTTTTTCCGGCTTAAATGCGTACGAGTGATGCCATGCACCAAATCATCCACCACGGCGCCGTCGACGGTGTAACCGGCTCGTGCCATGAACTGCGGCTGGCAGATGGCCGTTCGGTGCTGATTGACTGCGGACTCTTCCAGGGCGTCGAAGCCGCCCCGGAGGGCGCTACCTTTGAGCAGCTGCAGATCGATTTCCCGATCGACCATGTACAAGCACTGGTCATCACCCACGTTCATATCGACCACGTAGGGCGCATCCCCTACCTGCTAGCAGCCGGGTTTCGCGGACCGATTTACTGCAGCGAGCCGTCGGCACATTTGCTACCCCTGGTTCTGGAAGATGCGCTGAAAGTCGGCTTTACACGCAACCGTGACCTCATTGAGCGCTTTCTCGATCACATCACTCAGCAACTCCGACCGGTACGCTACGGCGAATGGGTCACGCTGCTTGAAGCAGCGCCGCGGTGCCGCCTTAAGCTCACCCCGGCCGGCCATATTCTCGGCTCCGCCTTTGTCACCTTCGCCGTGCACACCAGGGGGCGACAGGAGCGCCTGCTCTTCTCCGGTGACCTTGGCGCACCTCACACCGCACTGCTGCCAGCGCCGCGCTCGCCTCATCGGGCCGACGTAGTCGTCCTAGAGAGCACTTACGGTGATCGGCTGCACGAAGGAAGGCACGAACGGGCAGAGCGGCTGCGACAAGCCATCGAACGCGCCCACGACAATGGCGGCACCGTTCTCATTCCGGCCTTCAGCATTGGTCGCACGCAGGAACTGCTCTACGAACTGGAAGAGATCATTTACCAGCAAGGGTGCGGGCGCGGGCGCGGGCGCAGGCGCGGACACCGCCACACCGCCACCAGCCGCCACACCGCTACTGGTCAGTCCAGCCAACAGGGGAAACAGGGGAAACAGGGGAAACAGGGGCAACGAAGCCGGCGCGGCCAACGCTGGGACGAACTCACTATTGTTATCGACTCGCCGCTCGCCGCCCGCTTCAACCGCATCTACCAGCGACTGCGCCCTTACTGGAATAAGGAGGCACGTGGGCGGCTACGCCGGGGCCGCCACCCTCTCTCATTCGACCAACTGGTGACGGTCGACGACCACGATACACACCTTCGGACTGTCGACGCCCTAGCCTCCAGCGGTCGACCAGCTGTTGTCATCGCCGCTAGCGGCATGTGCACTGGTGGACGCATCGTCGATTACCTCAAGGCGATGCTCGGCGATGAACGCCACCACGTCCTCTTTGTCGGCCACCAGGCCAGCGGCACTCCGGGACGGGATATCCAACAATATGGCCCGAACGGCGGCCACGTGGTACTGGACAATGTCCGTTATGACATCCGCGCTGGCGTCGAAACGATCGGCGGCTACTCCGCCCACGCTGACCGCGACGACTTGGTACGCTTCGTCAAACGGATGCGTCACCCCCCAAGGGAGGTACGCTTGGTACACGGCGAACCAGGGGCGCAAGCGGAGCTGAAGGCGGCGCTGCTGCAGGCGCTGCCAGCGGAGCAGATTTTGACTTGCCACCAGTAACTACTTGCCACCAGTAACTCTGACAAAGAAAAATACGCCAGATTCAAGGGGCTGGTTTAATGGGTGCAGATCTTAATACGCGCCGCGGTTTGTGCTGATTGTAAGTGCCGCTTACAATCAGCACATGATTCCAAGACACGCCCAGACCACGCTCGAGCAGCTGGCTGCCAGCTTTCCGGTGGTCGCCGTCACCGGTCCACGCCAATCCGGCAAGAGCACCCTCGTCCGGGCACTCTTTGCCGACCGCCCCTACGCCTCCCTGGAGGAACCGGATCAGCGGGAATTTGCTACGGACGACCCGCGCGGTTTCCTCGCGCAATATCCGGAGGGCGCCGTACTCGATGAGGTCCAACGCTGCCCGGCGCTGTTCTGCTACCTGCAAGGACGTGTCGATCACAGCGGCCGGCTCGGCGAGTGGATCCTAACCGGCTCACAGCAGTTCGGGATGGTCTCCGCCGTGACCCAGAGCCTGTCCGGACGAGTCGGCATGCTGGCGCTGCTGCCGTTCGCGCGCGACGAACTCCAGGCCGCGCAGCAACTACCAGCACAGCTCAACGAGACGCTTTGGCGGGGCGGCTACCCGCCGATCTACGACCGCCCCGTGGACCCCGTCCTCTGGCACAGCTCCTACCAAAACGCGCCGCAGTGCTCCGCCTATAGCCGCGCAGCGGCTTAGGGGTTGGTGAAGCGGCGCATGGCGCGCAGCGCCATTACTCTGGGGCTTCCTGTTGTTCGATGTACTGCTTCAAGACCGACAGCGGCGCACCACCGACGGTAATGATGCAGTAGCTGCGACTCCAGAATACC
>NZ_NRRN01000049.1 GCF_016583625.1 Halorhodospira abdelmalekii | reverse complement strand
GTTCCAAGCCGTGCGGTACGCAATCCCCTTCTGTTTCGCCCACGCGCTTAACTTGGTACTCTTCATGCGGAGAATATTGGCATAGACAAGCATGTTCGTCTATCTATTTTTGCAACTGTTTGAACCCTTGCCCGACGGGGACTTCCACCCCGCAAGATACGCCGAGCTTTGCTCGGCGCGATAACGCCCGGCTCACGCGCCGGTTTGGAGCCGCGAAGCGGCGGAAAATCGGTCGCCGTGTAGCCGGTGGTTATGTTGCGTCATCATCGAGCTCGGACACCCGCAATAGCTGACTACCGCGACGCACAGTCAGAATATCAATCTGATCTTTGATGCTGTAAATTACCCGGTACGCTCCAAATATCAGCTCCCTGATGCGAGGTGATTCCACCTCGGGAACCATGCGTCCACTTTTAGGGAAATCAGCTAACCGGTCTACCGTGTCAAATAAATCGTCTACCCACCTTACCGCAGCATCCAGATTATCTTCTGCAATATACCGAGCTATGTCCTCGACTCGCTCCAGCGCAAGCGGGGACCAGACGATCTTCATTGGGCCAGCCCGCTCAAAATCCGAGCCTTCGCATCTTCATGCCCAATACCATCCCCGGAAGCTATCTGTTCTTCCGCCTTATACACTTCTTCTAGTATTTCCAGACGTTCTTGCATCTTCTCGTACTCGTGAACATCCACCAGTACTGCAACACCACGACCTCTTTGTGTCAGCACCATAGGACGACGGTTCTCATGGAGCTGCTTCACGAATGTGGCCACCCCTGCACGAAATTCAGACAGAGGACGGATATCTTCATCTACTCGAACCCTTGACATGGAAGTCACCTCAGTACGTTCTGGCGTACATCTAAGAGTACAACATCTCTTGAAGGCAAGCAAGGTGTCTGTGGGAAGAAACATAACGCGAGCCATCAGCCGCGCGAGGTACGAGCGTCGGCTGCATGGCTTTGTTGGGCGATTAACGCCATGACAAGTCAGGCCTCCTTCCGCGGGCCATGCAATCGCGCAAATAGAGATTGATCAAACTCTGATACGGAATCCCCGTTTCTTCCGAAAGCTGCTTGAAATACTCCACGACGTCGTCGCCCATGCGAATCGTCACCTGTCGCTTTAACTTCGAAGCGTACGGGTTGCGACGCGACTTCATCTTCGAAAAATCATACTCATCTTTCATAGCGGCGGACCTTCGTAATACTTACGCTCATTGGTAGTCGCTTTCCGCGCGGAAATGATTCTGATGACATCTCCGCCGGAACGCTCGCAGTGGCATACGACCAGAATCCGTAGTGCATTGCTCAAACCAAGCATAATGAACCGCTCTTCGCTAGACGAATGTTCTTCATCGAAGAACTGCCGCGCATATTCATCAAAGAATACGGATTTCGCTTCTTCAAAAGAAATGCCGTGCTTCTCGAGATTTGCACGCGCCTTTTGCGGATCCCAATCAAAACCTATCATACATACATTGTATGCACGGACTACCGCTTGGTCAACCGCGTCATGTGCAGGAGTTCATGGCCCAACGGCAATGCTCAACGGCGCGCGTCAGCGCGTCCGTTGAAGCTCTTTGTTGGAATCGCTCATTTTATGGGTTGGTGACGCGTGTATTTCCACGCCCAAAGCACGCACTACTTTCAGGACAGTATCGTAACGTGGCTTAGCTCCTGGAGTTAGCGCCTTGTACAGACTTTCTCTTCCAAGTCCTGCGTCGCGGGCCAGTTGGGCCATTCCCCGCGCCTTCGCTACATCTCCGACTGCCATCAGGAATACATTTGGATCTTCATCTTCAAGTGCAGCGTCAAGATACTCAGCAATGACCTCATCATTATCAAGGTACTCGGCTGCATCGAACTTAGTCAGCTTACTCATCACTGTGCCCTCGGTACTTCTCAGCTAATTCAGAGGCCTTGGCGATATCCTTCGACTGCGTCGATTTATCGCCGCCGCACAAAAGCAGATATATCGTTTCTCCTTCGCGCGAGTAGTACACCCTGTAGCCAGGGCCATAGTGGATTCGCATTTCCGATACACGTCTTCCGACCGACTCACAATCTCCGAAATTGCCTCCCTCCGCAGACCGAATCCGAGCAACAATACGGGCCTTTCCCACCGGATCGCGCAGCTTCTTCAGCCACTTATCGAATTCTGGTGTGCGGAGGAATGTATACATCCGCCAATAGTATCCGTCTGGATACGGCTAGTCAATGCCCGAGAGGATTCCAACGCTCAGCTTAACCTGACCGGATTTGAAGCGCAGCGGAAAATTCGGTCAGGTTGAAGCTGTTGTTAAATGCTCTCCCCACCCTTTCATCGAGCCATCCTGCCACACATACTGGCTATAATGCAGGGGAAGGTCATATTGCGCCCGGAGGAACTCAAGATAAGACTCATCTTTTTGCGTCATGGGAGCGTCTCCCATTATAACTAACTCGCAGCTTTTCTTGGTTTTGGAATAATGAGCATACTCCAGCAGTTGCCCTATCGCCTCCCGCATGCAGCGCTTTGCAGTAGGTGCAGTCTTTATTTCAATGAGAGTAGTGCCTTTATCGGTTTCAATCGAAAGATCGACATGGCCCCTCTCATAAAAAACACGGCCTACCCCGAATTGATCTACAAGAAGGTCATAAACCCGATTTTGTAGCCTAACATGGGTTGGATCGTATTCCCCGCCCTCTTGTACCGCGCGTTTCCGAGATTGTTCCGACCGTTTCTTCTGGCTATTTGGCGCAATTCCTTCGGTTTCACTTATTGATGGAAGCGTCCCGTCCCAGTTGAACGGTTGGTATCGGGAATTTCGTGAAATCGTATGTCCTGGATCGGCAACCAGCATCGGGTCAAAGAGCTCCACATCCTCTGGCTTAAATCGAATATTAATTACGCCGCCTTCATTCAACCCGCCAGCATTAAAAGGCTCGACGCCTAGAACTTCACAGTCTTTTTCCATCTGTTTGATCCAGCCACGCCATTTAAACTCACGAAATACGTTTTTTGTTTCGGCCAAGGTGGGAATGTATGCTTCTCGTATCACACCAACTATAAGGCGATCCTTGTCTGGAGTTACCGTATAGAGGCAAAGAGACGTAGTCTCGCCAGCGTACTTAGAATGGAACTTCCCTATCGGCTGAACGAATCCGTACCTGTAACCATCTATCATCCATTCATAGTTGAAGAGCCATTCCTCGTGACCGTAGCCATGTTCTGCAACATAGCTATCACCGGTCTCCAGTTCTGCGGCCTCCCCTGTAGGCCGCCTCCATCCTGCGGTATTCCAACAGATTCGGCATAGCTTCATCTTCATGATTTCCTCCATTTAACGCCAGCCATCAGCCGCGCGAGGTACGAGCGTCAGCTGAATGGCCTTGTTGGGCCGTGCCAAGAACACGCTTCGGTTTCACTTTCGTAACCCTTTTATCGTCAATTTGATTGAGCTCTTCAATCAATGCCGAGTATTTTTCGGAACTAAACGATTCATTCATCTTCCAGGCAGCAGTATAGATAATCCAGCAACGCCTGGCCGACTCTTCTCTCAGCACCGAAATTCGGCTATTTGCCCTTTCAGGAGTGACGGGACTGCCCATTAAGTCTCTGTGGAGGACACTCATGTTCGACTCGCATTGTGAAATTAAAGCGATATCCTGAGGTCGCAAATACTTTCCATAACTGCCGACAAGAACGCCTCCGAAATGTTCAGGAGGATCAATATTCGCTCTTAACAATTCTCCCAGCGACTTCGAGTCTTTCTCCTCAAATGACAACAAGTCACTTTCCAAAGCCTTGGCCCTTGCAGAAAGCATCGAAACATAGTGATCAGACCGAACATACAAGGCGTCGAGCATGGACTTATACGCTCTATACTGCGCCCGCCTTTCTACAAGGTACGACCCCGTCACACCAGCGAAAGCACCGAGCAATGTGGGAAAAAAGCCCTCTAGCATAATGTCACCAGTCCATTCTTGCGGCCCAACGCTAAGCTCAACTGCCGCCATGCAGCGCAAGCGGAATGGTGGTCAGTTGGAGCGCATTGTTAGCTTCAGATTCCGAATATACTTCAATAGTACCGAAATCAATATCTCCGACCTCAATCAGCTCAGAGTGTATATTCCTCAGCATCTCAATTTTTTCAAGAATTTCAAAAAGTCTCTGCGAAAACTCAACTCTTTTGTCTGTAGATTTATCAATCGCGCCTAAATTGATTGATATTTCATATTTTTCAGGCACTTGATATTGACGATTGTAGTCATAATAAGAGTCTTTTTTCTCAAAAAAACAACGCTTTATAAAGCCCATAAAATCCATTGGCGAAGAAAACCTAGAGTCATGCTTGATAAGTCTCTCAATCTCTTTCATTCCATTCTTTTCTGATAGCAAATACCTAGCGTACAACGAATTGTGCATTGGAATTATGTTTGTGCCTTCTTTATTCACACTAGAGTCTGCAAGCAGTTGCTCATATATGTGCCGCACCTGATTATCAAGGCCTGCAATTTTTCTACCTGCAATGGTATCTTTAGATACGTTTTTATCATGAATCCAATACGCACTAATTAGATATACAAAAATTATATTCAAATAAGAGTCAAGCATTTCTATACAGCTCTTAATGTCTGTTTTTTCCAGATCACTTACATTTATAGCGTTAAGAAAGACTCCAACACGTTTTTCAAATACTGAAGATGCATCAAGAGACTTAGAGTTAAGCTCATCTAAGCGAGATTTGTGGTCTCTATAGTATGTCAGGCTATCAATGACTGTTTGATATTTTTCGGATAGATCTTGAAAAATCTCAACATTTCTAGTTTCAATGAGTGCCTCTATTACTGGGCGAATATCAGCCTGATATATATAGGTACTGTTAATTTGTATAATTGACGGTGGGAGAACATCGTCTTGGATGCTCGTCACAGGCAAATGCCTGACAATCCTTCCTTCTTTATCTCTTATAAGTGAAATATCTTCTTTTTGAAAGCGAGCATCCTTTAGACCCGCCTCTATGTCCGAACTTGTTAGCAGCGAGTACTTCTTCTTTTCACTCATACAATTTCTCTATAGTCGAATATAAAGCTAACGCCCAATTCACGCGCCAGCATCGCTGGTCGCGTGCAATTGATTGTTAGAAGGCGGTTGTCGAGGGGTTTGCACAGTGATCTGCAAGCCGAGCGCCTTTGCGATTTTTACGACTGTACTGAACGTAGGGTTACCTTCCGGTGATAAGGCTTTGTACAAGCCTTCCCGGGTAAGTCCCGCATCTCGTGCAATTTGGCTCATGTTCCTGGCACGCGCGATAACACTCAACGCATGCAAAATGAATGCAGGATCGTCACCGGCTTCCTCGATACAGGCCTCAAAATACAGTTGAATATCTTCCTCTGTTTCCAAGTGCTCTGCCGACTCCCAGCGCGTAGTTTTGATACCCATAGCCTTATACCTCCAACTGCTTGGCAATTTCTTTGGCTTTGGCGATATCAGCTTTCTGAGAACTTTTGTCGCCGCCGGATAGAAGTATCACGACAACAGCGTCTTTCTGTACAAAATAGACTCTGTAACCGGGCCCGTAGAAGATTCGCAACTCACTCACGCCTTCCCCGACGGGTGCCACATCGCCGAAATGGCCCATTTCGACTCGATCAATCCGGGCCTGAATTCGAGCCTTTGCCCGCCGGTCCTTGAGGGACCTGAACCATTTCTTGAATCTAGCCGTCGTCCTGACTTCTATCATATGGTAACTGTAGTTCACATGCCGAAATGTGTCAACTATGGTTCACGCCGGCCTTCTAACGTCTCCGCTAACCCGCGCCGCCTTATGCGTCTCCGCGAAGCGCCCAGTAACTTTCCGGCGTCGGGTTTAGCGGCTTGTTAGGCGATTCACTTTCCCGATACAGAACCTTCGCCCTCTATAATGTTTAGCCATTTCCTGAATTCACTCCGTGGCATTTCCGCCAGCCGCTGAACTTCTGTGCTCGAACTCACCGACCCAAGCATGTTGAACAGGGCAGCGAATGCGATAATTTGGTAGTAAAATGACGCAAATGCCGGGCTGACAAGGAAATCGGGCTTCACCGAGAGCGGGCAATCCTCACTGTATTCCGGCGGCAGTGGAAGTCCGTCGGGAACGCAGGCGTTAATATTATTCAGCAATTCATGCTGCTGCTCTAGAGAGCTCTTTAGCTTTTCCCCAACGTATTCAAGGGGCGGCCCATTCCTTATTTCTTCTTTCTCATATGCGGGGCCGTTTGTGCTCTTCATTACGTCATCGAAATTCATCTAGTCTCCTTGAGAGAACGAGCCTAACAGTATATTAAAAAGAATCGTCCTTCTCCAGGAAAGACAGACTCTGTATAACTTTGGCTCAGACCTTGAGCCCTCTGGGCTTTCCAAGTAATCCCCAGTCGCACGGATTCGCGGCTTCTAATGCTTAACCCCCCCATGCATGAACAGCAGGGCTTTCAAAGCGTGGGGGTGATCATCGCTTGGTCCACTTTGTCAAACAGCACCCAACCATTATCCTCCGGGACTCATTCACACTGCTGAAGCATGGCGGTGGTCGAGCGCTTTTCCTGGGAGCGCCGGCGTCCTCGCCGGCACGCGCGAGAAGAATGCCAGCGTTGACGCCGGCGCTCCCAGGAAGCAGCGCTCTCAGCCGGCGACCGCTGTCCTCCGCTACGTGGCGGGCTTGTGGACCAATGAATGATCAAAGCCCTAAGCGCGCAAGAAAGTCATTTTTGTATCAACAACTTGGAGGGCTGCTCGCGGTATTCTCAGGTGACAGTTTCAACCCCTAGTTGCTGCGGCAGTGCGCTATCAAGCGGTTGCAGATGAGCAGCAGTTTATCCGCGCCTTTCCTCACCAGCAACTGGCCCCCCTTCCCCGTTCTGCTTACGATATCTCGGCCTATCTGCCCAAAGCTGGCCAGCCTCCAGCGACCTAGCGCCGTAGAAAAACCTCTACTAAATCAATGCTATAAGGACCCTGTACAAGCTGGAACCCATAGAACGATAGTCGATCTTGACCCCCGCCCGCTCGCTGAAACGTGTGTGCGTGATCCGCGGTACCTGTTCAAGAGCACCTTACGACCAGACGAGACCGAAACTGCTAAGCGGTTGCTCACTGCGCGCCATATCTGCAGCGACCACGCTCACCACCCGCGATAGCTCGTGCTCCGCAACAGTCGCCCGCAGCCACTTCATGCTCGGTCGATGGTTATCGAAGTGGCGGTGATCAAGCGCTTTTCCCGGGAACGCCGACGTTCCCGTCGGCAGACACAAGAAGAATGCCGGCGGGGACGCCGGCGCTCCCAGGAGCCAGCACTCCCATCTTGCTACCGCATTCCGTTCTCAAGCGCCCTCACCGCACCACCCGCCCCGGCAACGCCCAGCGCGACCAGTCCGTCCAGCCGAGCACCGGGGCGCTGCGTTCGGTGCGGATGCGCACTTGCAGGGGGCGGAGGCTATGGCCGTTGAGCGCGGCGCTGTGAAGCTGCCACTCGACCGACCACTCGGCATCGCTGTGGCGGTAGAGCGCTTGCGCCTCGCTGAGCAGCCGCAGCAGCGCCCACTCGCCGTCGACGCGGCGCTGTCCGACTCGGCCGTCGTGCCCGGAGACGGTCACCACCCGGCCACCGGCAAGATCGCCGCTGCTCCAGCTAAACGGCTGCCAGCGCTCCGGTTCGTTGCGGTAGCGCAGCGTCGTGCCGTGCAGATCGAGGCGCATATCGGTCAGGTCGACATTCGCCGCGACCTGCACGCGGTAGTCGAGGTTGATCTCGGCCCGCTCACCGAAGAGCGAGCGCGTGATCCGCTGCGCCTGTTCAAGGGCATCCAGCGTATCGGCCGTCAGCCCGACTCCGGTGCCGCGCCAGCGCCGCTCTTGCCAGCGACCGCCGCGCTGCTGCACGAAGGGCGCCAGCTGCTCGTCGACAAAGCCCCACAGCACCCCGTCGTGGGGGCGGAAGAAGGCCTCGAAATCGCCCACGGCGACGTCGCGACCGTCGCGCTGGAGCGGGAAGCGGCCGGCCAGTTCGGCCCGATACGGCCCGACGACCTCCTGTTGCCAACACTCATTGAGATGGCCGCGCGCCGAGACCAAGATCAGATGCCAGCTGCGCTCCAGCGGCGCGCTCAGCAGCGGTCGCCACTGCTGCCGCAGTTCGTGCGAAAGCCCACCGAGGCTGCGCTCAAGGGCGCCAAAGCCGCTCGCCACCGCGCGTCCATCGCCGCGCCCGCCGATCAGGTCGGCGGCATACGCAGCACTCTGCTCGCCGCCGTCGACCGCCAGCGCCAACTGCTCGATCTCCTGCTGCAGGGCCGATTGGGCGCTCAGATAGCCGACCAGCAGAGCCGGAACCCCGCCCTCCTCCGGCACTGCCAGCAGGGCTGCCAACTCCCGGCCGCGGGCGTCGTAGCGGTAGCGCCCCGGATCGGGCTGCTGCATTCGGGCCAACGAGCCGGCGGCTCCCGCCGCCCGACGTGTTGTGCGACTGAGCGCGCGGCTGCCGGCGGCCTGATCGGCGATATCGCCTAAACTCGAGGGGGCGACCGTGTGGGCAGCGATATGCTCGTTGAGCGCAGCGAGCAGCCGCAGCCACGCCCCATCCTCACCGGCTAGGCGATCGAGGCGCTGAGCGGCATCGTGCAGGGAGGCAAAGCTGGCCGGGCGCAGCGCGCCGATAAAGCGCAGCCACTCGGTCACGAAGGCGTTGATGTAGAGCGCTTCGACCTGCCGGCGCAGCGCCTCGATCTGGGCAGCGGCGAGCGGTGCCTGGTCGGTGGTGGTCGCATCGGCGATCACCCAGTCGCCCTGCCCGACCTCACCGAGGAGTTCGGTTAGACGCGGCTCAAAGTGACGCTCCCAGGCCTCGCCGCCGTAGACCCCGGCGACCGTTGCACTGCTTTGCCACAGCGTTCGATCGCGCCCGGAGACCAGATCAGCGATGCCGATCGCCGGCAGCTGAGCGGCGATCTCGCCGTAGAGGCGCTCGTAGAGCACCGCTGCGCTCAGCGGCGCGGCGAGCTGGTTGGCCGCCTGCTCAATCAAGGCGCGCGATGCTGCCGCCGGCGCCTCTTGTCGCGCCTGCAGCGACCCATTCGACGACTGCGCTTGCTGCGCCTGATCCGCCCGACCCGCCTGATGCACTTGGCTCGACGGGTTCGGTTGCTGCAATTGCTCCTGCTCCGACTGCTGCTGCAGCACCAACGCTAGACTGTGGGCGACGGCCTCGATCTCCGGTGTCGGCAAGATCGCCGTTGGCGATACGCCGTTGCGTCCTGCTGCGACCGCTTCGGCCCGGGTCAACGCAACCGCCAACCGCGGATCGTGGTGCTGGATGCGCTGCAGTGGGAATTGCGCCGCGTGCTGCGGTCCACCCTGCTCCTGCTGCACTGCTGCGGCCTGGCGCAACTGCCAGTAGCGGGCCAGTTCGTTGCTGGCCCGCACGGCGTCGAGGCGCTGCGGATCGGTGGTGAGCATGCGGTAGACGGCGAGCGCCTGGTAGTAGGGGTGACGCAGCCGTTCGCGCTCGCTGCTGGAAGCGTGCGGCCACGCCTGAGCGTAGTCGCGCAGCGCCTCATGGAGGGCCAGGGTGGCCTCCTCCAGCACCGTCTGCTCAACGATCTGGCGCATTACCGGCGCCAACATCGCCTGCTGCAGCGGTGCCGTATCGACCGCTACTGCACGCTCCCAGAGGGGGCGAACCGGGCGCTGCGCCAACACTTGACCGTGTTCGTGCAGCCCGACCAGGGCAGCGATGCGCTGCGCATCGAGGCTCTGCGCATCGCTCAAGACGGCGTGCGCGGCGCTTAGTTGCGCCCCGGCCTCCTCGGCCAAGGCAACTTCGCGGGCGGCGCTCTCGGCCAAGAGGCTGACGGTCAGCGTCACCCCGACCGCTAGCGCGCCGGCGCTGCCGCTCTTCACCCCGCCGTGGAGCAGGGCTCGGCCATCGAGCGGGGCACGTCGCTCACCGTGCGGCAAGATCTGTTGCAGCAGCAGCTGCTCGATGAAGTAACCCAGGCCCGGAGGGGTCGCCGGTCGCTGCCCCCACGGCTCAGCCGAAGGCCCGGCACCGCTGAACAACTGGCCAGACACTGAAGCACCCCACGGCTCAGCGGAGAGCCCGGATGCGCCGAACGGCTGCCCCGGCACGGAGCCTCCGAATGAGGCGGGTGATGCGAACGCATCGAACGGTGCGGAGGGAACGGACGGATCGTGAGCAGCGAATGGACCGAATGAAGCGGATGGAGTCGACGGGGAGTGCGGATCGAACGGCGCGACCCCAGCCGACTTTGGGGCGAACTGGGGGGCGAGCTGGGGGTCAAACTGAGAGGCGGGCTGCGGGGTTTGTTGTGCAGCGGGTTGTGCAGCGGTCTGTGCCGCAGCCGCGGACTGTGCCGCAATCTGTTCAGCGGTCAATACCGCCGCCTGCGCATCGCCTGCAGCACCCGGTGCCCCGGTCAGATAGAGCCCCTCAAGCTGCGGCGCTTGCCGATACGGGTCATCACCGGTTAACCGCTGTAGCCAATCGCCGAGCGGCCGACTGAGCTGCTGCAGCTGCTCGGGAAAGGCGAAGGCGGCGATGCGATCGGGCAGCAGCGTCTGCTCACCGGCGCACTGGAGACGCCGTTCGCCGAGCCCGCTGCTGAGATCGGCAATGGCCGCCGCTGCGGCGGCTCCCCTCTTGCCGGTCAGTGCCACCCCCCACGGCTGCTGGCGCTGCGCCGCGCTCAGGGCGCTGAAGAAGGGCACAAAGCCAGGGAGGGCATCGAGCTGCGTAATGACGATAAAGATCGGCACGCGCTGGCGCAGTGTTGCTCGCAGTTCGGCGAGACGCTCCCGCAGCTGGCGGGCCTGGCGTGCCCGCTCATCGCCACTCGCCGTCTGCAGCCAGCATGCCGAACAGGTGACAACGACGCCGTTGAGCGGGCGCTGCGGGCGCAATCGATAGAGCTCGCTGAGCAGCGCTTGCCACTCACTGTGGCGTTGCTCCTGATCGAGATAGCCGCCACTGGTATCGAGAAAGGCCGCACGCTCGCTCAGCCACCAGTCGCAACAGGCGGTGCCGCCGAGCCCGCGCTGCGCCACCTCAAGCGGCGTGTCGTAGGGAAAGCTCAAGCCCGAGGCTCGCAGCAGAGCGCTCTTGCCCACCCCGGGCGCGCCGAGCAGCAGGTAGAGCGGCAGCCGCTCTAGGCCGTACCGCGACCCCGGACGCACCCCGCACGCCCGCTGCAGCCGCTCGACGCCGTCGGCAAAGGCGTTATGCAGCCGCTCTAAACGCTCCGCCTCCTCGCCGCCCGCGCCGGTTAACGGCTGAAGCGCCTGCACCTGGCGGGAGCGACGCCGCCGCCGCACCAGCGCCATCACCAGCCCCAGCAGCAGGGCAATGGTGAGTAGTGCCGCAACCGCCAGCAGTCGCGGAACCAGCGCAGTGACCCCCAGCCACGGCAACCCCCACCAGGCCAAGGCGGCACTGCCGAGCGCCATCCAGGCGAGCAGCGCGTAGGGGTGTAAGAGCAGGATCAGCAAAACACGGGCAAAGCTGCGCAGCAGCCCGCCTAAGAGACGCATCGGAAGCATGAGGCGTTCCATCGCCACACTCCTTGATCTTATTAATCTTCTTAATCTTCGATCTTCTCCGATCCCGTGATCGGTTCATTGTATTGGGCCGGTCTTCCTGATCCGGCCCTAATGAGACGATTGCTCAGGGCGATTGCTCAGTCGATCCCCTGCTGGCTGGCGGCGCCAGCCCGGAAGAGACTGAGGCTTACCCTCAGTGCCGTTCCACCCCGCCTTCAACCGTCAACGTCAACCGCTCGCATACCGCTCGTAGTCCCCTACTCACGCTCAATCGGCAAACTTCGACCGTCATCCGCCTGTAATCCGCCTCTATTCATCGCCCGCTGCCACCAGTTGCGCCCCGACTGCGGCCACCGCCCTCTCGGCGCTCTCCTGATAGTAGAAGGAGGCCGCCGTCACGATTGCCGTAGCGAGCAACAGCAGCACCCAGTAGGGGCAACGCCAGGCGAAGGTGCGGCGTTGCTGCGGCACCGGCGGCGGCGCCGGCAGATGCAGCGATGGAGGCCCGCCGAAGGCTTCGATTTGCTCGCGCAGTCCCTGCTCTAGGGCGCGCAGCGGTTGCTCGCCGCGCAGGCTGTATGCGCCCTCAAAACCGAGCTGGAGAGCGGCGCAGTAGAGCTTAAGCACCTCCAAGTAGCGCTGCGGATCGCTGCGCAATGCCTCTAAGCGCTCAAAGAAGTGGTGCCCGGCGTTCTGCTCGCCGAAGAGTTCAAGCTGCAGCGGCTGAGCCAGCCAGTGCCCGCGCGCCGACTCATCGACGGCACCGGCCGCGCTCCCGGCCAGCACCGCCTCATCGCTGTAGGCGACCAGGGCAAAGCGGGCTGCCTCAGTCGCCTCCGCCGACCACCCCCAGCTGCGCATCAGTGCGGTCAGCCGCTCCAGCTCACGGCAAAGCTCAGCGCGCACGGCATCGAGGCTGGCAGGTCGCCAGGTCGCGCGGCGAAAGGCAGCGAGTCGGGTCAGCAGCCCGCTAGCTTGCTCAAGCAGCGCTCCAGGATAGGCAGCGCCTGGGCCTGCACTTGCGCTTGCGCTTGCGCCTGCACTTGCGCTTGCGCTTGCTACCCGAGCGGGGCCTCCAGGAGCAGGGCCTAAGCCACTGCCCATGCCTAGACCGAAGCCCATACCTGCACCGCCGCTTTGAACGGCACCAACTCCACCGCCCGCCCGGTAACTCACTCCGCTACCGGTAGCACTGCCACTCTGCGCAGCGGTACCTGCAGCTGCACTAGCGGCCCTCTGCGTCTCGCCCACCGCAGCTGCCGCGCTCAAAACCGCCCCCAGCTTACCCACCAACCGCTGCCACATCGGCCCACCTCCCACTCTCATCGGCCATTTGCCCACTTACCCACGAGTCCACTACCCCACTAGCCCACTGGCCAACTCGCACTCACCCTTCGCCTTCGATGGCGATCATCTCGATCCGCGCCCTCTGCAGGGCGGTCGGAACAAAGAGCGCCAATGAGGCCGCCGCCTGCGCCCGCTCCCAATACTCACCAAAGGGTTGTAAGTGGAAGTACTCATAGCCGCTCTTCACCGGCAGCCGGCTCGGTGGACGCTGGACGTAGCGCAGCTGTACCCCCGGCAACGCCGCCGCGACGATGCGCTCAAGCTCGCTGCGGGCGCCGATCTTCAGCTGCCGCGGAAGCGCCTCGATCCAGGCCAAAGATTCGGCCTGATCACAGCGCACCGCCAGGTAGAGTGCTTGCTCGGTAAAGGTGCGCGCCTCGATCCCCTCGACCAGGCGGACTGCGGCCGACTCGGCGTGCAGGCGGATGCGTCCGAGCCCTTGCGGCATCGCCTCATCAAGCAGGCGCAAGAGCAGCGTATCGAGCTGCGCCATCACCTCGCCGAGGCGGGCGTGGTCGTAGACCGGCCAGACCGGCGGCAAGAGGGACGGGGCTAGCGCGCCTCCGGCATCGCCCCCAAAGCCGGCATCCGCCTCGGCCCCGCTCTCCTCGCCCTCTCCGGCATCGGTGATAAAGCTCGACAGCCCCGCGGCTAGGCGCAGCAAGGCGTTGTAGAGCAGCCACGGATGCGCCTGGAGGTTGCCTTGCAGCGCCTGCAGCTCGGCAACGACTGGGGCCAGAACCTGCAGCAGCAGCAACCGAGCGATCTGCGTCGGGGCAAAGTCATCGAGGCGCCCCGCCGCCGCCTGCTGCCGGCGCAGCAACTCTAAGCGCCCGAGGGTGCGCGTAAAATGCCGCTCCAGCAGCCCACACAAGACCGGCGAGGCGGCCAAGCGACAGCAACTCGGCACGAAGGTAGCGCTCTGCCGACAGGCGGTCTCACTCACCGGCTCAAGGTGAGCGATCGCCAGTGCCGACCAGCCTCCCTCCGGCAGCTCGCCCAGCGAGAGGCGCAGATTGGGGCTCGCTAGCATCACCTCGCGCCGCCGCTCCTCATCAATCTCATCGCCGACCTCGGCAAAGCGCGCTCGCCACCCGGCCGCCGTCGCCGCCGCATCGTAGCCGGGGACCGCGGCGACCCGCTCATTGCTCGGCATCGCCAAGTAGACGATCACCCCTTCAGCCGGCAGATCGCCGACTGCGATCTCAAGCGGGCCGTCGAGCCGTTCATCGAAGCCGAGCAGCCGACCATCGGCAAAGAGCAGCCGACAGGAGAGCAGGCGCAGCGCCCCGCTGGCCAGCGCCATCTCGTCGATCTGCAAATCGATCACCCCGTAGCCGTCGACCATACCGGCCGCCGCGCGCACCTGCTGACTACGCTCCTGATAACGCTCCCAAAGCTGCAGATGCTGCGGGGCCACCAACACCCCTTCCGCCCACACTGGGCGCTCCAACCGTCGCCATCGCTCACTGCGTACCATCTTCACCACCTCACTGCGCGGCCGCTGCTGCGCCCACTCAAACGATGCAGCTCCGGCCATCGGTGCTGCTCTCCGGCTGCAGTCCCACTCGCCGCCACTGTCGTTGCTGTTCCACCTGCTTCGCCCCGTGCGCCCGGTTTACCCGATGCACTCGATGCGCTCGGTTCGCCCAGGCGTAGGCTGGTGCCACTGAGCTGGACCCGCAGACGGCGATCGCCACGCAGCCCAAAGAGCCCACTGGGCAGCGTCTCACTCGCCCGCCAACCGCTGCTCGCTGGCTCACGGTAGAAGGCGACGACCCCAAGCTGCTGTGCAGCAGAGGCCATCGGCAGATCAAGGTGCTCATATTGACGTGGCCGAATCACCACTTCGTGCCGCTCAATCAAGCTGCTGCCAAGCGCCTCTCCATCGTCGAAGAGCAACTCGTCGTAGTCGAGCTGACTGAAGGTCTCGGAACTGTCGAGCTGATAGATGCGCAGCAGCAGCGAGAGTGCATCACCCTCGGCATTGGGGTTGATATCGGCGTCGGCATCGAGCGTGAGGCGGATCTGCGGATTGCAGCCGGTCATCAGCAGCAGACCGAGGGCCAGCGCCCCGACACTACCCCAGCGCGAGCACCATTCACGGTGCGGACGGCGACTCGGTCGGCGGTTTGCGGGGCAAGACGCTTGATGCCCTAAGTGACCCCTTGGTGTACGACCCGATTGGGAGCCTAACTGGAGGCCTGAGTGGGAGCCCGTTTGAGGGCATGATTTGCAGCGTAGCCGACGGCACGCGCTGCAGTTTGTTTCAGTACGGCTCATGGGACAGCACCTCTTCCATGGTGGCAGTCAAGACTTGCTGCGTCGTTCTAGCTCGGCCACGGGTTGCGACCATCGCCACCCAATAGCGCGGTCGCTGCTGCGCATCGGGCTGCGGGGCGTCACCGAGTGGGCCGCGCTGGCGCAGCATGATCAGAATCGTTGTGGCGTGTCCGGGCCACTGCAGATTGCGCATCTCGAGGGTCAGCGTGATCACAGCCTTGGCGGCGTCCGCGCTAAGCTTTACCAACACCGCCGGCGGCACCTCCCAGACGCTGGTCCGGCCCTGCCGATCACGCCAATAGAAGCGCTGCTCGATGGCATCGGCAGAGCGCCAGTCGAACGCCGGCGGTGAGAGATGGAGATCGATGCCGGATAAGCGGGAAAAACGACCTTGAGTGCGCCGATAGTGGGGCTCCACTTGCAGCACAGGGACCGGCGCCAGCAGTACGCTATCAAGTACTGCGTCGATGGCCGACCAGCTATGCCACGCCTCTTTTCGGTTCCGCCCCGCGACCATCGGACCGTGCTCGGCGTAGTCGCGCAGCAGGCGGTGACAGGGGATATCGCGCAGGTCAGCAACACGGTAGTGCGCCTGCAGCAGGAAGCGAACCTGGGCGCGAAAAGGACCGTGGCGATAGAGCTCGCCGAGCGGGCCGTCGCGCAGCAGCTCATAAGCAATCAGCACCACTGCTGCAGCCAGTCCGACCTTACCGCCCAATAGCCCGCGCCCGAGATGGAACAACACCATCGACGCGACGGTCAACGCACTGCCGGCTAACGCTGCAGCCGCAGCGCTGTAGTCGCTGTCTTGCAGCGCGTCGCGGCCGTCGTTCAGGGCCAACACCAAGCCAACGCCACTGGCCGAATTCCCAGCTTGACGGGCCAACGTCCGCCACCAGCGCACGCGCGGATGGGCCGGTCCCCAGCGCCGCTGCTGCTCGCCGGCCACGATTTCGGCAATCAGAGCGGTGCTGCCGCTGGCGGCGGCGAGGGCTGTGAGCAGGTGCGCAAACCCGTCTTGGTCCGCCCCCTCGCGCAGCGCATTCTGCAGCGTCAACAGTTCGTAAGTGGCGAACAGGGCGCGCACCGACTGCCCCACCGTACCGTTAGCGAAGCGCTCTGCGACATCACTCAGCCGGCTACCCGGCTCACGAGCGAGCACCAAACGCTGAAACCGTTGCGGCGGCGGTGCTCTCTTCCCAGCCCGTGGATCGCCGATTACGAATAGGAGTTGCTGTCCGCCATCGCCAGTAAAGAGCGCAGTGTGACCGTCTTGAGCCGGTATTGCAGAGACGCGGCTGTTGTTGTCAGCGGTGATCCCCCCGGTAAGATCGTCGAAGCGGTACTGCCACGCCCGCAGCGTCTCACCGGCAATCTGTGGCTCGGGCAGCAGCTGCTCGGTGACTGCCAACGGCCCTAGGCGCTCGCTGCCAGGCAGCTCCATCTCGCCGATCAGCTTCGGCAGGATGTTGATCACCTGGTAGTCGTAACTGACCGGTTGGGCCAAGACCCTGACCAGTTTCCAAGCCAGACTCAGCCCCTCTTTGGCGGTCACCACACGCGGAGCGTCAGCCAGCATCAACGCCTCTTCCAGCGGCTGTAACGGAGCCGGCGCCTGCGCACACAGCGCTCGTTCGGCTTGCACTCGGCGTGGCACACACGGCCCCCCTGCGCTGCCGCCCGCCCCGGCCAGCGACCCACTGAGCAGACGCTGGGCGACGGCGCTAAGCGGCAGATCGACTGCGAGCGGTGCAGGGCGAACAATCGCCGTCGGTCGCGTTGCGGAACGCGCCACTCGGGAGCGGGGTGATGGCTGGTGCGGGAGCAAGCTGCAGAGCAGCGCCCGGGCACGCTGCAGATCGTCAACATCGATTCGCTGCTCGTCGGCGCTGAGCAGATAGCCGTCGGCTGCCGCCGCTGGCTCGGCGAGCTCGTAGCAGTGGTGGAGCAGCGCGGCGACTCCAGAGAGGCGTCGGCGCGGCGTGTTATCGAGATAGTCATTCAGGGCTGCGGCGTAGCGCTCGCTGCTGAGCAGGGCCAAGCGCTGCCGCCGCAGTGCAATGATCTCAGCGCGCAATTCCGCCCGCGGGCCGACTGCAAGCAGGTGTTCCAGCAAGAGACGATCGGGGGGGCGCTCGCCGAAGCCCACTGCACCGTCGATGAAGGCGAGTCGGTAAAAGGCCGCCGCGAGCTCGTGCAGAGCGAGTACCGGCTCTTCGCAAGCTGCGGCGGTGGTCGTTGTTGCCGTAGTGCTCGTCTCTGCCGCAGCGGAAACATCGGCACCGGGCACTGCGGCGGCTGTAACGTCGCCACAACGATCACCGTCAGCGGTGGCAGTGGCAGTGGCAGTGGCAGTGACCGTGGCATTGGCATTGGCATTGGCATTGGCATCATCACCCACAAACGACTCCGGGGCGCATCCAGTCTGCAACGCTGTGACCCACGCCTCTAACTCGGTATGGCGCGCCACCTGAGCACGCGCCAAGCGGCGTGCCTCGCCGAGCGGGTCGTCGAGATAGAGCACCGGGATGCCGCTCTCGGCGTAGGGCAGCAAATCTTCGCGCACGGGGTCGGGCTCGCCAGATTCGGGATCGGCGTCGACGAACTCATCGGCGCGTGCAAGCAGCCCCGGCCCACTCAGCGCGGTAACGCTTGGCTCTTCACCGAGGGCGGCACTGAGATCAATGCGCAGCAGGCGCTTCGCATCGCCTGGCGGGGGACGATCGGCTGTCGCTGCTGGCTCTGGACCGCCTGCCTGGGGAACTGCGTCGGGCGCTGTGTGACCCTCTGCCCGCGGATCGTCCGGATGGAGACCGCCGAAGCTCAGCACCTGCGCCCACGACCACTGCACCGGACTGTAGAGTGCTTCGAGGAGCACCGGCTCACCGGCCAGCCGCTGTGGCAGCATTACTACGGCCCGCCCCTCACCGCTCGCCCGCCGCTCATCGCCGCGCTCGTAGGCCAGATTGACCTCGTGCGCCATCCCGTGCTCATCGAGCCACAACTCACGCCACAGTGCCCGGGTTCCGCCTTGCTGCCAGAAGAGATAGACCCAGCCGCCGTAACCGTGCCCACCGCTGCGCCGCCCCGCTTCGCCGCCGCCGTTGGTGCGCAGCAGGGTTGGCACCAGCACCGTCGGCAACGAGAGCGGGGCTGCGGCTTCGGCGACGAGCGCCCCGGGGACCGGTGGCGGCGCGGTCTCTGCTGCGGGATCGGGCGACTCGGTCTCTTCTCCGTTGCCAGTATTCTGGTCTGCTCCTTGACCAGCACCAGATTCGGAACCCTGGTCCTTTCCGGGGCCGGAACCGGCTCCGGCACCGGAGCCGCCGGCCTCCCCCTCCGCAGCCCCGTTCGCGGTGGCTCCGTCTCCCACCGCTGCAGACATGGCAGAATCGGGCACCCACGCCGCTTGCTGAGCGCCTAGGCTGAGCGGCACTGTGAGTTTGCCGTAGCGCCGATCGCGGTCGCTCCAGCTCAGACGGACTGTCTCGGTCTGCTCCGGCAACTCGACAGCCGCGACCAGCCAACCACCCTCCGCACCGCCGAACGCCCAGCACAACGGTCGCTCGCGCTGCCAACTCGGGGCACTATCATCATCCGAGGTCGGTTCACCTTCGAAGAGCAGCGCACCGGGCAGCGGTGCTTGCGCATTGCCGACGATGCCGACCGCGGTGACGGGGCACGGCTGCTCAGCCGGCAACGGATCGTAGGCCGCGAGTTGCGGCGGCACCGCCAACGCCTGGATCAGTGGCGCCGGAGCAGTGTTGTCGCTATTCGAGACCATCTGCTCGAAGGCGCGCACCACCGGCACGCCCTCGACAAAGACATCGGGCGAGCCGCCGAGAAAGGTCGCCTCCCCCTGCTGCGTCCCCGAGACGATACCGCCGCGATCGCCGCTCTCATCGCCGTAAGAGGTGGCGAAGCAGGAGCTCTCGACACAGAGTGGATGGCCGCCGACGAAGACACTCGTCGCCGTCGCCGCGGCATCTTCGCTGTGCGCCAAGTTGGTGTAAGGGATCGGGATCACGGAGCTGCCGACCGTGGTGTTGCAGATATCGGTCGTCAGCAGACGCCCTCCGGAGGCGGCGTGGACGAGGGTCAAACCGTTGGCACTGACTGTTGGCTGGGAGTGAGACATCGCTCGCTAGCTTCCTGAAGAGGGTGAGGGCAAAGGGGATGAGGAGGACAAAGAGTGGACAGACGCCGTGGGGGCCGAAAGCGCCGGTGGCATCGTGGGCACCGGCAGTGTCCCGGACACTGGCATTGAGGATGTGGAGGGCGTGTTCGCGACGACTTGCCGCGCTGAGGCTGACCAACCGGAGTGACCTGAATGACCTACATGGCCCGGGTTGCCCGGATGACCCGGATGACCCGGATGACTTAGGACGATCGCACCCGCACCGTGCGCCCCACCGCCGCCGTAGAGCGCCAGTACGTTCGAAGATGGCGACCCAGGCTCAATTCCAGATTCCGGTCCAGACCCAAGACCGGAGTCAAACTCAGGACCACGCTCAGATCCAACCTCAGACCCAGGCCCAGGGCCAGGCCCAGGCCCAGGCCGGGGATTAAGCTCAGACCCCGATGCGTGCAGACGCCCCAAAGCCAGCGCCAGCAACAGTGGCAAACCGGCCGCGCCGGCGTAGCCGATACCACGCCAGGCCGGCAGGCGCTCGCAGCGGGGGATCGCGCGCAGTGACGGCAGGCTGCGGTGCAAGTTAGCGGCAAGCTGTTGCTCGGCCGCGGTGGCGCCGAGCAAGGAGAGCTCAGCTTGGCACGGCTGCGGTATGCCGTTCAGAAGGCGTTGCAGTCCTTCTACCCACACTCCGGTTGTGACTCGAGCACCGGCCCCAGCAGGTTCGCCACGGTGCCCAGGATGCTCGGGCTGTGCGGGATGGCCGGTTTGCCCCGCGAGCGGCACGGTGCAGTGCAACACAGCAGCAGGTGCCGCTGATGGAATAGCGGATCGGCATTTATTTGCCCGGTCATTTGCCCGGTCATTTGCCCGGTCATTTGCATAGCCAGTCGCCCGATCATGCACTCGGTTATCCGCACGGTCATGCGCCCGATCCTGCGCATCAGTCTTAGCGTCCACACCGGCGGCATTGGCCACCCCGCTCGCACCCGCCCTCCTATCAGCCACACGACTCAACAACACCGCCGCCGCCGCATCGGCTGGCGCCAAGCCGTGCGCCTGTCGAGCGTTGCGGCGCAGCGCCTGCAGCTGCGGATCGGCCACCACTGCATCGGCCGCACAGGCATCGACCCCAATAACCAGGACCGAAGACACCGCACCACTGGCGATGGCGTAAGCCGCCGCGGTCACCACCCAGAGCGGAGCCGTGGCCTCAGGGATCGCCCACCACGCCGCTTGACGCAGTTGCGGCAGTGCTGCGAGGAGTGGTGCCTGCAGCGCTGGCAGCGACCCGGCTCGACGTTGCCGTGCTCGTCCGACGCGGTGATCCGAAGCCGGCAGTACCGCGACGATCGACGGCGCCTCTGCACTGTTCAGGCGCGCTGCGAGGGCCGGTTCTAGCGAGTTGATCAACCATTCAGTCCGTTCGCCGTAGCTGCGCCCGATGAGCGCACGACTGCTGAGCACCGGCACGGGTGCGTGCTCAGCCCGACCGCCACCGGCGCTGACCCCGCTTGGCTGCGTCTTCACCTGCGCTGCAGCGGTCGCCGCATAGAGGCTGTAGGGATCGGAACCGCCGGTCGCGAAGAGAGCCGGCACCTCGATGGCGACCTGCCCCGCTGAGTCGATCCACCCATCGCGCCCAACACCGAGCGCCACGGCCCGTGCCACGGCCTGCTCAAAACGCATCGAATCGCCCCACCCTATCGACTTGCACCAGGTCAACTTGCACCAGATCGACGTGCAGCAGGCTGGCTGAAGCGCACGCGGCGTCGCTGAGCCACGTTCGCCAGCTCAGATCGACCGTCAGCCTCTCCCCTGTAGTCACCGCGACGGTATCGAGCGCCAGCGGCACGGCTCGACTGCCGCCGGCGGCGCCTGCCAATGCCAGCCGCGGTGTAAGTCCCGGCAAAGACCACGTCGCCGCAAGCCCACCGGCGGTTGCTGGCGAGAGCCCGTAGAGGGTCAAACACTCATCGCCGCGCAGCGGCTCGGGGAGTTGCTGATCGTCGGGAGCGGCGTTGTGGACTGCCGGGTGGGGTCGTTGCAGGTAATCGAGGCGACCGCGGCGATAGGCCTCCTCGTCGAGACGGCCACAGCGCTCGGCACGCGGCGCCCACGCCTGCGCCAACGGCCCGAGTCCGGCGGGCTGACCGCCGCGGCTGCACAGGTTTGGCCAGACCCACTGCGGCTGCGGCTCGCCGGCGGTGAGTTCGCCACCCCACGGGCAGTGACCGCACCCGACCGGATTCAGCGCATAGCCTTGCCCCAACTGCCCCTGTGCCGCATAGCTCGGCCCGCCGTAAGCAAGTTCATAGTGCAGCGGCACCGGACCGATCAACGGCTCTACGCCTGACGCCATTCCGCTTGCAGCGCGAGAGGATCGGGCACCGATCACCCAGATGCGCTTCTCTAGCAACAGCCGATCGGTGGCACTGCTAAGGGCGAAGCCGGCCACACTGCTCTGCTGCCCAGGGACCGGATAGGCGGCGCCGTAGATCACCACCTCGGCACCGCGCTTAAACGGCACCAAGTCGGCGGCGGCGCTCACCGAACTGCTCTGCGGTCTACCGTGAAAGCGCTCAACCGGCTCGATGGGGGGCGGGGTCGAGGCCGGCTGCAAGGTCTTTGAGTCCGCCTGGGGATGGAGCCGCAGCTTGAGCACCACCCCGACCCCCTTCTTCCCGTGCACACCGCTCGCCGGCCAGAGGCTGTGCGCCAGCTCTTTCGGCGCCACTACGCTAAGCACGCCCCACCCCCGCGCCACGCTGCCCGGCGCCACGCTGCCCGGCGCCAAAATAGCCGGCCACACCAGAACGCCCCGAAACGGCGTAGAGACCTAAGGAGACACTGATTTATTCCGGCCCTGCCGTTCCGCTGTCGGTCCGGAGTTGAGATAATACGGCTCTGGCCCACAACCGAGAGTGCGCCCCCGATGCAATCGAGCTTCTCTGATCTGGAATATGCCGC
>NZ_NRRN01000048.1 GCF_016583625.1 Halorhodospira abdelmalekii | reverse complement strand
GTCGGTCAATCGACCGATCCCGCTCGCCACCGACCCCTCCGGGCACGGCGCGAGCGGCGATCCATTCGCCGGCGGTTGGCGCGATTCCAACCCGCTAATCGTAAGCAGCACTGTTCGGCTTACGTCCATAGGAATACTTTTCTATGGTTTTAGGAACGGCAAAAGAATGGAGCAGACACAACAGCATCCGGAGTTACACCCGGTCAGCCAGCGGCTTGCTGAAGACGAGGATATTCTCGTGGGAATTGCATTCGGGTCCATGGTCAACGGGACCGCCACCCCCGACAGTGACCTCGACGTTGGCGTGCTATGCGCTGGCCCCCTGTCTGCCGACAAGCGTCGCGCATTGATCCACGACCTCGGCCAACGCACTGGGCGCCCCGTAGACTTGATCGACCTCCGCAGCGCCGGCGTTCCTGTGCTCCGGGAAGTGCTGCGTCACGGAGTCACCCTACTCTGTCGAGATCGCCGCGCCCACGACGGCCTTATCACCCGGCTGCTAGTCGATACCGAGGATTTCCTGCCTTACCGTCAACGTATTCTCAAAGAGCGCCGTGACGCATGGATCGGGTGATCCTAGCAGAAAAGCTCGAAGCGCTTCATCGCTGCGTTCGGCGCATAGAAGAGCGCAGGACGGCGTCTGTGAGTGCACTCCGCGAGGATATAGACCGGCAGGACATTCTCAGCGTAAATCTCACCCGGGCCGTGCAGCTGTGCGTTGATATGGCAGCGCATGTTCTGTCCGACACCTGTCAGCCTGCGCCACAGACCATGGGCGAAGCGTTCGACCTGCTGTGTGCCGAGGGCATCATCGACGCCGAGGTGCGGGACCGCATGCGAGCAGCGGTTGGCTTTCGCAACGTCGCCGTGCACAGCTACCAGGCGATCGACTGGGATATTGTCCACCACATCACCCATGAGGGCTTGACGGATTTCCGGGCGTTCGCGCGCAGCATGGCGGCATTGCTGGATCAATCGTGACTGGTTTGCGAACGACGAGGCCAAAGGCTTCTTCGTCGGCTACAGCCCCGAGCGCATCAACCCCGGCGACAAGACCCACCGCGTCACCGACATCGTCAAAGTCACCAGCGGCTCGACCCCGGCCGTCGCCGAGCGCGTCGACGCGCTGTACCGAACCACGAGGATGAAGACATGCCCGTACAGAGTGTCGTAAGCCGCTCAAGGCAGGAGGGTCGACTAGAAGGCGAGGCCAAGATGCTCGCACGAATGCTGGAAAGGCGGTTCGGCCCGCTGAACGATCAGCAACTCGGACGAATCCGCTCTGCCGACGAGCAGACCCTGTGGGCTTGGTCCGACCGTGTCTTCCAGGCCGACAGCGCCGATAAGGTCTTGGACAGCCAGAGCTGAGGCTCGACCCATCGCGCTGAACGCACTCGGTGACCGGCGGTTGCTCCTTCGCCCCGCCTGTGGTTCCATAAAGGCTCACAACTTGAACACTCCTCGCCGGGCGGGCCTTCTTCAGGCGGCACCGTCCCGGCGGTAGCGTGCCCGAACGCCCAGCCCCTCTGCACGAGCCAGCCGAAGCCCATGGAGATCACTGACCTTACGGGGAATCTGATCCCCCGCGGACTCCTGGGCTTCCAACCAGGCCTGCATGTCTGCGGTACACGGCTGCCGGGTCAGCGCCGCGACGCATGGACCCGGTGATCCTGTGATGTATGGCAGAAACACCCGATGAGCCCGCAGACCCCCGACTACGACCAGGACTTCAAGAACCTGATCGTCGACTACCCCCGTGAGGCGATCGCCTTTTTCGCCAGCCAGGAGGCAGCGCGTGTCGATCACTCAGCACGCGTGCTCCCCATCCGTCAGGAACAGCTCAAGGAGCGGCTGCGTCACCACTACCGGGCCCTCGACACCCCACTGCACATCGAATGGTCGAACGGCGAGCGCGAGGTACTAGCCTTCGCCTTCGAGGAGGAGACCCGGGCCGAACGCTTCGACATCCACCGGCTGATCCATTACTGCACCGACCTCTCGCAGATGCTCGGCACAACACGGATCGTGCCGGTGGTCATCTTCCTCTCCGCACGCCCGGTGCCCACACGGCTTGAGCTTGCCGGGGATCAGCACACGTACCTGAGCTTCCAGTACCTGTACTGGCAGGCCGGAGCCGAGTCGTACCGGCAACATGTAGACAGCAGCAACATCGTCGCCCGCCTGTGCCTGCCGCTGATGCACTGGGAAGGCACCGACGAGAAGCTCGAAGCCCGCGCCAGCGCACTCCAGGGGCTCGAGACCCTGGAGCCGGACCCGAACAGACGGCTCAAGTATGCGGATTTCGTCGACAACTACGCGCAGCTCGATGAAAATGAACAGGAACTGTTCAGGCAGCGCTATCCCGTGGAGGAAGCCATCATGACCGGCATCGTAAGCCGCTCAAGGCAGGAGGGTCGGCAAGAGGGTCGATTGGAAGGCGAGGCCAAGATGCTCGCACGAATGCTGGAAAGGCGGTTCGGCCCGCTGAACGATCAGCAACTCGGACGAATCCGCTCCGCCGACGAGCAGACCCTGTGGGCGTGGTCCGACCGTGTCTTCCAGGCCGACAGCGCCGATGAGGTCTTGGACAGCCAGAGCTGAGGCTCGACCCATCGCGCTGAACGCACTCGGTGACCGGCGGTTGCCCCCTCGCCCTACCTGTCGATATGGCCGCATGTCCGACACCGATCAATCCGCGCCGCAGACCATGGGTGAAGCGTTCGACCTTCTGTGTGCCGAAGGCATCATCGATGCCGAGTTGGGGGACCGCATGCGCGCAGCAGGACGGGGAATATTCGCGGAATTTTGCAATATGCCTTCTAAATCAACAACCTAGGAAGATCACGGGTTTGCAGCAATCGCCTCTTCGATTGCAGATTTCGTCTCACCTGCGGAATCCTGCAAGAGTCGATCGGAAGCCGCCCCGGGTTAAAGCGCACATCCCCCGGAGCGGAAGATTGCAAGCTCCGCTTGCAATCTTCCGCACTTCACGATGCCGGGCAACCGGCCAAGCACGCAAGCCCCGCGGCTATGAGCGACTGCCGGGGCGCCCGCCCCAGGCGCGGGCGAGGACATCCGAGTGGATCGGGCCGAGGCTGTGTCCGTAGTAGAGCAGCAGGGTACCCGGGTCGCGGTGGCCAACCAGCTTGGCCAGGGCGAGCCACGCCTCGCCGCCGAGCCCTTCGGTGCTCGCCAGCGCCTCAGGCTGGCGCAACGCCGGCAGCCGCTCCAGGGCGGTATCGGAAAACATCCAGGCATCGCGCTCGAGCAGCTGATCGCGAAAATCCCGGTACTGCGCCGCGTGCCAGCGCAGCAGCAGCCAGGTGACCATGCTGTGGCGAAGCAAATGGAAGTCCACCCCCTCGCCCAGGATCGGGCGCAGGACCTCGAGCAGTGGGGCGATCAGACCATGGTGGCGGTACCCGCGCGCATTGCCCTCCGGCCCAAATAGCGCAACGTCCTGCGCTCGCTCCTGAGGGAACTGCTGACGCCGACGCTGCGCCCAGCCCTTGATCTGCGCCATCGGCCCCGGCGGCGCCAGGGCGTGGAGCGGTATCCGCCGCCGTGCCGCCGGCGTCTTGCCGGATCGAATTTCCACCCAGCACTCGGTGGCGTCGACAAAGAGATCGCCGAGGGTCAGCGCGCAGACCTCCGAGGCACGCACACCGGCGTAGAAGCCGAGCGTCAGCGCGGCGGCCCATTGCGCGTAACGCGCATCGTGCTCGCGGCTTACCAGGACGCCGTGGGCGTACTCGAACTCGGCGGGGGTGACGATCGCCGTCCGCGCCGGGGCGTGCGCCGCACCCTCGCGCGGTGTGCTCAGCGCGAACTCGGCCTCGGCCAGCCACCCGCCGGCCTGCTGGCCGTAGCGCAGCAGCTCGAACCAGGTGGTGCGAAAGTGCTCGGCGCTGCGAGGACTCCAGCGCCGCGCCGCGACCACGCACCCGGTGACCTCCTCGATGGTCTCATCGTCCCAGTCGCGCAGATCCAGCACCTCCTCCATGCCCAGCAACTCCGGCGAGGCGATCCGGCTGTAGTAATCGGCGAGGGTCTGGACCTTGACCCCATCGCGGAGCAGCTTGTCGGCACCCCAGGCGAGCGCCAGCTGCACGATGCTCGCCGGGTAGCCGAGCGCATCGGCGCGTTCGAGCAGCGCCTTGCACGCGGCCAACGCCTCATCCCGTGCGCGGGCGGGCAGGGTCCCGCGCGCCGTCTGCAGCGCGCGCATCCGGGCGATGAAGGCATCTAGGAGATTGCGCGCACGACGCGGCCAATCCTCCGGCCGGGGCATCGGATCGTCGCCGATGGGGCCCGGTTGCGGGCGCTCCACCGCCCCCTCGCCCGGCCCTGGACCGTGGTGTGCTGCCGGGCGCAGGAGCCGATCCCCAGGCCGACGCTGCGCGGTCTGCACGGACCAGTCGAGACGGGCACCGGTACCCGTGCGCGCCGCCGCCGGCAACGGGAACGCCGCGAGCAGCTCCACCCAGGCCGCCGGCACGCCGTAGGCCAGCGGCAACAGCCGCCCGGCGTGCGCGAAGCGCTGCCACCCACGGACGGTGGCGCCGGGGACAAGGCGCTCACGCTCGAAATCCGCGGCAAAGGCGGCGAACGCATCGCGCAGCCACCGCCGAAGCATGCGCTCATAAGCGCGGACCGTTGCAGCGTCGTCAGGCGGCTTTGCGCTCTCGAGCACCGGGGCGGCCACCAGCCGATCGCCCGCCGCCCGCGGACGCGGGGGCAGGTGCTTGCGGCACGCCTTCGGCGGGCGGACAGGGTGCACCGCACCGCTGAAATCCGTCGGCTCGATGGGTAGCGCCAGCGTCCCGTCCTGATCGACATCGGCCCAGCGCAGGCGCGCGAGCGTGCCGACGACCACGCGTTCGCCCATGCCCGCCCGCGTCGCCAAACGCACGGCCAGGGCGAAGAGTCGGTCTGCTGAATCGGCACCGCTGCGCGCGCGCAGCCAGGGATCCAGGTAGGCATCCAGCGCGGCGGCGGTCATCTGACAACGCAGCTGCTCCGGGCTGACCGCCAGCGTCGAGGGCCGGGGCTCGAGGATCGGGGTGACCGGCAGGACCGCCTCGATCCGGCCCGTCTGATTGAGCCGCTGCAAAAGCCGCCGCAACCAGGCCCGATGCCGGCGCCGGGATCGGCGCTGCGGATCGAAGGTCGCCTGCTCCAGCGCCCTGAGCCCCGGCGCATCCAGGCGCCCCTGCTCATCGAGCGCCGCCGCGAGGGCATCGACGACCCGCTCCCAATGCGCCGCATCCTCGAGGCCCAGCGCGCGGCGCTCCGGCTGCAGGGTTTCGATCAACGTCGTCCGATCAAAGGACATCGGCAACCCCTCGGGGCTCATGGACCGTCGCACCCGCGGCATCCAGCAGCTCCGTGAAGGCCCGGTACACCGCCGCGGCGTCGAAACCCTCGGTACTGCCCGGCGCCCAGACCCCCAGACCCGCGCGGGCGTGGCCGAGCACGGCATCGACCTGCCGTTGGGCCAAACGCTCACGCAGCACCGTTGCCACCGTGTGCCGCGGGGCATTGCGCGCCTGCCGATCCGGTTCCAGACCCGCCTCGCGCAGCGCGGCCTCCAGGCGCGGCTGGGTGAAGAGCCGGCACTCAAGCGTATCGCGGCGAAGACGGACCAGTTCCGCGGGCAGCGCCTGCTGCGCCGTGGGGCGTTGATCGGTCACCGTGAAACCGCGGCGCTCAAGGAGCTGTACCACCATCGTGCGTACACGCTCATGGACCTGCAGCTGCTGCTCCAGCGGACGGCAGACCGGGATCACGCGCCGCTCGCGGTACACCCCGCTCGATTTGTCCGCCAGGTACGCGGCCGGGTGCGCTGCGGCGAGCACACCGCGCTCGGCGACGACCCACTCGGTGCGCGGCCCGATCGGGCGAGCCCCGGTGGCCAGCAGCCAGAGCAGGCTCGTGTAGGCCGCGTGCAGACGAACGACCTGCAGCAACTTCTCCGCGCAGCGCGGATCATTCGGGGGGAGCTGGAGCAGGTGCGCCCCGATGCCATCGGCACCCCGGCGCAGACGCCGCAGCCACGGCTCGTAGGCGGCCGGCGGGACCGCCCGCCCCGACCCGGTCGGTACCGGCTCCATCGCCTCGGACGGCTCCGACTCAAAACGAAGCGCCGCCAGCCGTTGCGCAAGATCGGGGTCGTCAGCGGCCCGCTGGTCCACGGCCTGCGCCCATTCGTCGGTCACCGCCTCGAACAACCCCTGCAGCTCGCCGGATACGAACCGGCGGTAGGCGGCGGGGGCGTTTTGCGCCAGCCCGAAGCGCCCCGTCAACGCCCGTGCGGCGACCGCATCACGGGCGTGGGCCTCGATCCGCAGCTCGGCGCTGGCGCGCAGGCGGTCTGCCGTGGGCAGCAGCCCCGGCGTACCGTCGAGGGCACGGCGCAGGCGGCGGTTGATGCGACCCGGTTGGCCCGTAAACGGTGCTTGGTGCGGCGCATCGGCCAAGGCCTGCGCAATGCCCGCTGGCAGGCGCAACGTCACCTGGCAGTTGGCCCCGGTCCCGACCGCCACCGGCCCATCGAGCAGCCGATAGATCAAAAGCCCGGCGCTTTCATGCGGCGTCTGACCCTCCGGGGCGCTGCCCGCCCGCTGCAGTGTGGCTAAGCGCTGCGGCGGCAAAGCGGTGGTCAACAGCAGCCAGGCGTACGCCCAGTCCAGCGGATCCTTGGCCAGAACCAACAGGGCCTGGACCACGCGCCCGGTCGGTAGCCGGTGGAGATCCGTCGGGGTGTTCAACACGGACGTGGCGGCCAGGCGCGGGCCGTGGCGCTGCGCGAAGCGATCGTCGGTCTCGGTCAGGGCGGAGGGCTGCTCGCGCTCCCACGTTTGCGGGTGATCCGGGTCGGCCGGCTCGGCCTGGCGACGGGTGCGGGCATCGCGGCGCGGACGGTAGCGTGCCGACGCCAAGGTGCGCTGCGCCGAATCCCCTTCCCCGGGCGTGTCTTGCCCCGCCGTCCGGCCCCCGGACGGCGGAGCGCCGCGCTGCCGGTCGGCGCGCTCGAGCAACGGCGCACGCAGGAGCTCCGGATCGGGCCCGCGCGGGCGTTTGCCCGTGGGCTGATACACCTGGTTGACCCCGACCTGCCGCTGGGCCTGCAGGAGCTCGAAAAACAGCCGGGCATCGTCCTGCTGCTTCGCATCAAGCGTCATGGCATTCAGCGCCTGCCAACAGACCCGCGCCCCCTCCTTCGGGGCCACGTCGGCGAGCGCCGGCTGACACAACTGCAGGCAGCGGCGCACCGCGAGCAGTTGGCGATAGTAGATCTGAGCGTTGTCGCCGGGGCTGGTGCGGAACCAGTCCACCAGCACCCGCCGCGCTGGCGGCTCACTCGGGAAGACGCGGGTGATGGCCGCGTGTAGCGGATACGGCGTCCGGTAGCGCTGGGGATAGCCCCCCGGCAGGCCGAGGGCCCCCACGTGGCTGCGCAGCTGCTCAAGGGGGAAGCCGGCGGGTGGGCCGTAGTCCCGCGCGAAGAGCGGCAGGCTATCGCGCAGCGCTGCCTGGGAGACCGGCGGCAGGTGCGTCGCCACCACGGCCATGATCGCATCCCGCAGCCGGATATCACCCAGGTCACGCAAGCGCTCCCGCCACTGCGCGCATACGGCATCAGGAAGCAGCGTGCGTTCGCCGTCAACCATGCTCCATCCCCGATGCGTGTTCCGCGAGACGCTGGCGCACCCGCTCGGCAAGCCTCTCCACTTTTTGCCCGTCATCCCAGGGATACTGCGGATCAGCCATAGTGCGCACGATCTTCGGTGCCACGCATTCACCGGCTGCATCCTGGGCAGACGCCAGCGCGTCCACAACTTCTTGAAGGGTCGGCAACCCGTATTGCTCGCACAACGCTAATGCATCCCACCGCGTCAGTGCAGCCTGCCAGGTCGACGCGTCCACCTGGCTGCTGCTGAGCACCTGAGGGACCGTGCTGTCTGCCGACCCTTCATCCATGGTCGGTTCGCTTCGTGCAGGCTCCCGCGCGGCTTGCACGGTGTTGACGCTGCTTCGAGGACTGCGGTACTTCTCCAGCGACGAGCGACTGACTGTGTGCCGGAGAATCAATTGCTCCTGCTTGGCCGTCAGCTGACCATCCCCGGACAGATCGAAGATCTTCCGACGGATCACCGAGCGCAGGTGCGCATCCGAGCGCAGCCAGTCGATCGCCTCCCGCCAGCTGACGCGCGATGTCAGCAGTGCCGGCTGCACAGATCCGCAGAAAAAACGCAGTAGCGCCTCCAGTTCCGGCGCCTCCAGATCGCCCTTGCGGATCGCAAGCGCTCTGAAGCGGGACTTTGGATGCACAACTCCAGCTTCCTGCGCCACGACGAGCGGATTGAGAAGGTCTCGTCGCTCGTCGGTATCGAACAGGATTGGCGGGGTAGCCGGCAAGTGAAGCCCGTCAGCCCGCGGCGCTCCGCGCACCGGGTCGATGCGCTCGGGCGGCAAAACCTTCGGCGCCTCAACCAACACCTCTTGAGCGGGAATCCGCACCGACTCGTAGAGGATGATCTCACCCAGTTGACTCATTGCAGTTACCTCCGAACCAATCACCCGTTTCGGAGGCGGGGCTCGCACCCGCCTCGTCTCCTCGCGCCGAGCGGATCACTGGCGCGAGCCCGCTCTTGCGCTGAGGATCACGGGGATTCTCGAGTTGGTTCGGAGCCGGGTATGTCACCAATCACCCTGAATTGAGGGGCATTGGTGCATGAGCCCTGGGGCGGGCGCGGGCGAGCGCCTTGGGGGTTGCCCCGCCCCACCGCGTGTGGTGGAATTGCCGTTCACAGACTGAACACCCCGGCAAGACGGGCCTGCCCAGGCGTCACCGTCCCGGCGGTAGCGTGCCCAAACGCCCGCCCCTGTTATTCATCATAAAGCCGTTCAGGAGCCCCCTTGCTCAAGAAACTCCTCAGCCTGCTCAGCCGCCAGGAGAAACGCCGCGGCGCCCTGGTGCTCGGGATGGTCGTCGTCATGGCCCTGCTCGAGACCGCCGGCGTCGCCTCGGTGATGCCGTTTTTGAGCGTCCTGGGCAACCCGGAGGTGGTCGAGACCAACCCGGTCCTCAACCAGCTCTACGTCGGCCTCGGCTTCGAGTCGGTGGACACCTTCCTCATGGCCCTCGGCGCCGGCGCCTTCGCGCTGATCCTCTTCTCGGCCGCGTTCCGCGCCGTGACGATCTACGCCATGAACCGCTGGGCCATGATGCGGATGCACAGCCTCAGCGAGCGGCTGCTGGAGACCTACCTGCGCCAGCCCTACGCTTACTTCCTGAATCGCCACAGCGGCGACATGAGCAAGAGCATTCTCACGGAGGCTGGCCAAGTCGTGCAGCAGGCGATCAAGCCTGGCCTGGATGCGATTGCCTACGGGGTCGTGCTCATCGCCATCGTTGTCCTGCTGGTGGTGATCGATCCCGTCCTGGCCGCCGGGGTCGCCGCCGTACTCGGCGGTATGTACGCCCTGATCTACCTCACCATACGCGGCTTTCTGGACCGGATCGGACGTGACCGCGTGCGCGCCAACAAGGAACGCTTCCAGGCTGCCGGCGAGGGACTCGGCGGGATCAAGGACATCAAGCTCCTCGGCCGCGAGCACGCCTACCTCTCGCGCTTTCGCGGGCCGTCGACACGCTTCGCCAAACACCAGGCCACCAGCCAGACGCTCTCCCAGGTCCCGAAGTTCCTCATCGAGGCGGTGGCCTTTGGCGGCATCATCGCCCTGACCCTGGTGCTCATGGCCACCCACGGCGGGGCGACCGGCGGCGGGCTCGGCGAAGTTCTGCCGGTGCTCGGGCTCTACGCCTTCGCCGGCTACCGGATGCTGCCGGCCGCACAGCACGTCTACCAGGGGGTGGCCAAACTGCGCTTCGGCGGCGGCGCAGTAGATAGCATCTACGACGACCTGCACCGCCGCCAGGCGCTGGCCGAGATCCGCAAGCAGCCGCCGGCGCCGCTGGTCCCCCAGCAAGCCGTGGCGCTGGACAACGTCCACTACACCTACCCCAACGCCCCGGCCCCGGCACTGCAGGGGATTGACCTGCAGATCCCGGTGGGCAGCTCGGTGGGGCTGGTGGGCAGCACCGGCGCCGGCAAGACGACGCTGGTGGACGTGATCCTCGGGCTGCTGCGCCCCACCGAAGGGGCCATCACCGTAGACGGCGAGCCGGTGACGGACACCAACCTGCGCGCCTGGCAGCAGGCACTCGGGTACGTGCCGCAGGAGATCTTCCTCACCGACGCCTCGGTGGCCGAGAACATCGCCCTGGGCGTGCCGCCGGAGCGCATCGATCACGAGCAGGTCGAGCGCTGCGCGCGCATGGCCCAGCTCCACGACTTCGTCGTCCACGAGATGCCGCAGCAGTACGAGACCATCGTCGGCGAGCGCGGCGTGCGCCTGTCCGGAGGCCAGCGCCAGCGCATCGGCATCGCCCGCGCCCTCTACCACGACCCCATCGTCCTGGTCTTCGACGAGGCCACCAGCGCCCTGGATAACGTCACCGAAAAGGCTGTTATGGAAGCGATCGACGCCCTCCACCACCAGAAGACGATCATCCTCATCGCCCACCGGCTGAGCACCGTACGCAACTGCGATCAGGTTGTGCTGCTGGAGAAGGGGCAAATTACGGCTGCCGGCGAGTTCGAAGAGCTGCAAGGGCAAAGCGACCGCTTCCGTGCCATGGCCGCCGGGGTGGAGTAATCTCCTTAATCGGAATCAACCAATTCCCCATCATCGACGACTCCCTCTTCCAAAAGCACCCTTCGCTTTGTCAACCCTCGCCTCCAGTGCCAACACTGCGGGAGGAGCACGCACGGCAGGGCGCCCTCAGCTGGCGCGACCGGGCAACGGGTTCTCGCAGTTGTTCGAGGCGATAGCCATCACCCTCTGCTAGCAGGTGCCGGTCTTGATGATTGCGAAAGTGCCACTATCCGACAACGGACCGACGGAGACCGTTACTCAATGAGTGAATCCTGCTTGTTCCTTACCGTCAGCCAGAACGGAAACCAGGTAGAACTTGTATCGAACAAAGACCACAAAATATTTTATGAGGTTGAAGGACTCAAGCTACCACAGTTAAGCGATTTCAGTTTCGCGGTCTGGCACTTCCTTCCTTATGCACTGAAGACTGGCGCGGATATCCATGTTACAGGCCCCGTTGACCCCGCGACCTTACAAAACGCCATGGATGTCTCTGTGATTTGGGAGATGTGGGAGCCGTCGCGTTTCCGCAGTGTAACAGTCACCGCGGATGCGACGGCCGCGCCACCGCCACCCAAAACAAACGAGTCTTTTTCATTTTTTTCCGGCGGTGTCGATTCAACGCATATGCTTTTGGAGGCGGGTGCACAGCCGGTCCCCGGAGCTGTCCTATCCGTACATGGCATGGAGTATAACTTTGACCGAAAAGAAGCCTTCAACGCTCTGGTTGCCCAGACGGCCACCTTGCTGGACAAGCTCAACTACCATCGGATTATTTTACGTACCAATGCAAGAATGATCGCATCTGGGCATCATGCGTACGGCATGGCCTTGGCCGGCCATGCACACCTACTATCGGGCCATTTTCGGAGCGCTTTTTTCGCCGCAGACTTGACGTCAGCTCAAGACTTTTTGGCTTTCCCCTGGGGGCTTAACCATATCACTAATAGGTTTTTTTCCGGAACCACCTTTTCCGTTTCCGACACCCACGGGGACATGAGGCGTGGCGATAAGTTAGCGGCCCTTACGAAAGATGAAACAGCCCTCAATTCAATATCCGTTTGTAAAGACAAAAGTATACGACCCAATAACTGCGGGGTTTGTAAAAAATGCCTACGAACCAAGCTATTACTTTTTGTTACGTCGTGTGAAATTCCAAATATATTCGTGAACCAGAATTTTGGTGGGGAGCAAATTAGACAAATAAACTTGCAAGACCCGGTCGAACGACTTAGCTTTATTGAAGCCTATCAGATAGCTGCACGAACTGGATCACTTGAACGCTGTCCTGATTTAAAGAAACGTTTCGAACGCGAAATCCGCCAAGACAGGGCTAAACTCACTTTCTCCGCGGCTCATGGGCGTGCCCTTGTCCGACGATGGGCTAAGACAGTACTAGGCCAAGGTGGGACACAACTCTCCCGTTCTCTTTTCCTAAGAGGCCCCAAAAAATAACCTCCGCGTCTCGGTTCATTTTGTTTAAACAGACAGGGGAAATTCTGTAGGAAATGCGCTAATTCTTGTAGACAACGCAGCGGCGCACAACGTGTTAGATTGCATTTGTGCAGAGCAGGCAGTAAACCGATGCCGCACTTTTTTTTGCCCCCGACCCCCCGGCCAAACCTGCATATTACCGGAAAATGAATAAAGTAGGGTTGACCAGTTACCCTACTTGACAAATTTTCTTAAAAGACTCTTAACCACTTTACGGTACCAAATGCTAAAGACCCTAAAAAAAATCTGAAAAAAAGGCGTATCTTCAATTCGCTTGACCAAAAAACTACACCCAGGTGGTCAACGCCAGCGCAGGCTCTATTCGAGGATAGCCGCGACGTTCGATTCTTAGCACCAATTGAAGAATGCGTCGGACATTTTTATATTGGATTTGGAAAAAAAGGCTGGAACCCATTCACCGACGCGGTTCTCGAATACTTCAGTGACGGAAAAATAACGACATTAAAAAGATGGTACAAATTCTTTCAACCACACTCCCTTGCCGAGGCTTATTTCTGCCGCAATTCGCCTTCTTACGAAATTCTGACATCAACTTCGCCGTTTGCGCGTTTTAAACCATGGCGCGAGTCCTGTCCTAACATAAGCGGTCATGACGACAACCATGGAAATCAGAGCTTTGGGCCTGTATCAGAACAAAAACAAAACAAAGAAATAAAAAGATTTACAACTGTCGCAGAATCAATAGCTGAGCATGGCTTTAGCCTCAAAAAAGGAAGCCCTATCAAAGGGTACCTTTTGTTAAAAATAAATGGTGACTACGTCTTTCGGGTGACACAAGGTTTACATCGTCTTTCCGTCTGCGATGCGCTGGGAATCACTACGGTGCCAGCCCAGTTTGACAACACGATGCCACATGTGCACGAGTGCACGCTTCAGCTTTGGCCTAAGGTGCGTACGGGCATCATCTCAGAGCGTCTGGCACGCTACATGTTCCGGCGACACTTCTGGGATCGAGGCACAATCAAGAAAAAACTTTTTGACAAATACGGTGCGGAAAGGTATCGCTAGATATTCAGGAAACTCTCCCTTTTCAAATGGGCGACGTATTCGCGCTCACCTCAAACAACCTGTTATGCCTTGGGCATACGCTGTGCAATGAATGATAGCTCAATCAAAAACACACTGCAGCGTTTAGCGCTTTTGTCTGATGGCGCCCTATTTGCCATATGTGGGCCGTGCGCCATCGAGTCGCGCGAATTCGCGCTGGAGACGGCGGCACAGCTGAAGGCGATCTTCGCCGAGGCGGGGCTGCCGTTCATCTACAAGTCCTCATTCGACAAGGCCAACCGCAGCTCCGGCGACAGCTTCCGGGGCGTGGGACTGGACGAAGGGCTGGCCATCCTCGGCGAGATCCGGGAGACCCTGGACATCCCGGTGCTGACCGACGTCCACGAGGCGTGTCAGGTGGAGCCGGTGGCCGCCGTGGTGGACGTGCTGCAGACACCCGCCTTCCTCTGCCGCCAGACCGACTTCATTGCCGCCGTGGCGCGTGCCGGCAAACCCGTAAACATCAAGAAGGGACAGTTTCTTGCGCCGTCGGAGATGGCCAACGTCATCGACAAGGCTCGCCAGGCCGCGCGCAATGCAGAGATGCCAAACGACCACTTCCTAGCGTGTGAACGCGGCACGTCCTTCGGCTACGGCAATCTGGTGGTGGACATGCGTGGCCTGCAGATCATGGCTGAGACCACCGGCGCACCAGTCATCTTCGACGCGACCCATTCGGTCCAGCTTCCCGGGGCCCAGGGCACCAGCAGCGACGGCCAGCGCGAGTTTGTACCGCACTTGGCGCGGGCTGCGGTGGCCACGGGCGCCGTCTCGGGGCTCTTCATTGAGGCCCATCCGTGCCCCGAGGAAGCCCCGTGTGATGGGCCGAATATGGTGCCGTTCGCTGATCTGCCGAAGCTCCTGTGCCAGCTCAAGGCGATCCACGCCACGGTGCGCGAGGGCTGACCCCGGCCATGCGCACCGCCATCGTCATCCCGGCCCGCTACGCCTCCAGTCGGCTGCCCGGCAAGCCGCTCGCCGATCTCCACGGTCGACCCATCATACAACACGTTGTCGAGCGCGCCCGTCAGGTCCCGGAAGCAGAGCGGGTCATAGTGGCCACCGACGACGATCGCGTTTACGCGGTGGCGGCTGACTTCGGCGCCGAGGTGGTGATGACCGACCCCGAGCACACCTCCGGCACCGATCGGCTAGTTGAGGTCACGGCCGATATTGAGGCCGATCTGTACGTCAACCTGCAGGGCGACGAGCCGCTAATTCGTCCTGCAGACATTAGCCAGCTCATACAAGGTATGCATGACGATCCGACGGCCCAGGTCGGCACGCTCTGCCATCCCATAGATGCCCGCGAGGCGACCAACCCCAACTGCGTAAAGGTAGTGCGCGGCGCCAACCACGAGGCGCTCTACTTCAGCCGCTCGCCGATCCCCTATCCGCGCAATCCGAACGCGGCGCACTATCTCAAACATGTGGGAATCTATGCTTTCCGTCAGGGGGTACTGGCCGAATACAGCCGTCTGCCGCACGCGGCCATCGAACAGGCCGAGGGGCTGGAGCAGCTGCGCCTGATGCACGCCGGGTTCCGGCTACACGCCTTCGAGGTGGCACCCACAGCCCCCGGTGTGGACACGCCGCGCTGCCTAGAACGTGTGAGGGCTATTATTGCCGCCGGCCTGCCGGACCCGGCCGAGGAAAACACGCTGGCCACGGTGCAGCTAGTGATCACCGACGTCGATGGTGTGCTCACCGATGGTGGCCTCTACTACGACGCCCACGGCGAGTGCCTGAAGCGCTTCCACGCCCGAGACGGCCTCGGTATGCGCATGCTCCAGGATGCCGGGGTCCAGGTGGCGCTGCTCTCCGGGCGCGACTCACCGCCCCTGCGCCGTCGTGCCGCCGATCTCCGCATCCACCTCCAGCACTTTGGCGTGAGCGACAAGGCGGCGGCCTGCCGCGCGATCATGGCCGACGCCGGGGTCGACGCCGAACGGACCGTCTACGTCGGCGACGACTCCATCGACCTGCCGGCCTTCGCCGTCTGCGGCATGGCTTTCGCCGTTGCCGACGCGCCCGAGTACCTCCGTCGCCGAGCAACCGATGTCCTAAATAATAGTGGTGGTAACGGCGCTTTCCGCGAACTTGTGGACGCGATACTCATTGCTCGTGGCCACCGAGAAGTCGCTGAAACCGCCGAGGGTTTTCAACGAGCGGTGACTCGCCCAAACCAATAATAGGCACGTTCCCTCTTCTCAAAAACACGCTTCCCCCTCGGTATTTCAAACTTTCGGCTGTAAAAACGGCATTCTCCAACTAATGACTCCTTCACTAAGGGACGACAACCTAGCTTTTTGCGAAACTGGACGATTTGTTTTACAGCTGGAGGCAGATGCGATCGCTGCTCTCCGCGAGCGCATTGGTCAGCCTTTCAGCGAAGCGTGCCGGCACATGCTCGCCTGCCGTGGACGGGTGATCGTCACCGGGATGGGCAAGTCCGGGCACATCGGCTCGAAGATGGCCGCCACCCTGGCAAGCACCGGCACGCCGGCGTTCTTCGTCCATCCCGGCGAGGCCAGCCACGGCGACCTGGGCATGGTCACCGCCGATGACGTGGTCATCGCGCTGTCCAATTCCGGCGAGACCGATGAGCTGACCGCCATCCTGCCGCTGATCAAACGCCTCGGGGTGCCGCTGATCGCCCTCACCGGGCGTGCCGACTCGACCCTGGCCCGGGCCGCCTCGGTGCACCTGGATGTCGGCGTCGAGCAGGAGGCCTGCCCCCTGGGACTCGCGCCGACCGCCAGCACAACGGCCACCCTGGCCATGGGCGACGCCCTGGCGGTGGCCCTGCTCGACGCGCGCGGCTTCACCGCCGAGGACTTCGCCCGCTCCCACCCCGGCGGCAAGCTCGGACGCCGGCTGCTGCTGCACATCGACGACATCATGCAGACCGGCGAGCGCATCCCCCGTGTCACCCCCGGGACCCCCCTGCGCGACGCCCTGCTGGAGATCAGCCGCAAAGGGCTGGGCATGACCGCCATCGTCGATGATCAGCAGCGCGTGCTCGGCATCTTCACCGACGGCGACCTGCGCCGGACCCTGGATCGCGGCGCCGACATCCACCACACCCCCATCGAGACGGTGATGACCCCCGGCCCGCAGACCGCTTCGCCGGGCCTGCTGGCCGCCGAGGCCGCCGAACGCATGGAGCGCCACCGCATCAACGCCCTGCTGGTCACCGACGACAAGGACCGCCTGGTGGGCGCCTTCAACATGCACATTCTAATGACAAATGGCATCATTTAAATACGCACACCTCGTCACCATCTCACACCAACTCCAAGGCCTGCCTCTTGCCATTATCTACGGCTCCCAAGTCCGACGTTGATTCTATGCAAGTCGCGATATTTAATGATACGACCACCACAAGGCATTATGGCTGCTACCGCGTAATGCAGAACCTTCTCACCCTCTTGACCGAGCTGGATGCAGAAGTCATTTTGCGGTGGCCTGTCGCCAAAGATTGGCGTAACAACACACGCAGCCTGCCAACGAACCTTGACCTACTGATTATAAACGGGGAAGGGACCTTACATCATAGTAATAATCGCCCCCGCGTACAGCAACTTACTTCTTTGCCAACGCTTGCTACAACACGCTGGGGATGCCCGACAGCGCTAATCAACTCTACGATTCACGATAACGATCCTGCTTTCTATCACGATCTGCTTAATTTTGATTATATCTCGTGCCGCGACGCTGCAAGCAAATCCCTCATTGAATCATACGGCCTCGAGGCCACCCATTACCCCGATCTAAGCTTCCTCGGCCCACGCGACATAGGGCCGCACACCGCTCAGTACGAAACGCTAGTAACCGATAGTGTTTTACCAACGGTCACCAGAACTTTGAAGCGCTTCGCGCAGACGCGCCCCCAAACTATTTACATGCCCATGCAGCCCGGAAAGTTGCCGTGGACCAAGAAACTACCGGTAGCTGTGCGCGCCCCCCTCAAACTAGCGACTCACCTATACGCAACGCAGTTGCTCAACAGCGATGCTTTCATGCGTACCTTGCATAATTCTGAGGGCCTCATAACGGGCCGATTCCACGCCGCGGCATACGCAATAATGACCCGAACGCCGTTCATAGCAATCGAATCGAACACCCCGAAAATTAGCCATCTGGTAAACGACGTCGGGCTTAATATCTCGCGAGTTCTGCGCCCCGAACATGTCGCCGACATCCAGACACCACCGCCGTTTACAGAAGAAGAAGAAAAACAAATAGATAATTATTTGGGTTTTGCCGACGCAGCCCGCAAGCATTTAAAAAATGATATCTCAGCGTTGCTTAGAGCCTCCGCCTCTTAGTTACTTTTGTTTGCGACTCCATATTGCCCCGAACCCCCAACCTAAGCCAATGCGCCAGCACAGAACCTGATTTGCCCACGATGAACCATTTCTCTGTCTTCGACCTTACACCACGTTTATCCGACAAGCGCAGAAGCGTTCTCAGAACCACGCACCCCAAAAACGCGCTCATTCGAGGGCCGTTTTACGGTATCGCAGCGTTAATTTACAGAGCCGCAAAAGAGATCGGCTCCAAAGAGAACAGATCCCGCACGGCTGCAAATCAAAGTCACTCCGTGCTTTTATATGCTAGCACTAAAAACCAGCTGCGAGCGCTCCTACCAGTTCACGAGCACCTTCGGAACGAATCCGTTATCGTATCGGATTACCGAATGACGCATACGGAGAAAGAGCTGGAAGCAAAAAAGCTTGGGACAAAACGAAACTTATCTGGAATCATACGATCGCCCTCCCTGGTTAAAGACTTTATCTTCGCACCAGACTCCTTTAGCCGCTGGAGCTTGATTCGGTGCTTCGATCAATATGCTCATGCTTTGGGTTCCTATTACTCTTACCTCACCGTACTCAAAAAGTTACAACCGACTGCCATCGTTATATCAAACGACTATTCTGCCGCGCCACGATCATTCGCTGCAGCCGCCCGTTCGCTTGGTATTCTAACCATCTACATACCCCATGCTTTAATTGGAACCAAACATTATTCGCCGCCACCTCCTATTACCGACATTGTTTTATACGGAAACAACACTGAGAAGGAGCGAATCCTCAAGCGGTGTCGCCAAGCCTCTTTGACCCCTCCAGATTTTTTACCTTTTCCGCGATACCACTTAGATTCGCCGACCAAACCGCCCCCACGTACCGTGCAGTCAATTGGGCTATCGATTAATCAACTTGACACTCGGGACGAGATACAAGACGCGGTCGATCAGTGCATCTTGCGCTTCCCCAACCTCAAAAAGATAAGAATCCGTCCGCATCCGTCTCTACGACCCAACGATTACTCATACGCATCCAGCCACATCTCGCTGACTGTCAACCGCGGCCCGCTAGAACGGTTTTTTGAAGGAATTGACCTACATATCGCTGGCAGCAGCATGATGCACCTAGATGCGCTTCAAAACGGTGTTCCGACAGCGATCACTGAAGACGGCATTCAAAAGGATCATTACGGCTTTTTTGACCTTGGTATGGCAAAACGACTCCGAGACGCCTCCGAACTAGAACCGAAAAACCTGCTTGCGGACGAAATAGACTCTGCGCTGCAGTCAGTGGCGTCGCCCAGCCACCGGGCAAAACAAGAACAAGCCAGAACAATTAGCGAGTTAAAACAACGAATACCTCTTCGCCAGCCGCCACGTCGAAACTAATGCCAAAACGAGTCGAATTCATCGCCCCAATGGGGGCAGGCAAAACATCAATTTTTACAAAACTCTTACACGACGAAAAAAAACGCCTAGAAAACGCTCAAGATGCAAAAAAAGAAATATTGCTAAAAGAGGCATGGCAAACATCGCCTCTCCACTATGCGATACTTGCGTCGCTCTCGTTCAATACCCGCCTAGCGCATGCACTTCTCTACGATAAGATTACGGCCTCAGCGTGGACAGCTACCGAGAAGCGGCGTCTTGAGTTGCAGCATTTTGTCGACAGCGCGCTCTCTCAGCAAAGGTACAGCGAAATACCGTGCTCGGATCGCTTGATAAGAACGAAGTGGTTCATAAGAGACCTCACGGACGTAGCGCTTCTTTTGGAGCAAGCGCCTCCTGAGGCAGTCCTGGTCCACGACGAGTCCCTTTTGCAGCGAGGCGTAGGCTTTGGCATCGGCCAAGACGACCCTGAACAGTACAGTACTACTTACTTCAACACCGTCCCCCTCCCCGACTTGGTCGTCCATGTCGATCTACCGGATGCGGAGTTGCTTAGAAAACGGATCAATCAACGCCCAGGGGACGGCAGGCGCTTTGTCGACCATTTGGAGACGGCAATCGAGATAAGCAGGCTTGGGGCGACAATTATGGGGGACCGAGGCGTTAACGTGGTCGAATGCGACGGCAGAGCTGACATAAAGCAGAACGCCTCCAAGGTCGCAGAAGCGGCAGCTGACCTTAGCCACTAACGCCAGTAGCCGTCCTCTACAACCGGATCCGACGCTCGGGCGGGTAATCAGAGAATCTCCAGTCGCAGGTATCACGCATCATTGGAGGCGCCCAGCCTGATCTCATGGTGACTGCAGTAGGACAGCTGACGACAAGCCATTTGCGGGAGGCGGCTTACGCGAATATCTCGACCTATTCGTTGCCCACGGCAACCACGGCCCAAATGCGCAGATCTGGGGCCTCAATGCCTGCGTTTTGTGTCTCCGTGCAGGATACAACTTCCAACCGGTCCCAAGGTACCACTACTCGGGACGATCATATATGACCCCTTTTGACATTAGTCGCTCTAATCTTTCGACTCCTGCTCAGACTTCAATCGCGTTACCCCCCGCGGGAATGCCATAGGCGCCAAAATAAGCCGGCGGGCACTCATACGTTACTGATTCCACGATCCCGACAATAGCTGATCAGCTCGTTCAATCGTGGCGGTAACTGCTGCAGTTGTCGCCGCCGGGGACGCTCAGACATGACCGCCAAGGCCTCATCCCAGCGTTCCAAGC
>NZ_NRRN01000047.1 GCF_016583625.1 Halorhodospira abdelmalekii | reverse complement strand
CCGACACCTCGCCCAGAAGAGTCCGCGGCGCCCCCTCTAGCACTACCTTGGGCCGTATGGGCGCGATCATTCGCGCGCTCCTCCGGGCGATGGTCACTCGACATTCTGCACCTGCTCACGCATCTGTTCGATCCACACCTTCAACTCGACAGCGGTGTTGCTCGTCGCTGTATCGGCCGCCTTCGAGGCAATGGTATTGGCCTCTCGATTGAGCTCCTGCATCAAGAAGTCGAGCCGCCGCCCGACCGGCTCGGCCGCCGTCAGCAGACGCTGCACCTCGGCGAGGTGCGTCGTTAAGCGATCGAGCTCTTCGTCGATATCCGAGCGCTGCGCAACGTAGACCAGCTCCTGCTCCAAGCGGCCCGGGTCGGCCGGCTGCGGCAGACTCGCTAAGCGCGCCTGCAGACGTTCGCGCACCAAGCGATTAATCGCCTCACGCCGCCCCGCCAGCAGGCGCACAGCCTCCTGCGCCGCCTCGACACGCTGCCCAATCACCTCAGTCAGCTGCGCACCCTCGCGGGCGCGCGCATCCAGCAGCTGTGCTAAGGCCTGGTCAAGCAGCTCAAGGGCCCCCTCCTGCAGCGCGGTATCCCCTCGCTGCGGCTCTCGCAACATGCCGGGATGGCGCAGCAACTCGGCCACCGACGCCGGACGCACGGCATCACCGCCACGCGCCAACAACTCAGCACAGACCCGGATCAGCGCCTCCGCACGTGGCCAATCGACCTCAAACGCACCGCCTTCGCCCTGCTCGCGCACGGTCAGCATCGCTTCGACCTTACCACGAGCTACGCACGCAGCGAAGCGCTGCCGGAGCTCGGGCTCCAAGGCGCGAAACTCATCCGGCAAGCGCGTCTGGATCTCACGATAGCGGTGGTTTACGGCACGCAGCTCCCATATCAGCTGCACCGCACCCGACCCACCCTCGACCTCTGCCTCACTCCGCGCAAAGGCGGTCATACTGCGGATCAACGACTGCCCTCTGCAGCTGCGCGCATCCGCACGACCACATCGACCCCGCTGACCTGTCGCCCCGGGGGCAGTTTGAGACCGGCACACAGCTGCCGCTCGTCGACCAGCAGTTCAAGATCGTGGATCTCGCCGGTCTGCTCATCGTAGGCGTGGTGGTGGGGAGCCGTGTTGGTATCGAAGTACGACTTCCCCGAATCGACAATCAGCTCGCGCAGTAAGCCAGCCTCCTTAAAGTGGTTGAGCGTATTGTAGACCGTTGCCAAAGAGACCTTAACACCGCTCGCCCCGGCCTCCTCGTAGAGCGATTCCGCAGTCATGTGGCGGTGACCGCCGGCAAACAACAGGCCGGCCAGCGCCAAACGCTGCTGTGTCGGCCGCAGACCCGCGCTGCGCAGCAACGTCATTAACTCCTGCTCGCCGGGGGATTTTGACATAGCCGCCTGACTCATAAGTCAGCTCCTACAGTTAATTTAACGCGCTAGATGCTTGACCTGCCGGAGAGAACATCCCGGCGCTCAAAGTAGTGCGCCCCTTTTACCATAGATAATTAGTCTAATCCTAGACACCATCGAGACGACGCGACCTCCTGCCGCCGCACAACCAAGACCACGCCGGCAACGGGATCGCAACAGGCCGGTGCAACATGCCGGGACAGCCGCACTGCGCACTGCCGCGGTGGTTCCCAAAAGGGCTCAAAACCCCGAAACTGTTCATATGGAAGACGCAACGACTTGGATCATCGCGCTCGTCAGTGGGGCTGCCGCCGTCGCCGGCCCTATTGCCGCGGGCCACGCCCTGTTAACGAAGCGTGAACCGCAGGTCGCCGGGGCGTGGATCGCCATCTGTTTGATCTTTCCGCTCGCCGGCGCCACCGTCTACTACCTCTTCGGTATCAATCGGGTGCGTACCCGCGCCCGCAAACTTGTCGCCGAGGAGCGCATCCCGCCGGGGCACGGTCCGTGGCACCGACACACCAGCCCGACTATCAGTCCCGAGTACGCTGAACAGGTGCGCATCTCCGATGCGGTCAGCGGACGCAAACTCGAGGGCGGCAACCGCCTGCAAGTGCTGCACAACGGCGAAGAGGCCTATCCAGCGATGCTGCAGGCGATCGACGCGGCCCAAGAGCGTGTCTTTTTAAGCACCTACATCTTCGAAACCAACGCCACTGGACGGCGCTTTATCCGTGCACTGACCGCCGCACAGCGGCGCGGAGTCGATGTCCGGGTCCTGATCGACGGCTTCGGCGAGATCTACTCCTGGCCGCGCGCCAGCACCCTGCTCAAGCGGACTGAGGTGCCTGTCGCGCGCTTTCTGCCCCCCCGGCTGATGCCGCCGCAGGTCTCCATCAACTTGCGCAACCACCGGAAGATCTTGGTTACTGATGGTCGTCTCGCCTTTACCGGCGGCATGAATATCGGCGATCGCCACCTCGTCGAGAGCACCCACCCCCATCCGGTCGCCGACATGCACTTCTCATTCGATGGTCCGGTCGCTCGCCAGATCGAAGAGGTCTTTCTTGAGGACTGGGCCTTTACCACTGGAGCCGACCACACCCTGCCGTCGCTGGCACGGCGCCACACCGATGGCGCCCTGTGCCGAATCATTGCCGATGGCCCCAATGAAGACCTCGACCGCCTGATCATGACTCTGATCGGCGCGCTCTCGGCCGCCCGCGAAGAGGTCTGGGTCGTCTCTCCTTACTTTCTGCCCACGCGTCCGCTGATGACCGCGCTAGAGGCAGCCGCACTGCGCGGTGTCGCGGTCCGCGTACTGCTACCCGAACAGAGCAACCTGACCTTTGTCGACTGGGCGACTCGACACATTCTCGGCGAGTTGGTGCACTGGGGGGTGCAGGTCTACTATCAACCAGCGCCTTTCGCCCATACCAAACTCTTTGTAATCGACCGCCGCTATGCCCAGGTCGGCTCTGCCAACATGGACCCGCGCAGCTTGCGCCTGAACTTCGAGCTCAACGCCGAGATTTACAACCGCCCTCTGGCCGAGCAGCTAGCCGCTGACTGTGCGGACATCTGCGCGCGCTCGCGCTGCGTTACCGAGGCAGAACTCGAGCAGCGTGGCGCCTTTGAGCGCGTTCGCGATGCCGCCGCCTGGCTCGCCTCACCCTACATGTAGACCGCCTCAACCATCACACAACCATCGCACACTCGCCTATGAACCCACATTCGCACCACTCTCCCACCGCCCACGACAACACCGCTAGTACTGGCACTGGCTCTGGCACTACGCCGCCGCTACAGTTCACCCCCCTCCGCACAGCGCTGCGGCACGAGCTGTCCCCCGCTGCGGTACTCGATAGCACCGCCGAGATCGCGCCCTATATGGAGGAGCGACGCAACCTCTTTCCCGGCCAAGGCCGCCTGGTGGTCCGTCCGGCCGATACCGCCGAGGTCGTCACGACCGTGCGCCTCTGTCAGCAGCACGGCTTCTGCGTTGTGCCGCAAGCCGGCAACACCGGCACCGTCGGTGGCGGCTCGCCGCGCAGCGTCGACGAGGTCGTGCTCAGCGTCGAGCGGATGACCGCACTCCACGAACTCGACGCCGAGGAGGGGACGCTGACGGTGGCAGCCGGGATGACGCTCGCAGCGGCCCAGGAGGCCGCCGCGCAAGCCGGTTGGTACCTCCCGCTAAGCCTACCCTCGCAAGCGGAGTGCCGAATCGGTGGCAACCTCGCGACCAACGCCGGCGGTCTCAATGTAGTGCGCTACGGCTGCGCCCGCGATCTCACCCTCGGTCTCGAGGTGGTGCTTGCCGACGGACGCATCTGGAGCGACCTGAGCGGTCTGCGCAAGGACAACAGCCGCTACGACTTGCGCAACCTTTTCATTGGCTCAGAGGGTACGCTGGGCATCATCACTGCGGCCAAGCTGCGCCTCTTCCCGCCGCCACGCCGCCGCCGAGTCGCCCTCCTCGCCTTGCCCAGCCTCGAACCTGCCCTTCCCCTGGTGCGCCAACTCCAAGCCGAGAGCGGCGATGCCGTGGTTGCCGCTGAGCTGATGAGCGCCGCCGCCCTGGCCATGGGACAACTCCTTGAGCAGACCCCGCCCACACCGATCGCCGCCGCCCCCTGGTATCTGCTGCTCGAACTTGCCTCACCCGATCCGCGCGCCGATCTCGATAGCGGCATCGCAGCGGTTCTTGCCCAAGCAGCCGCCGCGGGATCGATTCTTGACTCGCAGCAAGCGGCCGATGCTACCGATATCGCGCGTCTGTGGCAGCTGCGAACCGCCATCCCCGATGGCCAGCGCTACGCCGGTGCCAGCATCAAGCAAGACATCTCGGTCCGCCCCAGCGACCTTGCCCACTTCCTGCCGCAAGCCTTGGCCGCCGTCGCTGCCTACGATCCAGCGATTCGGCCGTGTATCTTTGGCCACGTCGGCGATGGCAATTTACACTTTAACCTCAGCCAGCCGGAGGGCGCCGACTCGGCAGCGTTCACGGCTCAGCAGCCGCACTTAAACCGGATCATTCACGATCTCGTGATCCAATTCGGCGGCTCGATCGCGGCCGAGCACGGCGTCGGTCAACTGCGCCGCGCCGAACTCGCTCGCTGCGCCGATCCGTTGAGCGCCGAATTGATGAGCCGGATCAAAGAGGCCCTCGACCCATGCGGTCTCTTCAACCCAGGGAAAAAGCTCTATGCGCCCTAACCCACCCTTTGCCCAATGCCTATTGCGCTCCTTGCGCCCTTTACCACGGCTCCCGCTGCGGTCTCCGAGGCAACCACCACTGCCTGCTCTGCCGCTGGACTGCCCGACCAAACTGACCGGACTGAGCGGAATGCGCAGAATGCGCGCAACGGCCTCGCTGACCGCCGCTTTTGTGCTAGCCATCGGCCTCGGTGGCTGTTCCAGCACGCCCACCACCACACCCACCACGGAGCCAGCCATACCCTCAAAACCCTCTGCACTCCCAACCAGCGACCGCGACCGGCAGCTCAAAGCGGCGCTGGCAACTGCAGGGGGGGCAGATAACGACATCGAAGAGGGGGGCACGTGGATTAAAGAGGAAGAAGAGCACGCAGAGGAGTGGGATAACGACTGGGATAACGACTGGGATAACGACTGGGACAACGACTGGGACAACGACTGGGACGAGGAGTGGAATGAGGAATGGGAAGACGACTGGAATGGTGAGTGGGATGAGGGCACAGCCGATCCCCTGGAGCGTTACAACCGTTGGATGCACAACATCAACATGCGTGCCGACCGGCATCTTGTCCGCCCCGTCGCAGTCTTCTACCGTGATCAAGTTCCCGGCGGCATCCGCCGCCCTATCGGCAACTTCTTCACTAACCTGAGTGAACCCTTCTACGCTGCCAACCACTACCTGCAGGGCGATGGCGAACAGGGTACGCGCAGCGTCACCCGCTTCTTCGTCAACTCGACAATTGGCCTGCTCGGACTGTTCGATGTAGCTGGCGCCATGGGCCTAGAGAGACAGCGCAACGACCTCGGACTCACACTGGGTCATTGGGGCGTTCCCGAAGGCCCCTACTTGGTCTTGCCGGCCATGGGGCCGAGCACCGTGCGCGATACTTCCGGCTACGGCTTACAGTATCTGACCCGTGACTATCACAGCGTCTACTTCTGGAGCGATACCGAGCACTCGGTTCGCTACACCGGAATGCTCGCCTATGGTCTACACATGCGCGCCGAACTGCTCTCGCTCGATGAGCTTATGGAGCGCACCGGGGCCGACCCCTACGTCTTTATGCGCGAGTCCTATCTACAGAACCGGCGCGAACGGCTCGGTGAAGACGACTGGGATGATTGGGACGATTGGGATAACGGGGGCGATTGGGAGAGCGACGATGACTGGAACGACGACAGCGATTGGGAGAGCGACGATGACTGGGATGATGGGGACGGAGAAGAGCGGGATGACGAGAACGACTGGATCGATGGAGACGGAGAGAACAACGACTAGACAGAAGACCGGGCGGTGGCTCACTGTGCCCACTACTCGCACGCCTGCAACCAAGACCTGCAGCTGGAATCGCGAGTCGCTGTAACGATGCTCTACGGCCTGACCCTGCTGCTGCTCTTTCAACTCCTCGGCGAAGTGCTCGCTCGGGTGCTCGCCCTCCCTTTGCCCGGACCAGTGATCGGCATGGCGCTGCTCTTTGCCACGCTGATCGCCGTCGGTCGCGTGCCGGAGGGGCTGCGCACTGCCGCAGAGGGGCTACTGCGCTACTTAGCCCTGCTCTTCGTGCCGGCCGGCGTTGGCCTCATGGTGCACTTTGAGCGGCTCGCTGCAGACGCCTGGGCGATTGTCGCCGCGCTGGTCATCAGCACGGCCCTGGCGCTAGCGGTCACCGGTTTGCTCTTCCAGTGGCGGATGCTGCAGCCGCGCTCAAGCGCAGCCCACTCAACCGATACAGCCAATTCACCCTCGGCAACGCCGCCGAAGACAGGAGACCACCGCACGCCGGGAGCGCCATCCGATGGATGAGGAGTTTCACGATATCTGGGTCTTTCTTGCCGAGAGCCCCCTACTCGGCCTGACCATCACCCTGGTCGCCTTTTTGATCGCCCAACAGCTCTGGGCGCGGCTTGGCCGCTCACCGCTGCTCCACCCGGTGCTGTTGGCGATGGCGATGCTGATCACCTTTTTGGTGCTGACCGACATCGACTACGACACCTACTTCGAAGGGGCGCAGTTTATTCACTTCCTGCTCGGCCCGGCCACGGTCGCCCTCGCCATCCCGCTGTTCGATCAACTCGCCCGCATCCGTCAGCTGCTGCTGCCGATCACCGTCGCCTTAGTCGCCGGCAGCATCACCGCTTCGGTCTCGGCGATTCTAATCGGAGCGCTCTTTGGGGCCTCGCGCGAAACCCTGTTGGCCTTGGCCCCGAAGTCGGTCACCTCGCCGATTGCAATGGGGATCGCCGAGCGCCTCGGCGGCCTGCCCTCCTTGACCGCCGGGCTGGTGCTGGTCACGGGGGCCTTGGGCTGCCTGATGGCACCGGCGATCTTTGCCCTGCTGCGCATTCGCAGTGAGACCGCGCAGGGCTTTGCCCTCGGGCTCTCGGCACACGGCTTTGGCACCGCACAAGCCTTCGGCATCGGTGCTACTGCCGGCGCCTTCGCCGGTTTGGCCCTGGGGCTTGCCGGACTCTTCACCACCATTACCGTGCCGCTACTGATGCCACTGATCGAGGCGCTCCAGTGACCGGGTTGCGCGACAAGCTCCGTGCTTCCGAACAGAGAAGAGCGGCACGCGGCGCGGGAGCCCCCCTTGCGGCGATTCCTATAGCACCGCTACACTAGCTGCGACCTTATGCCCGAACCATCGACAGAATCACAACAAACAGACGCCCCGCACCGAGCGGCCGAAGGCACGAGAGTCGCCGAAGGCGCCGACGCGGGAAACACGTCCCAAGAGTGTGCCGTACTCGCCGAGGCGCTGAGCAAGCGTTACGGCGATCAGACGGTCGTCGATCGCATCACCCTCGCTGTTGAGCGTGGCGAGTGCCTGGGCCTGCTCGGACCGAATGGCGCCGGCAAGACCACCACGCTGCGGATGATCCTCGGCCTGACCCCTTACGACGCCGGATCCCTTCAGGTGCTCGGTGAGCCGATACCGGCACGCGCGCGTGAGATGCGCGCCCGCATGGGGGTCGTCCCGCAGATGGACAACCTCGACCCCGACTTTACGGTGCGCGAGAACCTTTTCACTTACGCCAGCTACTACGGGATCGACCGCAGCGAGGCCGCACGGCGCGTTGATGAACTGCTCGCCTTCGCCAACCTCGAGGAGAAGGCACAGGCGTCGATTGCCTCGCTAAGCGGCGGCATGAAACGGCGCCTCACCCTGGCCCGCGCCTTGATTAACGCCCCGGAACTGATCGTCCTCGATGAGCCGTCGACCGGACTCGATCCGCAGGCCCGCCAACACATCTGGCAGAAGCTACGCGCCCTGCAGCGGCAGGGGCTATCGCTGCTGATCACCACACACTACATGGAGGAGGCCGAACGGCTCTGCGACCGGGTCGCCATCATGGATCACGGGCGCATTGTGGCGTGTGGCAAACCGGGGGCCTTGATCGCCGAACACCTTGAGCGCTACGTCATTGAGCTGCGCGGTGATGCTGCGCGCCACTTCTTGGCCACCCACGAGAGCCAAGTGGCACCGGCGCGTATCCGTGAAATTGGTGAAACCGTGCTGCTCTACGCCGATCAGCCGATGCCGATCGCCGAATCGCTCGATGGCCACGGCCTGACCTACTTGCAGCGGCCGACCAACCTAGAAGATCTCTTTTTGCAGCTGACCGGCCATGATCTCAGAGAGTAACCGTAGCGTGCATACCGCGGCCCCACACGAGCGCTGGCTGCCGCGCCCGAGTCTCCGCTTCGTAGCGGTATGGCGCCGCAACCTGCGCGTCTGGCGCAAGCTGATGGTGCCGTCGCTGATCGGCCACTTCGGTGAACCGATCCTCTATCTGTTGGCCTTCGGCTACGGCCTTGGCGCCCTCATCGGCGAGGTCAGCGAGTTGCCGTATATCGTCTTCATCGCCTCCGGCATCCTCTGCTCCAGTGCGATGTTTGCCGCCAGCTTCGAGGGGCTCTACTCGGCCTTTACTCGGATGCATGTGCAGCAGACCTGGGCGGCAATGCTCGCCGCTCCGCTTGAGGTCGACGACATCGTGCTCGGCGAGGCGATCTGGGCGGCGAGTAAGGCGCTAATCAGTGCCGCAGCAATCGGCTGTGTGGCCGTTGTCTTGGGACTGCTCTCGCCCTGGGGGGTACTGCTGGCACTGCCGCTGATCTGGCTCATCTGCCTCGCCTTCGCGTGCATGGCGCTGATCGTCACCGCTGTTTCGCCCAGCTACGACTTCTTCCTTTACTACTTCACCCTGATCCTGACTCCGATGCTGCTGCTCTCCGGGGTCTTCTTCCCGCTCGAGCAACTGCCCTCGCTCGTCGTCTCGCTGGCCTACCTCCTGCCCTTGGCCCACATGATTGAGATCATTCGCCCGCTGGTCACCGGTGGTGCGCTCCATGTGGGGCTCTTGCTCCATCTGCTGGTGCCGATCGCCTACACGGCGGTGGCCTTCTGCATCGCTTCGTGGCTCTTTCGCCGTCGCCTCCTGCGCTGAGAAGATATTAAAGCTGCGGCTCCACTCTTTCGGACTCTCTCCGGTAAAGAGTATATAGTTGCGAGGGGGGCATCGACCTTGGCCTCCTTCCTTCCGCACTCTACCGGAGAGTAGACCCATGCGCCCACCACACGAGCTCACCCTGGTTACCCTCGGCCGCTGGCCGCTGATTGTTGCCGCGCTGCTGACCGCCACCGCCCTGCTCCTGCCACCGACTGTGACCGCTAGCGCCACCGCACAGGGCACCACCTACGTCGGTCTAAACGTCGGCAGGGTGGTGCTGGAGGTTGATGACAACGCCGGCGACTCCAGCGCAGTACGCCCGACCGCCGCTGGCCTCCACGCCGGTTACTTTCCTTGGCGCCAAGTCGCCATCGAAGGCCGCATCGGCCTCGGCGTCAAGGATGTTGAAGAGAGAGGCGAACATGGCAAATCGACCCTGGAACTCGAGCATCTTATAGGGCTCTACGCCGTCGGCCACTTGCTGGACTATCGCGATCTCTTTTCGCTCTACCTGCTCGCCGGCGTAACCAAAGCGCAGTGGAGCAACAAACCTCCCTCACCCTCCAGTCGCATGCAGATGAGTGACACGGCCCCCACCATCGGTATCGGTGCGACCTTCTACCCCCACCCCGGCTTCGGCTACCAGATTGAGTACATCCGCTACCACAGCGGTGGCGAAGACCGTTTCCGTGCCAACGGCCAAACGGGGGATAAACTTGAGTGGGACTTAAGCGCAGTGAACGTCGGCGTCATCCGCCTCTTTTAAGGCCTGCCGTCGCTCCGCTTTAGGCCGACTGCCGAAGCCATTGCCGCGCATCCTCCGTGTTGATCACGGCGGTGATGCGCGGCATGCTGAGGCATCCGCACTTCCTGCCAGCGAGGCCTCTGCCATGTCCTCAAAACCGACCTCCGTCTACGACTTCACCGCCACCACGATCACCGGCCAGCCACAACCCCTGCGCGATTTCGCCGGCCAGGTGCTGCTGATTGTCAATGTCGCGAGTCAGTGCGGCCTCACCCCTCAGTACCAAGGCTTGCAAACGTTGCAGAGTCGCCACCACGAGCGTGGCTTTACCGTACTCGGCTTCCCCTGCAACCAGTTCGGCAACCAAGAACCGGGTGAAGAGGCCGAAATTGCCGAGTTTTGCACCACCCGCTTCGAGGTCAACTTCCCCCTCTTTGCCAAGATCGAGGTCAACGGCGATCAGGCGCACCCCCTCTTTCAATACCTCAAATCAGAGGCGCCGGGGCTGATGGGCAGTCGGGCAGTGAAGTGGAACTTCACCAAGTTCCTCGTCGATCGACAGGGACGGGTGACCGCTCGCTACGCACCGCAGACCGCTCCGGAGGCGCTTGAGCGCGACATCACCGCACTGCTCGATGCGCCGCCGGTGGCCGACGGCGACGGCTAGCCGCTCCTGCGCGGCGGCCCATATTGGCCTCTATTTGCCAATCACGGCGTAGCGCGAAAACCGGGCGTTGAGCCATAGCGAGGCGATCAAAACGGCGCCCCCAGCGGCTAGGCGCTGCCACTCCGTATCTGCCCCCCACAAGGTCAAATTGACGAGCAGGCCGGCGGGAATCAGCATATTGTTCATCACTGCCAGGGTGCCACCATCGACCCGCCGCGCCCCCTGGTTCCAAAGGTAGAGCCCAACGCCGGAGGCCATGACCCCGAGCCACACCACCACTCCCCACTGCAGCGAGGTCTGCGGCAACAGCGTCGGATCGCCGAAGAGGAGAAAGGCGGGTGTTGCGACGAGCAACCCGCCGAGGAAGAAGAGAAAGAAGACCCGATAGGGGGGGACATCCAACGGATAGCGTTGCAACAGGTGCTTATAGCCGACCTGCCCGGCGGCAAAGGCGGCGTTGGCAACCTGCAGCAGCAGAAAGCCGCCCCAAAACGCCCCATCGATGCCGTCGTAGCGAATCAACCCGGCGCCAAAGACCGCTAACACCGCTGCAAGCAGCGCAACCGGTGCAAAGCGCCGATAGAGCGCATCGTCGAGTAGTGTGACGTAGAGCGGGGTCGTGATGGTAAAGAGCAGCACCTCGGGCACGCTCAGGTAGGCGAAGGAGCGGTAGAGACAGAGATAGGTCACCCCAAACTGCAGCGCCCCGACCCCGATCAAGCCTAAGGCGAGCGGCCATGCGATCCCCCGCAGCCGCAGCAGGGGCAAAAAGAGCAAGGCGGCGAGTGCCACACGACTCAGTACCGCGAAGTCGTTATCGACCTGGCCGGAGAGGTATTCACCAATCAGGCTGAAGGAGAAGGCCCACAACAGGGTCACTGCAATTAAGTAGTGCATCGCTTATAGGCTGGATGGCAGTTGGTCGCACCGGATCGCGTTCAGTCGTAGACTTGTGCGCCGCTGAGGAAGTTACCCAGCAGCCCGCTGATGCGGGGGAAGACACGATCAAAAGTCAGCACCCAGTAGCCATCTTCGGCCTGTTCAAGGGAACGCACCGAGGAGTGGATCTCCTTCTGCGGCACCCGTCGCATGTGCTCAATGAAGCGCTCGGCGTTCACCCGCGAGCGGAAACGGCAACGGAAGTGGTGGGCGACTTTGTGGGTGTCGCGATGCGCCCGTGCAGCTGCAAGCAGCGGATCGATCAACGCAGCGCCGAGCTCGGCGCGCAGCTCCGGGCGCTCTAGCGCAGGCGACTCCTCCAGGATCAAGACCAAACGCAGCAGGCGATTGGTGAAGTACTCCGGCGGCATATCGATCAAGGCATCGCCCATGGCACGCAAGTCCTGCACAACCGACGCCGGGGTGACGTATTTGGCCCGCTTTTGCCGCTCACCCTCCTCCTTGAGGACCAAGCCTTCGACACCGCGCCGATCGAGCTCACCCAGCAACGCTCGGACCGCCTCGGGTTGATCGGCGTGGAAGCGACCGTGGTAAGGGACGGCAGGCAGCCCATAGCGCTGCAGCAGGTCGTGCCGCTCCACGGTCGCCATGAACTGCGGCGCATCGAAACGCATCAGATCGAAGATGCGTAGGACGACCTCGTGGTCGATATCGGGCGGATGGCCCTCCAGGTAGGGGTTGCCGGGACCGGCCACCTCGCCGCAGATCACCAGATCGGGCTCGTCATCGAAGATGCGCAAATCCATTAGATCGGGCAGCCGATCGGTGGTGAAGGGGCAGACAAAGCCACCGCGCGAGAAGGCCAGATCGGTATCGGCGTGGCGCACGATCCGGACATTGAAACCGTCGATCTTCTCCTCGGCATGAAACGGCGCCTGGAAGTGCTGCTTCAGTCCCTGCTCTAAGTTCAACACCCGGCCGATGGAGGGGTAACCGGGCACCGCCCGCCCGCCCAAGAAGACGGTGCCGCGCGGCCAGCCGCCGAGGGCATCGGTGAGACGGGTGTAGGCGATCTCGTCAAAATGCTCACGGCGCGCTTTGTTGCGCTCCAGCGCCTGTTCGATCCAGGAAGGGTCCACCATGGTGCGGCACACTCCATCAGTCGGGCCATCAGTTGGGCCACCAGTCCGATTGCCAGCCGGGACTGTCAGCCGGGCTGCTGCAGGGAGGCGACCACGCTGCGGAGACCCGCAGCATCGAGCCCACTCGCTGCGAGCAGGGCGTCGCGGTCGCCGTGCGGGGTGAAGGTATCGGGCAGGCCGAGATGAGTCACCGGGGTGCGGTTGCCGATCCGCGCTAAGTGCTCACTGACCGCACTGCCGGCACCGCCAGCGATGACGTTCTCCTCCAAAGTGAGCAGATGGCGATGGGTCGCGGCCAGCTGTTCGATGCAAGCGACATCGAGCGGCTTAACGAAGCGCATGTTGGCCACCGTGAGATCGAGCTCCTCGGCCACCGCCTCCGCCGTCGGCAGCAGAGCGCCGAAGACGAGCAGAGCGATACCGGCATCGCCGCGGCGACGGATCTCGGCCTGACCGATCGGCAGCGGTGCAAGCGACTTCGGCAGCGCACACCCGGGGCCACGACCACGCGGATAGCGGACCGCAGCGGGGGCATCGGCGTGCAGCCCGGTCGAGAGCAGCCGCCAACACTCCGCCTCATCCCCCGGGGTCATGACGATCAGCTCGGGCACGCAGCGGAGAAAACTCAGATCGAAGGTGCCCTGGTGGGTTGCGCCGTCGGGGCCGACAATCCCCGCCCGGTCGATGGCAAAGAGCACCGGGAGGCGCTGCAGGGCGACGTCGTGGATCAGCTGATCGTAGCCACGCTGCAAAAAGGTCGAGTACATGGCCACAACCGGGCGCGCGCCCTCGCATGCTAGCCCGGCAGCCAAAGTAACGGCGTGCTGTTCGGCAATGCCGACGTCGATAAAGCGCTCCGGGTAGCGCTGGGCAAAGCGGCCGAGCCCCGAGCCTTCGCGCATCGCTGGAGTGATGGCAAAGAGCCGCCTGTCCGCAACAGCTGCCTGGGTGATCCAGCGGTCGAAGACGTCCGTGTAGCTGAGAGCGCCCGGAGAGGACGGCGGCGTTAATCCCCGAGCCGGATCGAAACGACCCACACCGTGATAGGCGGTCGGGTCCTGCTCCGCCGGGGCGTAGCCTTTGCCCTTACGCGTGACTACGTGAAGAAGCCGTGGACCCGGCTGATCGCGCAAGTTGCGCAGCACCGTAACGAGCCCCGAGGCGTCGTGACCGTCGACCGGCCCGTAGTAGTGGAAGCCGAGCTCCTCGAAGAGGGTGCCCGGGGCAATCATGCCCTTCAGGTGCTCCTCAGTGCGACGGGCAAACTCGTGCACCGGAGGAACACGACGCAGTACCTCGCGGGCGCCCCGCCGCAACTGCCCGGTCAGCGGTGCGGAGAGCAAGCGGGTCAGGTAGTTCGACAGGGCACCGACGTTCTCAGAGATCGACATCTCGTTGTCGTTGAGCACCACCAAGAGATCGGCACCGCTCCCGCCGGCGTGGTTTAACGCCTCAAAGGCCTCCCCCGCCGTGAGCCCACCATCGCCAATGACCGCGACGCAGCGACGCCGGGTGCCGCTGTGAGCACTGCCCAGGACCATACCGAGGGCCGCACTGATACTGGTCGAGGAGTGGCCGACACCGAAAGCGTCGTAGTCACTCTCTTCGCGCACTGGGAAACCGGCCGGCCCCCCGGCTTGGCGGATCTCTGTGAGCCAGCGCCGCCGCCCAGTGAGCGCTTTATGGGCGTAGCACTGATGCCCGACGTCCCAGATCAGCCGATCGTGCGGGGTATCGAGCGCATAGTGCAGAGCGAGGGTCAGTTCGACCGCCCCAAGACCAGCGGAGAGGTGACCACCGCTTTGCGATACGCAGGCGAGTAGAAAGGCACGCAGCTCCTCGGCCACCTCCGCAAGGCGCTCCACTGAGAGCGCACGGAGATCGCTGGGGTCGTCGATCGTCTGGAGCAGCGGATACGCTTCAGGGCACTTTGGATCGTTCATAACTGTCATAATACTAGGCTCATAGCGGGCATTGCCACGGGTTGGAGCGCTGCAACGGAGCACGCACGGCGACAACTGCAGTCAGCTAGTGGCATACGGTAAATCTGCCCATTCGCTGCGGCATAGCACCGCAACCGGCGGCTTGCAATGACCTTAAAACGGAGGCAAAATACAGGAGCCCGGTGTTTTGGCTGCGCGCCCTGGCAGGGCTTTAGGTAAAAAAAGGGCGTCGAACAATCTACAGAACAGAGATCGCTTTCTTGTCGCCCAAAGACGACACACAATGAGGAAGGCAGCCATGGACCTAGCCAGCATACTATCAGTCGGCGCTGGCCTCTACGGAGGATATAAGGGCCATCAAGCCAGGGCGGCAATTAGGGACGCCATCGAGGAGCAAACGGGCGTCCTGCGCGAGCAGTTCGCACTGGCGCGGGACGATAGCGGTCCGCGCACCCATGCGGGCGATGGCCGAGGCCGCTATGTTGACGTCTCAGTGTGAGGACCCCGCCGGGCTCGCGCTACGGCGTTCACCTCACCGCATCTTAGCGGAGGAGCGCCTGCGCTCCCCGGCACAGCCACAGAGCCTGTCGCGGTCGTCGGCGCGCCGCGTGCGACCAAGACCCACCGGCCACCAACTCCGCCTGGCCTAGGGAGCAGGGCGGCGGCTAGCTATAGGCCGCGCTCCGCCGCCACCCTGTCGGCGCGCCGCTGGCGAGCAAAGAGCCCGCCTAGACAACCCACCCCACGACTACCACTGCTGCTCACCCCCGTCAGCAGGCTCTTCAAAACCACCGCCGAACGGGTCTTGCTGCTCGTCGCCCTCAGGCGCCGCACCCCACGGGTCTTGCTGCTCATCGCCCTCAGGCGCACCCCACGGATCGTCGGCCTCCTGGGCGGGCTCTGCGGCTGGACCTGCCTCCTCTTCGCCTCCCATGCCGGCACACCCGGCACCGAGCAGCAACGCGGCCAACAACGCCAACGGTAGCATCTTATAAGGCATCGACTCCTCCTTTCGACGTACAAAATAGACACCCGAAACGGGCACCGATTCGATCAATCGGTGTTCCCATATGGCGAGATGCACCGCCCGCTCCGTTGCATAATCCGTGCCGCCATTTCGGGGGGCGCTGCGCTCGCCCCTCCACGCCTCCCCCCTTGCAACTGCCGTGTTTGCCTGCGCCTGTTAGCACGCCCATCGACGCAAACGACCCCCCTCAGAGCGCCGCTGTTGCCCCAACGCAACACCCCTGAAGCTTTGAAGAAGAAAGGGTTATGGAGCCCCAGATGCAAATGCGTCGCTTTTCCGCGACAACTTCCCGGGGCACTTGATGGCACAAAAGCCGGCTTGACAGCAAAGAAAAAAACAGCGATAATTACCGCCCTTTAGTGGGTATCCGCATGGCTATGTAGCTCAGCTGGTTAGAGCGTCGCACTCATAATGCGAAGGTCGGTGGTTCGACTCCACCCATAGCCACCAAAAATCCAAGATTTGCCCCCCCACCCTTCAGCGAGCAGGCGTGAGCGCGGCCGCTCACTGGCGCGGCGCCCTGCGGGCGAAAAGACCAACCGAGACAGCACGCGCGGCACCGACCTTCCCGATCGGTGCCACGCCATTGCTCGCTAGCACTCTCTTGTGAATGCCACGCACCCGGGCGGGCATGGCTAGAACAGAAGCACAGGAGACTTCTGGATAGCCCATAGATAGCCTGAAGCCCCTGAAAAGAGACCCCGCTTACCCCCCCTCCGGGCTAACGCCTGGCAGGGGGAATGCGCGGGGGGGGGTCAAATCCCTGGTTCCGGCGGCTGATGGCTGCTGCGCTGCTTGCTCACCAGCTTACCGAGGCGACCATCCAACACCCGCTCCAGCTTACGCGCGGCGCCACGCGCGGCGTCGTAGGCATCCTCAGCGGTATTTTCGGCCAGCACCGGATCGAGACCGCGCGGCCGCGCCTCAATACGGCAGTGCTTGTTGACGCCTCCTTTAGGGCCATTCGTATCTTGAAAATGCACTTCGATGCGCGTCAACTGCTCGCCGAAGCGGCGGTCGATCGCACCAAGCGACTCAAGGATGCTGCGCTCAAGGGCCTCGGAGATGTGAACGCCGGAGCCAGGATTGATCTGGATCTGCATGGATGCGGAATCTCCCTCCTGATAAGTGGTTAACAAGCTCCCTCACCGGCACATTCTGACCGACTCAGGGCTTACGGCCAAGGGGTTATTTCAAGTTTCGGCAACACTTGCCGATGATAGGATCAAACGCCGCCTCGGGGTACCTCCCCGCAACGGCACGAGAAACAGAGGAGGGGCGCCATGTTCAATGTCCCCCCGATTCGTGATACGCAGCGCACCACTTTGCTGCGGAACGCGCGGGAGATCCGGCAGATTGAGCCGGTAGCCCCGTTTCCGCGCATTGAGGCGACCGGCCACCGCAGCAACGAGCCCAACCGCCCCGCAGCGGTTGAGGAGCGGCTGCGCCGCGACAAAGGCAGGCGGCCAACCGCGCGCGATGCCGCAGCCGATCCAGAAGGCGGCGAGACCAGGGGGCGCAGCGGAGAGCGCAGCACGGCCCGCCGTAGCGCGACTGAAGGCGCAGCTGCGAGCTATCGCGCCGATGGTGGCCAGGGACGGACGTCGGCACGTCCACGCCTAGACGAATACGCCTAAGGCCGGACGACGACACAACGCTTCGGACACAACCGCCTCAGGCTGACCATTGTCGCCATTGGACTAGACATTAAAGCGGATGTGAGTCACATCCCCTTCGTGCAGCACGTACTCCTTACCCTCTAGCCGCAAGCGCCCGGCATCCTTCGCCCCTTGCTCGCCGCCGTAGCGAACGAAGTCGTCGTAGCTGATCACCTCGGCCCGAATAAAGCCCCGCTGCATATCGGTATGGATCTTGCCGGCCGCCTGTGGCGCCGTAGCCCCGCGCGCTACCGTCCAGGCCCGCACCTCTTGCGGCCCGGCAGTAAAGAAGGTCTGCAGCCCGAGCAACTCATAGCCCGCCCGAATGACGCGATTCAGGCCCGGCTCTTCGAGCCCGTAGGCAGCAAGCAACTCCGCCTGATCCGCCTCGGCCAAAACGGCCAACTCGGCCTCAATCGCCGCGCAGACAGGCACCACCATCACCCCTTCGGCCTCGGCGTAGGCTGCGAGCGCATCCAGCAGCGGGTTGTCAGCAAACCCCTCCTCAGCAACATTCGCGATGTACATCAGCGGCTTGCTGGTCAGGAGATGGTAGCCCTTCAGGCTGCGCTGCTCCGCCTCCGGCAAATCAAGAGTACGCACCGGGATGCCGTCGTTCAGAGCTGCGCGCACCCGCTCAAGCAGATCCCGCAGATAAACCGCCTCCTTGTCTCCACTCTTTGCCGCACGCTCCTGGCGCTGCAGCGCCTTAGTCACGGTCTCCAGATCGGCGAGCGCCAACTCGGTAGCAATCGTCTCGACGTCGGCGACCGGATCGACGCGGCCGGTGACGTGGTGCACATCCTCATCTTCAAAACAGCGCACCACCATTGCAATCGCGTCGGTCTCGCGGATGTGCGCCAAGAACTGATTCCCCAGCCCCTCACCTTGCGCCGCGCCAGCGACCAAGCCGGCGATGTCGACGAACTCCATCGTCGTCGGCACCACCCGCTGCGGCTTAACCAACGCTGCAAGGTGCTGCAGGCGCGGATCGGGCACCGGCACGATGCCGACGTTCGGATCGATCGTGCAGAACGGGTAGTTTTCGGCGGGGATATCATTTTGCGTCAACGCATTAAAGAGCGTCGATTTGCCAACATTGGGCAGCCCGACGATACCGCAGTTGAATCCCATAACGAGGCCTCATCCATGCAGTTGCCGACAAGCGCGATCCCACTCACCGGCCAGTAGCCACGGCACCACGTCCGCGGCCTCCTCAACGGCGATCTCTAGCTGCCGCCGCTCTACCGCACTCGGAGCCGATAAGACGTGCTGAACCACCGCATCGCGGTGCCCAGGATGCCCGACGCCGATCCGAATCCGGGCAAAATCGGGCGTACTGAGTGTCGCCTGCGTATGCCGCAACCCCTTATGTCCACCATGACCACCCCCCCGCTTCAGACGCACGCTGCCGGGCGGTAAATCGATCTCGTCGTGAGCCACCAAGACCGCCTGCGGCGGAATCTTGAAGTAGTTCGCCAGCGCAGCGATCGCATCACCGCTGCGATTCATGTAGGTCGTCGGCTCCAGCAACCGGCAGTCGTAGCCAGCGATATCAACCCGGCCGACCACACCGTAAAAGCGCGACTCGGCCCGCAGTTCACCACCGTGGCGCCGTAGCAGCTCCTCGATAAACCAGAACCCGGCGTTATGCCGGGTTCCTTCGTACTTCGCGCCAGGGTTACCGAGACCGACGATGAGCCGAAACTCACCCTCTTGCCCTGCCACGGGCGGACTACTCTGAGGCGTCCGACTCGGCTGCTTCGCCGCTGCCGCCGCCGCGGGTCTTACGAGTTGCTTGAACCGAGACCACAGGCGCATCATGCCCCGCCCCCTGTTGCAGGGCGACGGCCTCGACGCCCTCTGGAAGTTGCAGCTCGCTGACATGAACCGCTTGCCCGACATCCAATTTCGAGACATCGACATCGATATACTGGGGCAGATCCTTCGGCAAGCAGACGACTTCGATATTGAGAAGATCGTGGTGCAGCACCCCACCCTTCTTAACCCCGGGGGCAACTTCCTCACCGTGGATGTGCAGCGGCACCTGCACGTAGATCTTCCGGTCGGCCTCCACCCGCTGCAGGTCGATATGCTGCACCAGGGGCTTGTAGGGGTGGCGCTGCAGCGCCTTGACGATCGCCTGCTCGGTCTCGCCGCCAACCCTAACAGTCAGAACCGAGGAGAAGAAACTCTCCTCCTCCAACAGGCGGTACAGCTGATCGTTTTCCAGGGTCACGGCCTGCGACCCCTTGCCCGCGCCGTAGACGACGCCCGGCACTCGGCGGGCGCGCCGCAAGCGACGCATGGCCCCGCGTCCAGTCTCGGTGCGCGGATGCGCATCGAGCGTCATTTCCACCGTCATGATCGATTCACTCCTGAGTTGGGGATCACTCTACGAAGAGCTCGCTGACTGATTCGTCGTTGCTGACCCGACGCATCGTCTCGGCGAGGATCTCCGCAATGCTCAATTGCCTGATATTGGAGCACGCTGCCGCCTGTTCGCTCAGCGGAATGCTATCGCTCACCACCAACTCATCAAGGCTGGAGGCGGCGATCCTGCTGACGGCCTGGCCCGAGAGCACCGGGTGGGTAATATAAGCCACAACTTTACGGGCTCCCCGCTCTTTCAGCGCCTCGGCAGCCTGGCACAGCGTGCCGGCGGTGTCGACAATATCGTCGACGATGATACAGGTCTTCTCCTCGACATCGCCGATGATGTGCATGATGGAAGACTCGTTGGGCCGCGGCCGCCGCTTGTCGATGATAGCCAGCTCGGCATCATCGAGCCGCTTAGCGACCGCGCGCGCACGCACCACCCCGCCGACATCGGGCGAGACGACGACCTTGCGCGGGTAGAGCTGTCGCCAGATATCACCAAGGAGGATCGGCGAGGCGTAGACATTATCGACTGGAATGTTGAAGAAGCCCTGGATCTGGTCGGCGTGCACATCGACCGTCACGATGCGATCGTAACCGGCCGCCTGCAGCATATCGGCAACCAGTTTCGCCGAAATCGGCACCCGCTGCGAGCGCGGCCGCCGGTCCTGGCGCGCGTAGCCGAAGTAGGGAATGACCGCCGTGATGCGCGCTGCCGAAGAGCGGCGCAGCGCATCGACGATGGCCAGCAACTCCATCAGGTTGTCGTTAGCCGGGCGGCACGTCGACTGGACCACGAAGACGTCCTTGCCGCGGACGTGCTCGTTGATCTCAACCATGATCTCGTCGTCGCTGAAACGATCGACGACGGCGTGCCCAAGGCGGGTTTTGAGGTGGGATGCAATTGCCTCCGCCAGGGGAAGATTGGAGTTCCCGGCGAAGACCATCATCGGTCCATTGAGTTGCACGACTAGACGTCTACCTTCACGAGATCGGCTACGAGATCGGGGTTAAGCGGAAATGGCTGGGGCGGCAGGATTCGAACCTGCGAATGCCGGTACCAAAAACCGGTGCCTTACCGCTTGGCGACGCCCCAATCGTTGAACTCACCTCCGGCCGGCGCAGCCACCTCAAGTTCCGCCTCCAAGGGCGAACGGGCCACCGCGCGCGCCGCAAAACCGGACCATCGGCTTGGCAGCTCACGCAGCACTGTCCGCGCCTCTGCCTCACCGTACAGACCCAAAAAGCAGCACCCACCCGTGCCGCTCATCTTCGCCTCGCCGCGCATGGAGAGCCATTCTAGCACCTCCCGCACCGCTGGCCAACGGGCACGAACGACCGGCTCGCAATCGTTCCAAACCGCGCCAGCGCGAAGGTCGCGTATTGTGACCAGTTTACTATCGCGTGTCAAACCCGGATCATTAAAGACCGCTGCGGTCGAGACCGCGACCCCGGGGTCGACCACAACCAGCCACGGCCACGGCATCGCTTCTGCAGGCAACGGCTCAAGCCGCTCACCGACCCCCTCACCCCAGGCACTCGCACCGTGCACAAAGACCGGCACATCAGCGCCCAACTCCAGCCCTATAGCAGCGAGGCGGTGACGCTCGTAGCGCAGCCCCCAGAGCTGATTCAGGGCCAACAAGACCGTAGCCGCATCGGAAGAGCCCCCCCCCAGC